>CALDUE010000073.1 GCA_937923485.1 uncultured Saprospiraceae bacterium
TTGTTGGCATTGAGGAGTTCGAGCAGGGAAAGAAAAGTAACGATGGCGTGGACACGGTTCTCACATTTACCAAAGAGGGTGACGAAAGCCACCTTGCCCCGCATGTGAATCGACTTGAGGATGCGTACACCTTCTTCCTGAATGGTATAAGGATAGCGCACAACTTTATGGACGTGCTTAGTTTCCCGATACTTTTGGCGCTGCAGCACCTTTTCAAAAGTCTTGAAAAGTTTAAAGAGGGTGACTGATTCCCACTCGGCTTCGACCATGGCCTCGCCGATGATCTCTTGAAATTGCTCCACATGGAGCTTGCGACCGAAGCGCTGACCTCTTTCAAGTTCAAGCTTGCGCATGTCCTCCAGGATCTCTTTGTACCGCTTGTACTCTAACAGTCGGTCTACGAGCTCTTGCCGAGGGTCAATCTCGTTGCCCTCTTCGTCTTTTGGAAGACGTGGGAGAAGTACGCGCGCTTTAATCGACATGAGTGTAGCTGCAACCACAATGAAGTCTCCTGCTAAAGAAATATTCAACTCAGAAGCCGCTTGGATGTAGTCGAGGAAGTCATCCGTGATCTTCGCAATTGGAATATTACGAATGTCTATTTCGTCACGTTCGATGAAGAACAACAACAAGTCAAACGGTCCCTCGAATTGAGGGAGCGCGATGCGGTATGCATTGGGCATTTCGGACACGCTGCAAAGCTAGTAGACGCCAAAATCTACTTGAATACAAGTACTAACATGGCGTAGAGAAAATGAGCTGAAACTTGGTTTCTAATTTTGAATTGGTGCCGTCAGCTCCGCTGACGCAATTTTGAATTTTGAATCGCCATAGGGACGCGGCATTAGATACTCAGCATTAAAGATGCTTTTAAGAGCGACGTCTCGGCATTCAAAATTCCCTAATTCAAAATTCAAAATTTCGGCCTTTGGCCGTCTACTTAACTGACCTCACAATCGTAGTCTCATTAATCCAACAACCAACAGTATAACTTTTCCCGTCGACCATGTCTGGCTTCATAAACACGTCTGCTTTGTTGGGCATGTATTGCGCGTATTTGTTGATGAGTTTGTTTGCTTCAGCAGCTGTGCTCGGATCGACAGACTTGGCTTTGTTCCATTGATCAATAGCTACCCAAACGACTCGTTGGGACATGATCCCCGTTCCAGGTCCACATAGCGGACCACTAGAAGCATACAGTTTCCCGATGAGGATATATGGGTCACCCCATCCTGACTTGTGGCCTGCAGCAAGGCGAGCCCATTTTCTAGCTACAGGAAAATTACGGAGACTACCGTAGTTGATTTTGGCGATGACCATTGCGTACTGCGCTTTCTTTGCCTCATCTGAAGTCTCGTTATATTTTTGTTCCAAACAGCTAGCAGCTTCTTTGTTTTTGCCATCTGACAACAAAGTGAAGCAGCTATTCTTAGGATCCTCAACTACTGGTCGGACTTCGTTGGCTCGCTGAACGATGCGTTGGAGATCTGAATCAGTATCAGCACAACCTCCAAAACGGAGGTAACCTGCAAGTTGAGCGAGACGTGTATAATCATCCATTGCTTCTTCAAACTCAGGCATGTACTTATCCTTGTAATACTGACAATCGAAAAAGCCTGCTACTGTTTCGAAATATGCCAAACGCTCTGGGGCGTAGCCTTCAATGATTCCCCAACGCTCGCGCTCTTCATCTGTTTTGGCGGAAGCTTTACCTACAGCGATACGATTAATGATGAAATCGTACATCCGCTTAGCCTCCGCATCATCGATTTCCCCTGTTTGGTGGCGTTCTACAACTAGGTTGGAAAGTGGGTTAAGGATAAAATCTCCGACTTCGTCTTGGTCAATATCGATGGCCTTTTCGAAAAGCTCATAGATCTCCGCTTTGGTGTAGCGGGTTTTGTACTTGTAAAAACCATCAAAGCCCTTGCGCGCATAGGAGTAACCTCCTTCTGGATAGCACTCCTGAATTTTATCGTAGAAGGCAAAAACTTGGTCTTCGTACTTTTTCTGCTCAGCAACATCGCGCGTATGAGACATGAAATACTCGGCAAAGTAGATTCCATCGGTGATAACCGTATTTCGTCTACCATCAGCGGCAGGAGCTACTTTATAGACTTCTTGCCAAAGCTCATAAGCTCCATTGATATCATTGAGGCGAAGCTTGTCGCGGTAGATTACATAATTGTCTTCAACTTGACCAGGGTTTGGAGCATCTGTAAATTTTGGACAAGGGCTCAGCTTTTCATCAACCTTGGGTGCAGATACCGTTGTAGGCGTACTCGCGGTCGTTTGCTCTACAGGTGCTTTCGGGGTACACGCAGCAATAAGAATTGCAGCAGATAGTGCCGCTGTTGTTGTAAAGTGTGATAGTCTCATCTCAAGCAAAGTTTATGTAGCAAGTGTAATATAATAAACAACAAGCCCTTCCTTCACATAGTACGAAGGAAGGGCTTGATATTTTAGGAAAGTAGGCTATTATTATCCTGCAGCTCGAACGCTTACGGTTTCGCCGATCCAGCAACCTGTGCTACGGCTTTCACCAGCCTTGATTCCACGCTCAAAGAGCATTTCCTTCGTAGGAAGTGAACCAGAATACTTGCTGATGCGACTTTGCGCTGTGCTAGAAGTCTCTGGATCTTTCTTAGCCTGTGCGTACTTGTTGAGTGCCGCGATGATCACCAAACGCTGTTGGAAAGGATCAGTTGAGCAAGAGCGGCTTGAAGAAGCGTAAAGATCACCAAGCATGAGATAAGCCTTGCCGTACCCTGGCTTAGCAGAGAGAGCCTTGTTTGCATAGGTACGAGCATTGGATTTCTTACCATCCTTACGCATCAATGATGCAATGTTGAGGTAGATAGCGGCCTTCGCATCAGGACTGCTTTCGTTGTTAGCTACCTCTTCCAGTTTCGCAATAGCACCATCCAAATCACCGGCATCGATCATTTTCTTTGCGATGGTCATCGGATTATTCGCATCAAATTCGGCTTGTTTGACAGCGCGATCTTTTGCACCAATCTCAGCTAGAAGAGGATCTGACTTGTCACATCCTACTTGAAGAAGACGAGCATAGACTGATTGATAAACCTCAGGGTTGTTCGGATCTGCATCGTACTCAGGCTTGAGTTTCTTCTTGAAATACTCGCAATCAAATACTGAACGCTCAACCTGCGCAATCGCAACTTCCGCACCTTCAATTGCAGTTTGATAATCGGCTTTATCAGCTCCTTGGTGGCTACGAGCAATATGTCTAATATTCTCGATCTGCTCACGAGCTTCCGCCTGCTCGATAAGATCGTTAGAGAACAT
>CALDUE010000074.1 GCA_937923485.1 uncultured Saprospiraceae bacterium
CCATCCAAATCCATAAAATCAGCTACAGGGGAGAAGTGACGTAGTACTCCGATCGCAAAACTCGACTCGATCATACAACCGAACATCACTCCGAGGCCGAGTGCTTTCGCTTCCTTTACCATTCGTAGGGCAGGAGTCGGACCGCCGCACTTACTTAATTTGATGTTGACGATGTCGTAGGCCTTCGCGCACTTCGCCACATCGCTTTCAGTTTGACAATCTTCATCAGCAACGAGCGGAGGGAAGACTTTGTCTGTTTGAGCGCGTAAAGCGTCACGCACAGCTTGTGTTTTGGCGAAAGCTCCGCGCGAACAAGGCTGCTCAACAAAAGCAATTTCACGCTCTTGCAGATGCTTGATATTCGTGAGTGCCTCGTCGACCTCCCAGGCCGCATTCGCATCAACAGAGAGTCTTGTTTTCGGTAAATTTTTTCTTAATAAATCTATGGTCGCTACGTCGGCTTTGCCGCCTAGTTTAACCTTATAACTCGGCCAAGGATTCTGTTGCGCTTTCGCCAAAACCTCATGAGGCGCATCAATACTCAATGTATAATTTGAAACAGGGATATTTGCTTCGTCCCAATCGAAATTCCAGTATTCGTGGAGTGGTTTCCCAGCGCGTTTGGCAGCTAGATCGTGTGCTGCCATGTCTAGTGCACTGAGGGCAAAGTAGTTGACTTCACCCGCTGCAGATAGCTGCTGAAAGAGTTGGTCGTAGAGCAGGGTAGGGGAGTCAGGGTCTGCTTTCGCCAAAACCCCTTGCACGCAATTCAACACGTTAGCTACCTCAACTGGACTCGCCTGCGTGTAATACGGGTTGTCACTGACCTCGCCATAACCGGTCTGCCCTTCGCCATCGCTTAATTCGACGACAGTGGTCTGTTGTTCTGTACGCGTGTTTCGCGCAATCGTGAAATGATTGCGTAAGCGAAGAGTACGTTGATGTAGGGTGAGTTGCATGTGTACAGCTGTAGAAGGATACACCCTCTCTACCCTTCCTCTTTCGTAAACGCAACCATCCCCTCAGTCGTACGCTCAGCATCGTAGCAATAGCCATTCACATCAAGGTCTTCTAGCCCCTTAAGATCCGTAATCTTTTCCTGCACGACCAGTTGCGCCAGCTTGCCTCTGGCCACCTTCGCATTGAAGGTGATGAACTTAAGTTTGCCACCACGACGCTCACGAAAGTCAGCTTCGATTACAGGAACGCCAAGTGCTTCCGTGTCGACACTTTCCATATATTCTTTACTCGCCGCATTGAGCACAAACTTGGCACCCGTAGATTCGATATCGGCTTTAAGTAACTCGGTGATCTGATTGCCCCAAAATTCATAAAGGTTCTTCTTACGAGCTACCTTCAGCTGCGTTCCCATTTCCAAGCGATACGGTTGGATAAGGTCGAATGGACGTAGCAAGCCATACATTCCCGAGAGTACACGCACATGATCTTGTGCCCAGGCCAGCTCGTCCGGTGAAAAGGTATCAGCCTCCAACCCACGGTATACGTCACCTTTGAATGCGAGCAATGCAGGTTTTGCGGAAGCGATATTGTCTGGCTCATCGAAAGCCTGAAAACGTGCAGCGTTCTGCTCCGCCAGATTGCTACTGATTGACATCAGCTCTTGTAGCTTCTTTGGAGACTTTTTCTTTAGCACAGCGGCCAATTCAGCAGTCCGTTCCAGCAAACGTGGTTGGGTAACGATGGCAAGGTCTACAGGGCTAAAATCTAAAGTTTTTGCAGGACTGAGTACGACGATCATAAGAGAGCAACGATGGAGGGAGAGAGTGGTTTAACTATCCTCTCAATTTCAAATTGATTTATGAAGCTATACTTCTAAAATTGTGAATCCTGCACGTAGTGCGAAAATCAACTTCCTATGCACGGGGGGCTCGTCTTCGGCTCATTTTACTACCCCACACAGATCTAGGAAGCTGCCACTGGCGGAAGCCCTGCAGTTCTACCGTGGGTCAAAAAAAGTCGAACGGCAGCGTCCCTAGCGATGCGTCCCTATTAGCATCTCAAATCCCACGTCCCAAATCCCACGTCTCAAATCTCACGTCTCAAATCCCACGTCTCAAATCCCACATCTCAAATCCCACGTCTCAAATCCCACATCTCAAATCCCACGTCCCGCCTAAAACAACACCTTCACCAAACGCAAGCGCGTCCTCCGCTCACTTGGAATAACAATCGAATTGGCAGTGACCTGAACGCCAGCGCCTTGTCGTAACCACAAGTCTTGATACTCGGTGTTCATCAAACTTGAGCGATCGATTCCACCAAGACCATTAATCTGGTACTGGCTTACTGTGCCTCCACTGCGGACCTCATCGTTGTAGATTAGACGAAGTTGCTTAGGGGTCGTAGCCAGGAAATAACTCGAAAATGCAGCATTGTCATCCTGACTGAATTGCTTTTTAGGAAGCACCTCGTGCCATGAAGAGAGACTATCCGCAGAAACTGAAGAGAGGATGATATCTTCGTAGAGGTAGTCTGTTTTGATTGTTCCTCCAAAATAGCCACTACGTCCACCCACGGTCCGAACAGTTTGTTTGCGCTGCTCACCGATGAGCAAGACTCCACCATTGCGACGGAAAACAACATCGAGTGCTTTAATATAGGGGATGCCTGTTACCCTTTTATTTCTGGGGTCGACAGCCTCAATAACGCTTTGCGGAAACGCGGCGGTAGCAACATCTGCTACACCATCTAAATCATAGGGTAACCTTACCATGACCACCCCCGCTGCTTCATCCGGGTTTACGGAGTAGTAGCCAATGCCAACTACACGCTTATTACCCGGATCAACCTTCAATTCGAAGTCGTAAAGCAACACATCGGGCATTGCCACAGCCACTGTTTTTACATCGCCAGTAATGCTAATCTGAATAATTCGAATCACGTGTTCGTCGAGACGACTGCGACGGTTATTCTCCTGACTCCAGAGATAGGCCGCACCAAAGTCATCGATGTAAACCTCTGAGAACTCACGCATCAGGAAGGACTCTGCACTGAGGTCGATTTTTTGCTGATACATAACGCGACCCGATGCAATCTCAATCCCCATAATTACATAGGTGTTGGCATCGCGTTGTGTTGAGAGTATAGCGTACTTGTGCGCAGCGTCTGTTTGAAGTAACCAGTTGGAATTGGCAAAATCATCCGTTAGCTCCACTATCGTCATGGAGTCCGTCATGTTGCCACGAGCGGAATAACGTTGCATTTTGAGATGCAGGCTGCGATCTTTGCGATAGATGTAAAAGACATTGATCTCCCCCTCCGACACCAAGGCTCCAAGAGGATTGGGGCGACCTTTATCCATGTGAAGTTCGCGCGACCACACTTCTTCCATTGATGAGCCAAATGCATTAAGGTGTACTTTGGTAGGGTCGTCTCGATAGAGAATCACTTGCCCTTCTGCACCCGCAAAAAGCTCGTATCGTGAGTCCGAGCGCAACTCAATATCTTGACTCACCACTACATTTTGCGCAAACGCAACAGAAAGCGTACTTGCAATGAGAAGCGAGCAAGAAATACGAAAGATCAGTCTAAGCATTGACATGAATAACGACATGAAGTGTGATGAAGGTACAAGATGAGACTTGGTAATCAGCAGCTTTGACGTTGCTTTGTCAAATGTATGGTCCATTACTTGAATGTATTCCCAATGTAAGTGAGGGTCGAAACCTTACCGTTATAGACGCACTTACGGCCGCAATTACCTCAGTTGAAGACGTCCGACTACTTCATCGAGACGTCGGCACAGATGCCAATCGAACGGTTTTCACGTTTCTAGGTCCGCCAAAGGCAGTCGTAGAAGCAGCAAAGCGTCTTGCAGTTTCAGTTGTCGAGCACATCGATTTGACCGATTATAGTGGGACCCATCCGTACATCGGCGCACTAGATGTGTGTCCATTTGTGCCACTTTTTGGTCTTGACATGAAAATTGCTCAGCAAGCTGCAATCGATGTAGCCAAATACCTTGGAGAAGAATTGGAGGTACCAGCTTATCTCTACGAAAAGAGCGCGACGCGCCCTGTCTACAGGTCCTTAGCCAAGGTTCGCAAAGGCGGTATTGAGGCAGCTCGGCTACGAAAATCCACACGCTTTGTGCAGGACTTGCGTCAAAACGATCTAAACCCAGCCTTAAATCTAGGTCCAGACTTCGGTCCCGACGGTATTCATCCCACTGCTGGAGCAAGCGTTGTCGGTGCGAGAAAACTGTTGGTTGCCTACAACATTAACCTCACGACTTCCGATGTGCAAACGGCCCGAGCGATAGCCAAGGCTGTTCGTGCGAGTGGCACAGGTCACCGCTTACCAGGAGTTCGCGCTATTGGTTGGTACCAAGAAGCTTTTGGCAATGCCCAGATATCCATCAACCTAACAGATGTCAAGAAAACAGGATTGGCGACGATTTACGAGACGGTCAGACAAGAAGCTCAAAAGCACAACTGCGATGTAGCGGGCAGTGAGATGATCGGTCTGGTTCCTTTCGCGGCTTTGGTTGCTGCGGGTAAGGTGTATGGAGGTGAGTCAATTTCTGATCACGCTTCCGCAAAACTTGCCATCGATCGTTTAGGACTTACAAGTCAACCGATGGGCCCTGCGACCAAGTTGCGTTACGCGACA
>CALDUE010000075.1 GCA_937923485.1 uncultured Saprospiraceae bacterium
AGTAGCACGGGACACTTCAGTATCCACAACTGTAACATCTACGGTTGCATCACAAATGTCAGTCGCTGTTGCCATCGTCGTTGGCAGTGGATCACCACATGTTAGATCTTCAGTTGCAGGTACACTCGCAAACGTTGGTGCAGTTGTATCCTCAATCGTTACAATCTGACTTGCAGTCGTCGTGTTGCCACATGCATCAGTCGCAGTAAACGTGCGAATAATCACATCACCTGCACAGCTTGCTGCTCCCGCAGACTCTGCAACTGTTACTACAACTGAAGCATCACATACATCGGTCGCCGTTGCCATGTCACTTGGTGTAGCATCGCCACACTCAATTGTAACTGCTGATGGTACTGAAGCAAAGACTGGTGCTGTCGTATCCTCAATGGTTACGATCTGACTTGCTGTAGTTGTATTACCACATGCATCTGTCGCCGTAAACGTGCGAACAACAGCATCGCCTGCACAGCTCGAAGCACCTACTGAGTTTGCAACGGTGACTACTACTGATGCATCACATACATCGGTCGCCGTTGCCATATCCGTTGGAAGTGCGTCGCCACACTCAATTGTAACTGCTGCTGGTACTGAAGCAAAGACTGGAGCGGTTGTATCCTCAATTGTGATCACCTGCGTTGAAGTAATCACATTTCCGTCAGCATCAGATGCTGTAAATGTTCTTGTTATTACGCTAGTCAAACCACAATCAGCAACCTCTGTATCAGCTGGTGTAACAGTCAATGCTCCATCACAACCATCGTTTGCAACTGCAAGGTCGGTTGGTAAAGCATCACCACACTCAAGCGTTACATCTGCTGGCACGCTCGTCCAAGTTGGTACACCTGAATCTGAGTAGTTCACAATCTGTACTGCTGTCGCAGTATTACCGCAATTATCAGTCGCGGTAAACGTGCGATGAATAACGTACTCGTTTGCTGATGCACGAGAAACTTCTGCTTCTGCTACTGTAACATCAACATTTGAATCGCAAATATCGGTAGCGGTTGCCATCGTCGTCGGAAGCGCAGCCCCACAGGAGAGATTTGCTGTTGGTGGTACACTTGCGAACGTCGGATCGGTCGTGTCTTCTATCGTTACGATTTGACTTGCGGTCGCTGTGTTACCACAATCATCGGTCGCAGTAAATGTGCGAATAATCGCATCACCTGCACAGCTCGCTGCTCCTGCAGACTCTGCAACTGTTACTACTACTGAAGCATCACATGCATCGGTCGCCGTTGCCATAACGCTTGGTGTAGCATCACCACACTCAATTGTAACTGCTGCTGGCACACTCGCAAACGTTGGTGCAGTTGTATCAGTAATCGTTACAATCTGTGAAGCAGTCGCCGTATTGCCGCAATCATCTGTTGCAGTGAACGTGCGAACAACCGCATCGCCTGCACAACTTGATGCACCTACTGAGTTTGCAACGGTAACTACTACTGATGCATCACATACATCGGTAGCCGTTGCCATATCTGTTGGAAGTGCGTCGCCACACTCAATTGTAACTGCTGCTGGTACTGAAGCAAATGTTGGTGCTGTATTATCGGTGATGGTAATCACCTGAGTAGCCGTTGCAGTATTACCACAATCATCTGTCGCAGTAAATGTCCTAATAACTTCACCTCCAGCGCAGCTTGATGCTCCTGCTGATGTGGCAACGGTGACTGATGGAGGTTCGCAATTATCTGTAGCAATAGCCATCGTTGTTGGTAAAGCATCTCCACACTCAATCGTAACTGCTATAGGAACGGATGTAAAAATTGGATTCTCCGTTTCCCTTGTATCAACGGTCTGAGTTTCAGAATCTGTGCACGAGCCCCGAGTAACTTCCAGAGTTACCGTATTTGTACCACAATTAGAAAAGCTAACGTTATGCGGTCCAATTCCTGTCGCGGTAGAAATGGAAGCATTAGAACCAAAAGTCCAAGAGTACGTAGTTCCAGAAGGTTGAGCTATTGCAGAGAATGAAACTGTTGCGTCTACGCAATCGTCTCCAGAATAGTCAATTATTGCGCTAGCGCCACAGTCAGGATCATCACAATCCGTCAGGCCATCAAGGTCATTGTCAATCCCATCATTGCATATCTCAGGGACGCCGACAGTTGTTACACCACTAAACTCTGAAGTATTAGCAACAGGACCGGCTTGCGTTGCAATCGAAGTAATTATATCTGATTCAGCGAGACCAGAACCCGCTACGTCAAAAACGAACTCAAACCTCGTCTCAGTTTTCACAACTGTATTACCAGTACCATCATCTGTATAATTACCAATTGAACCATCTAAGTCATCGGCACTTCCTTCGATAAAAGTTCCGAGGTACGTCTCTCCTTCACCAAATGAGGTGGAATAGCCAACAGGGAGTGGACTTGGATTAGGTCCGGCATCGGCAATGTAGAAATCCACAATAGAACCAGGACGAGTATATCCTGTAACGGTCAACTGAGATCCATCAAGCGTTGTAGACTCAATAATCGGCATGTTGATCCTACCATTCGGCCCATTATCAAAATCACCGTCATCGTTACTATCCACTCCCTTGGATGTCAAATCAATACCTAGCTCACCGTTATTTCCAAAGACATTATTCCTCAAACAATTATTTTCGCGAACTCCAGTCGTTACATGAATCCCTGTCCCTGAGTTATTTCTAACAATATTACCAATTTCGGAAATATTCGTGTTTGTAAAAGTTGAACTACATCCAACTCCAATATTCTCAGTATCTGTACCAACTACTATAATTCCATCGCCTCCATTACCTAAAGGTGTAAGGCCATCGGCACCAACACCTACGTAGTTTCCTGCAACTATAGAATTCCTTTGCTCACGGACTACTATGCCGTGGCCTGAGTTACCACTAACCACATTTCTTTCCGTGACGTCATTAACACCGTCACCGTTTGTTCCAATAATCGTATTGTCGTTAAACCTAATAGTGTGTATTGCATAGTTACCATTTCCTATCGCAGCGTTTCCAGTTATATCCGTTCCAACATAATTTCCTGCAATTGTAGTATTAAGATTATCGCCTGTATAATCAATCCAAATTCCTTCATTAATATTACCAGAAATTACATTTCGTTCTAAAACATCCCCTGTACCATCAGCATCAGTACCAATAAGCGTATTACTTGATCCATCAATGATTCTAATACCATTAAGGTTGGGAACCATGTTTAATCCCAAAGCATCTAAACCTATATAGTTACCAGAAATTCTAGTATCGTCCGATTGATCCAAACGTATTCCTGAGCTCCCTGATCCTGAAATGACGTTTTTATATAAGGTTCCGTCAGTTTGTGTCAACCGATCATCATATCCAATCACATTCTCACCCGTTGTGCGATCTAACTCTATACCACAGAAATCGTGTCCAACATTTGATAGACCGGTTCTATCAAGACCAATCCAGTTACCCGCAATCAATATGCCCTCAGATCTATTGGTATATATGCCTCTCAGGAAGTTTGAAATGATATTTCCTTCATTAGCATCATTGCTCCCATCGCCGTTAGTTCCGATGAAGCCACCGTCAAAGTCCTGAAAAAGAATCGCATATGCACCACCTTTGGGAGGAATTGAGCCTGACGCTAATATTCCGATACTATTACCCCAAATATGGATATTCGAACTCCCCGCATGTTCAGAGCGAACACCTCTATTAAATTCAGTGATTGAGAAACCTGATATCTGAACAAAGTCTGCTTCTAAGCGAATACCATCAAAGGCCAAGGATCCGGTAAGTTGTACTTGCAGAATGCGATCAGAATTCCCCCCTTGTACTGCACCTCTCTGGGTATAACCAGTGAGATGCGTGTATGCATCAGTAATTCTTGGCAGTGTAGAACTCAGTGCCAATGTATGGGGGCCGGCACCTGGGATCATAAACAAAGAGTGATCCCATCCTGATGTTTTGGCGAAAGCTGGATAAGGTCCTAGTGGATCTTTTTCTTGGTCAAGATTTGTGTTGGATAGCTCATTTGCATTTTCAACCATTTGAGCAAGTGATCCCTGACCTCTTGCATTTGTATTTACAATAGTATTGAAGTTAAAACCAAAATCGTTCTCTGAATGAGATCCAGTGACAGATACGGTTATTAAAGATTGAGGCTCTCTTGAAGTTGTGCTCAATGAGCTGAGGGACGCATTTGAAGTATTAGCAAGTGCATCAAGCTTAGAAGGATCAGCACCTCCAACCTCATTCCTTTCTAATGAAGTATAAGACGACTTAAAGGTTTGAACAGCGATCGGTGTATTACCGGTTGAATTACTTGCCCGATTAGAATTGACTGTAGAACTAACAACCCTAACCTGATAGGATGCAAGGCTTAATGAAGAAAACGTGTAAAGGCCGTCTGCATTAGAAGTTGTTGAAGTAACAAAAGCTCCAGCGCTAGTATAAAGTTCAACACGTGCACCATCTACGCCAATCGCGCCAGCGGCCCAACCACTAGCCGTAGCCGAAGAGTTCGCCTCGTTATAGGTGCGCCCTCTTCCTCCTCCGTAGTTGATGTCCTCAAAGATTCGACCTGTGATCTCACCGCACCCTTCATCCGTCTGCCCATCAAGGTTGTCATCAATACCATTGCCACACTCCTCTGGACAGCTAATGCGAATTTCAAAACATGTATTAGGGGCTGTACAGGTTGGTCCTGTAGGTTGCACGCATACAGTTCCTATGTCTCCTGGAATGAGAGACGATAAATCTAATTCAACATTTGTTGTTCCATCACCTGAGGCAATTGACCCAACGGAAGTAGTCCACATATAACTAGTGGCACCTGGCACAGCAGAAATGTAGAAGTTATCCGTCCCTGGAGAACAAGCATCATACGTACAACCTATAATTTGAGCGTAACCTGGATAAACAATGTCGCCATTGTTGTCCCTAACAGCAATTGCATAGTTTCCCCAAGACTGGCCAATGACCGTTATGTCACCACTTCCATTTGGAGTAAGATTATTGGCGACCCACGTGGCGCCATTATCGAGTGAAACGTCATACGGACTCGCTCCGGACGAAACAGAATTTATTCGAATATTTATTTGACCATCAGCAGTCGTGCAATCAGAAACATCTGTTGTTGAGATGTCATCTATCGTAAATGCACCACTTTGCCCATAGGCATCGGAGCTCATCGCAATAGAGAACAGTAAAAAGAAGAGTGTACTGACGACCGGGACTGTCTTTGCCATAATTAGTTGATAACTAGAGACTTTATGGCACAAAACACCTGAGAATAGCCTAACATTCCTTCTTGAAAAGAAGGTCTTAACGGACTGAAATTGTAGGTAGAGTTCTCCCATGATGGTATTTGTGCCATGTGGCGTAGGGCAAAAGCTGTACCACGGATGAGCAGAACTTATATATAATAAATCGCCATTCTTACTGGGTTTCTGGCATTTCAACTGCTCGATTTTGCCAGTCGCCTCATCTATTCGACGTAACATATTCATCCAATCTACCAGTATGAGGGTAGCTATGGTTCTATGCGCTTTCTAAACATCGAGTACAAAGTCCTACATTCTAATCCCTTGGAGAGAATTCCAAGACGTCCTATTCCATCTTATAGAAGTAATATGCAATCAGTCAATTTTCGCCATAACTCCAATTCTATCGCATATAAGCAATACGCGATCGGTCTGAAAAATCCACTCATTCGTATTTCTACGATTTACGTTTTGAGCCCTCAACTAGACTCTTCATTCGTATTTCTACAATTTACGTTTTAAACATTCAAATACCTGACAATCAATTACATAGCTCAGTTCTCAACCCATAATATACAGGGCCTCAACCTAATTAGAGACCCAAGGACTAAAACTCCCTATCTAACATGTGCAGTTTGCGATAAGTCGTCTTCACTATATTTCCCAGCAGAAGTACCCGCATCAAAAATGGCCTTTGCATTAGCAAAGGCCCTTTGGGGATAGATCCGTGAAAAGAGCTCTATACACTTTTAGGCAGACGCCCGTGGATGAATGTGCTACTCCTCAGCTCCTTCGAAAATCCGCGCATAGTCTGCGCTGTACTTCGTAAAGTCATCGGCAAAAGTAGTTACTACTACTCCACTATCAAGTTGCTCTGCAACCTTAATTGCTCCCGCTAAATTGCCAGCAGCCGAAGGACTCAATAGTAATCCCTCTTCAAGCGCAACGCGCTTCACCATGGCATCCGCTTCAATATTACTGACAGTGATGATTCGGTTAGGAACGTCCTTATCATAAATCGGTGGGATACGACCAGTAGTTGCCATATGCTTCCAACCTTCAAACGTGTGCTCGCCAGAATCAGGTTGCAAGGCAACGATCTCGACTCCTTTCACATTCTCTTTTAGAAACCGTCCGACCCCCATCTGCGTGCCAGAAGTGCCCATCGCAGATACAAAATGGGTCACTTCACCCTTGGTTTGAGCTAAAATCTCTGGGCCTGTAGTGGCATAATGCGCTCCCCAATTATCAGGATTACCATATTGATCAGCCAAGAAATACTTCTCTGGATCGCCTTCGTAAAAGGCTTTTACTTGCCGTTGACTTCCATCAACACCAAGATCACCTGGCGTCAAAACGAGATCAGCACCTAGGGTTCGCATCATGCTTATGCGCTCTTTACTGGCCGTTTCTGGAAGACAGATCTTTACGGGCAACCCTAAGGCAGCAGCAACGGCACTATAGGCAATGCCAGTATTACCACTCGTCGCATCCAGCAAGATTTGACCTTTTCCATAGTCTCCTCGCTCAATCGCTTGTTTAATAATATTAAATGCAGGTCGGGATTTTACACTTCCGCCGAGTTGCATCCATTCGAGCTTAGCTAATACTCTCACACCAGCTTTCGCGAAAACACCTTTAAATTCATATAAGGGCGTATTCCCAATAAGACTAGAAACGTGTGCTACACGCTTAGCTAAGGGACGGTCCGTTTTGTTTGTGATGATGGTCATGGGTTTGGTTTTGGCGAAAGCTGAGCGTAACCAAGGAGGTTTGAGGCTCAACATAAAAGCAACATATGTTCCAATTAGCTTTCCAAACTTGGGGATTAAACGCTAAGCGCTGTAAAGCATTTAAACGCCTACACTCAACACAAAGGTTCAAGCAGAACTAGCCTAGTATGGTAATCCCCTTTACATCAACGCCAGTATTTCAACCTTTCTCGGTCAAATAATTCAGTCGGAATAAACTCTTGTCGGTATTTCACAAAGAGCTAGCTCTCAGGAAGAGCAAAAGTCTTCTGAGAGATATTTAACAGCTCGCGGGTTTTGGCGAAAGCCTAAGTCTGAGACGCCTAGTCCTGAAGTAAGCCCTCTGCCTTAGCTTCCTCTCCATATCCATGTAATTGGACTGGAGTGTCGACTTTTTTGCGCAGCTTCATGTTAAGGAATTCAACTCCCAATGAGAACGCAATGGCGAAATACAGATAGCCTTTAGGGATAGCCCCGACCGAGCTCCCGCCAATCTCAAGATGGCCCAAGTGGGCGCCTTCTGCCAATAGTGTAAAGCCAATGAGAATAAGAAAGGCCATGCCCAACATCTGGACTGTGGGGTTCTTATTGACAAATCGCGCTACAGGCATAGCTCCAACAATCATGACCCCAACACTCACAATCACCGCGATGATCATGATGACCAATGCACCTTCGACACCATTGGTCATTCCGACAGCCGTGAGAATAGAATCGAAAGAGAAAACGATGTTAATCACCACAATTTGGCTCACGATGCTAGAGAAAGAGACCCCCCGCTTCTTTGATCCTCCTCCAGTAGGTCCTTCCGCATGACCGTCTAGCTTGTGATGTATTTCTGTTGTGGCTTTGTAGATCAAGAAAACACCACCGAGCAAAAGGATGAGCCCTTGTCCTGTGAAACCGAAGGAGAGGAAATCCCCATGATAGCTTGCCCACGAGAAGGGTTCCTGCAAACTTGTCAACCAAGTAATCCCAAACAGCAAGGCTACACGCAGTACCATCGCGCCAACGAGGCCGATATTGGTTGCTTTCTTTTGCTCATTTTCAGGCAACTTATTCGCCGCAATAGAAATGAAAATGATGTTATCAATACCAAGAACAATCTCAAGAAAGGTGAGCGTGAGTAAACTCAACCAAACTGAAGCATTGGCAAAATCAGGGAGTATCATATCCATACGGCAATGATACAAGATGTAAACAATAATTCGGGCTATGCTTTACTATTCTCAACTTGTAACCTTGTGACATGAAATATAGGAGATTGAGGCGTGAAGAATTGGAAGAACTGGAAGCACAGTTTGTACGCTTTCTGGCAGCACAAAGCATCCCAGCAGACGATTGGGCGAAGATCAAAGTCACAGATGAAGTGAAAGCGAATGCGCTCATCGATCAGTTTAGCGAAATGGTGTTTGATGACGTAATCAGACGCACAAAATTTGCCGAACAGCGTACCGAAAAACAGCTCCTCACGTTTAGGTGCGGGGAAGAAAAATTGGAGTTAAGAGGCATTGTCATCGAAGGTGATACCTCTTTAGATTTTCGACGAGAAGAGCCCCCTCAAGAAATGGTTGCGAAGCTCAAACTCAGCAACGCTAAACTCAAAATCCTCTCTGCTGAGCGGATATATCGACCAGACCGTGAATCGGAAGTATTTTCACTTTTAGAACAGCAGGCTAAAATTTCTCAAGGCCCAGAGTTGTTTGAGTTATTAGACAGTATGGTAAATAATGAAAGCTAATCGATGATCTCCCCTCTTGCAGCAATTCGGGAACTTGCAAATATCCCAGCGTACCACAAGCAGCTAGCATCTAAAGGCACTTCCACACATTGGGAAAGACTTACCTATGGCAACCACAAGCGTCAATATGTACTGTTTGCTGAACAAGACGACCCACACGCACCAGTAGCTGTTTGGATCCATGGTGGTGGATGGCAGTTCGGGGATCCAGAAAAATTAGTCGCATTTGGTGAGTACTTTTTCAAGCGAGGATATACGGTGTATATGCCTAGTCATAGGAGAATACCCCGGCACGATGGTGATGCAATTTTCACCGACGTTTGCAAAGCTTTGGCGATGATTCAAAAACGAGCATTTAGCCCTCCACAAATACTGCTCGGCGGCATGTCAAGCGGTGGCCAACTCGCTGCACTTTTGGCCTTGCGGCAAAACGAATGGCGCACCAGTGCAAACCTATTGGGCTTGATTACATCTGGGTCTCCGCTGAGCCTACGACACATGGGCGCTAGTCCAACGCGACGTTGGTTTGCAGGCAGCCCAAAAAAGGAGCGCTTTGATACACTCGATCCTTACGCGCAGTTAAAAGTTAAACCTGACTTTCCAGCAGTAATTCTGCATGGAACCGAGGACGGTTTAGTCCCGTGGAAAAGTGCGGTTGCCTTCGTCAATCAAGCAAGACATGTAGGCTGGGACGAGTTGAATTTCGTTAGTCTACCAGGTGGCAGCCACCTTGATGCTGCTACTTTTATCAGGGATTAACGCGAAGCACTTTGAATGAGACGCTCAGTCAATTCTAGCGTCAATTCGCCACCCATTCCAGGCCCGAGATTGAACTCCACACCTTTACTTTTCAGGTCGTATTCAGCAAGCGTTTCGATGATTTCCATGAGCTGAGGACGTGACCAGCGCTTAGCTGCTTGGCGTACTTTTCCAAGACGAAAAGCATTATAAATTCCTGTAGCCTCCTTTTGGTCACCTTCGCTTTGGTGTAAGACATCGTGAATGGCAAATAGTCCGCTGAAATAACCGTACAAACTCGCTAACGTCAGCGGAAGTGGATGTTCCCGCTCGTTTTGCGAAAGCGCAAATCCAATCCTCACCACTCGCTCCAAATCTTTTGAACCGAGCGCATCTTGAAACTCAAACAAATTGAACTGTCGACTGATACCGACGTGTGTTTCTACATGTTCGGCAGTGATTTCTTCAGTTTTGGGAACATTGAGGAAGAGCTTATCCAAGGCTCCAGAGAGCACAATTAGATCTGTACCGAGATACTCTGCAAGTAATTCGGTGACACCCGGCGCCGCTTTACGCTTCTTACTTGAAAGCTGCTTGCTGATAAACTGAGGTACCTGATTGTTATACAACGGTTTACTTTCGAAGACCACGCCACTGTGCGCAATAGCCTTGTACACTTTGGTATTGCCCTTCACTTTTTTACCGCGATAAGCCAACACGAGTACAGTTGAAGGAACAGGTTGCTTAAAGTAGCCTTCGAGCTTGGCAAAATCAGGTAGATCTTGTGCTTCCTTGATTAAAACCAGTTGAAATGGCGACATCATTGGATACCGACTTGAAGCATCTACGATCTGACCAGCTGTCACATCACGGCCATATAGCACTTGCTGATTGAAGCTTTTGGATGCCTCATCGACCGTTTTCGCTTCAAATGCATCGGCGAGCATGTCAATGAAAAATGGCTCGGCTCCATGCAGCAGATAAATCGGCTTGAAGGACTTCGACTTAATGTCCGCAAGGACATCGGTATGTGACTTAGCGATTGGCACTGCGGCAAGTTAAAACGCTCAAACGTTAAGCAGCACGCTAAGTAGAAGAAAAGAAAGCATGTAAAGCATTACTCGAAAAAGCTAAAGTACGTTTTGCCATAAGTTCGCAAATTGCGAAACCTCGGATGCTCGGAGAAATCATGGTTGGGATTGTGCTCAAGTACAAAAAGGCCACCTTCTGCGAGCAAGTTGGTACTGAAAAATTTATCTGGAATCGTATCGAGCGTTGGCAGTGGATAAGGCGGTCCTGCAAAACAGTAGGTGTAGCTCCCTTTGTCGCTCGCCATAAACTTGAACACATCAGATCGAACAACTCTTAAGTTGTCTTCAATCTTCAGGTCTTTTGCTAGACTCTGCACAAAGCGGATTGCAGGAACATGCTTATCCACGTAGGTAGCATCCTCGCAGCCTCGACTGATGCATTCGTAGCAGTGATTACCTGTCCCCCCGAAGAGATCGAGCATGCGCATGTCTTCAAAATCTAGTTCATTGGTCAGGATATTAAACAGACCTTCCTTGCTGATGTCTGTTGTTGGGCGCGTTGGCCATTTATCAGCTGGTGGCGTAAAACGTCGACCACGAAATTTCCCAGAAATAATACGCATTTACAGCAGGTTAAGGCTTTGACAAAAGGTAAAAGTAGAAGAACTCAGCTACTTCTGGTTGATTGAAAATTCAGGTCGAGATCGTTCTCAAGTGGGAAAATTTACCCACCTTTATGAGTGCACCAAAGGTTATAAAATACCACTGGATTCTACTCATCAAATTAGTCGAGAGAAAGTTAATGCAACCATTGAATTCAAGCTCTATCCTCACGAAGATCTTCACGAAAGTGCTACTCTACGCAGCAGTTTTTGCGGCAGCGTACTATGCAGCATTTATCGACGCGTCTGATGGTAAAATTTTAGTCGGAAACTCAGTTGAAAATTATCAAGAGGGTCTGCTCGTCTTGATGGCAATACTTAGTGGCTATGCCGCTTGGAGGATACCTGCATTGAGAGTGGTCATGGTATGCCTCGCAGGCTTGGCTGCAGCGAGTTTTTTTAGAGAACTTAACAATCAGCTAGAGGCTATTTTTCATAAAGGCTTTTGGATCATACCTGTGGTCCTCGTACTTATTCCGACGGTGATTTACGCAGCGAGAAACTTTAAAACACTTCTGCGCCAAGTAGATAGCATTCTAGATTCCTTTGCATTCGGCGTGTACTTCACAGGCTTTCTTGTACTTCATGTCTTTTCGAGGTTGTTTGGAGCAAACGACATCTGGAAGCTCGCGATGAAAGAGAATTTTATCAGAGATGTAGCCAGAACAGCCGAAGAAACAACAGAGCTCCTAGGATATAGCATCATGTTTCTTGGAACGATCGAATTATATCGCTACGGCGTTTCAAAACTCAGCAGTAAACTGGATTAAGCGATGAACGAGATGACTACGCGCTTTCCGATGGTACTTGAGCGGATGCGTAGTCCACTATAAACTTTTCTCGATTTAGCTCAATGGGATTGGTTGCTCGCGCAGTGCTTTCTGATGAGAAAGAAGCAACTCAATGGGAGCGGTATGAGGACCTGCGGCAAGCTCTTCATCGAGATTTCTGATGTCGAAATAGATTCTTAGCTGACGATATAATTGTCCTTCCTCGGAGATCATTCCTCCCGTGAAAATGGGAGTTGAATGCCGATCTAGACCATAGTGATCTAGCATCGCCGCGAGATGAAAGACTGCATCGGCATCTGTATGGCATTTTTCAGCCTGAACAAGAACCACTTGATTTTGGCGTACAAGTATCATCCAGCAATGCTGGTCAATAAAATAGGCTAAGCCTAAGTGAGGCTGACGCTTACTAAGCTGATTGGCGGTGTGTACAAATAGCTCAGCGATGTGGTTACCGCTATAGAGAGAAACAGGGACGCGGACGTTCCGATAATACACGCCCATAGCTTTCAACTCAGGCATGGCACTTACGCCAATATTCCCAAGGGTTACAAGCGGATGTTTGTTGCGCAGATATAATTGACGATCGTCGTAACGATAGAGTTTTGCAGGTACGAGTTGCCATCGAAAACTAGTTTCGAATACTGTCCCAGGTCGTTCAATACCTAGGGCTTCCAACTTTTTTTGTCGGGCACCATAAGTACTTCTTCCTTGGGCATTTTTTTGGCGAGAGAACAGATAAGCTCCATCGTCATGGACGATTGAAACCAATGGGGTCGCCAAGGCCTGCATTACTCCCAGTTACCTGCCAGAGATGGAGTCGACATGTTGCCAAACTTGATCGTCTTGGTTGGATCGTACGTATTATCGTAGCGCGCAAAACGGGGATTCGCATAAGGGCCCATGAAGTACTTATAGTTCGTGCTAACCTCGACAACGTTGACGAGGGTTGATTGATACGTCACCGTATCAGCACGAATGTCGAATTTCTGTCCTTCTGTAAAGGGTACGTATCTCAAAGAATCTAGCGGCAATCTTAGAGCTATTGCAGAATCTAGGGCTGAACGATAAATGGTATCGTAGCGAATGACCCCGTCAAAATTCGGATCATCTGGATCACCGAAAACACTCACAATTGGAATTTGACCATTGCGAAGAACTTGGTCAAGTGTATCAAAATTACTTGCAAAGCCTTCTCCTGTAACATCTCTAAAGAGCTGCTGTGCAGTTCTGACCTCCTTGAGTCGGTCAATTACCGCATCTTGGCGTCGATTAAGTTCGTCTTGAAAAGCGATTGGCTCACTGATTGAACTGATGAGTACCCATACGAGTACTCCTGCGATCGCTGCTAAGACTAAATTGATAACCGTCCTCATAGTTGAATCCTTGTTTGGGCAATAATACACAAAGTCACGTCGTGGTTCGAATGGAATTCATGACGCAATTTTGCACACACACTACTTTTGATGCAAAAAGATAGAATTTTGGTGGTCGATCCCTGCATTTTAGCAATAGAAAGTTCCTGTGATGATACTTCTGCTGCTATTTGGAGAAATGGAAAACTTCTCTGCAATGTAGTTGCCTCGCAGCTCATGCACGATAAAACTGGCGGAATAGTACCTGAAGTGGCTAGTCGTGCGCATCAGCAGGTAATCATTCCTGTGGTCAAAAGGGCCCTAGAACAAGCAGAGATTCGTCCACAAGAACTTGATGCTGTTGCGGTAACGCATGGCCCTGGACTGATGGGGAGTCTTGTGGTGGGGGTAGCTTTCGCCAAAACCTATGCTGCGGGACTTGATATTCCAGTGATTAAAGTCCACCACATGGAAGCACATGTATTAGCGCATTTTGCAACGGAAAAAAAGCCACAATTTCCATTTCTGTGTCTTACCGTGAGTGGAGGACATACCCAATTACTTGTTGTCCGCGGACCATTTTCGTACGAAGAAATCGGACGAACCATCGACGATGCCGCTGGTGAAGCTTTTGATAAAAGTGGAAAACTACTCGGGCTCCCCTACCCTGCTGGTCCGCATATCGACCAGCTTGCCAAAGAAGGCTCCCCAAAATTTGAGTTTTCAAAGCAAAACATCGAAGGCTTCGACTTCAGCTACAGCGGACTTAAAACGAGTATCCTCTATTTTCTGCAAAAAGAGGTGCGTAAAAACCCTGACTTCATCCAAGAGAATTTAGCTGACTTAGCCGCCTCCATTCAGCACGCGATCGTAGAGAGCTTACTTCTCAAAGTAGAAGCGGCTTTGACTGAAACTGGACTCAAACAACTTGCACTAGCAGGTGGCGTAAGCGCAAACTCTGGTCTACGACTCGAAGCCGATAAACTAGCAAAAAGACTAGGTGTGGAGCTCTTTACAACGCCAATAAAACTTGCTACAGACAATGCTGGAATGATCGCAGCGGCAGCATCTTTTGCCTACCGCGAGGGCCGATTTGCCCAAGATGATTTGGCTCCAGCAGCTCGTCTTACAATGCGGGTTTGAGGCTTTACATCTGCCCCAGTAGCCTTGCCTTGGTTGTCTCATAGTCAGACTCACTGATGAGTCCTCGCTCATATAGAGAGGAGAGCTCTGCCAGTTTCTGAGCTATCGTAGAAGATTCCTGAGCCGCCTCGGCAGGTTTTTCGGAATTTTCCGTCACCTGTTCGCCGACCACAGTTTCAGTAGTCTCGCTTTCCGAACCGAAGGCTGTTCCCGCAGCTGAAGTGGCAAAATCTTTACCTCTGCGAATAAGTTCATCAAACTTGAAACGACTTTTGGAAGAAGTTTCATCAACTTCCTCGGCCATGGCATCATCGCCCCGCTCCTTTTGCCATTCCATGACTTTCTCCTTGCCTTTTTCAAATTGATCTCGATACACTTTTTTGAGTCTTTCAGGATCTAAATCTAGGATTGTACCGCCACTGCTTAGATGTGTCTTGAAGGCCGTACCAAGCGCATAACTGCTTGCCCCCGCGAGCACGCCACCGGTCACGCTTCCTACAAGTGTTCCTGCTATAGGAACCAATTTCACGATAGACGCTGCCCCAATTCTAGCAATAGCCGCACTGGTCAATGAACTCACCAACGCTTTGCCTTTAGTCGCCGAAAAATCAACATCATACACTTCGCATAGACTTCTAATCATGTCCACTTGAACTGCAGAGACTGCCGCTAAATCTGCTAATGCTAAGGGGATTGCGCCTGCACCTAACGACCAGACCGAGTGGTTGCGAATGATTGTATCTGCGTGCTTACTTTTATCGTCGTTGGCCATGATAGGTTGTTTCTTCCTTGGGATGCACTTAAGATAACGCGCAAAGAATAGGTTTTGGCGTAAGCTCTAGACAGAAGACCTAGGATAAACGACGAATGCAGGCTCATTCCTATACAGAAAAGCGATTAGCGATGTCAATTTCAGGATCAATAGTCTTTTTTAATTGCATCGCTTGTAGGAGATTAGCTGTGCAATAAGGCCCTAAACTCGTCCCCTTGGTACCCAACCCGTTGCATAGCCATAGCCTTGAAATAGTAGGATGTTGACCCACCAGCGGACGTCGATCCTTTACCGTAGGTCGCACAGCCGCTAGATGCTCAACGTGCCGAGGAACCGCAATCTCAAAAGCCGCGGCTTGCTCACGTAAACGCTCTTCACCAGCTAAACTAGGTGTATCTAGCTCAAAGTAGTCTTCATTGGTTGCTCCTAACCAGACCTCATCGCCCTCACCAATAGGACAAATGAAATGCTTCACTTTAAGGGCAAGATCGCGCGGCATATCCTTCAATGAAAAGCGAAAAGCTTCTCCTTTGGTCCCTCGCCATGGAAGCTTACTCCATGTGTTGGAAAACATTGCTGCAGCTCCTGTGCAGTCTATGATTCGCCTTGCGGCAAAACCACCTACACGCAACCTGCCTCCCTGCTGAGTCACTTCATCAATGTTGATATCTGCCTCAATCAAATAACCTTTTTCGCGCAAAAAAGAGCGGTAATTGCTGATGAGTTCCCGCAGATTTACTTGAGCGGCTTCTAAGGTAGGCCCTACCCTTTCAGGAGCTCTCACTGGGAGCTGAAGATCGGTTCTTGGCTTGCCCATATAGGCTGAATAGGTTTTATCGTTGCGCCGCATGTCCCATTGATTGAGCGCTGAAACCTCTGAGAGGTCCCGATACACGGTAATCTGATTGATCAGTTTGACATGGAGCAATCGCTCAAGGTCTTCATAGATTGCTAAGCCTTGAATCAGCTCATTAATTTTCCATGCTTTGACAAATCTGCGGCCAGTGACAGGATTGACGATTCCAGCGGCCACGTTGCTGCTTGCTCGCTTGTGTCCACGATCGACAACTACGTGGTCGATTCCTGCTTGAAGCATTCTGAAACTCAGCAGTGTTCCTGCAAGACCTTGTCCCAAGATCAGGGCGTCAACCTGCTGCGTTGGACTACCCATTGAGTTCTGCTTGCACTTTTTTTGAAAGAGATCCTACGACGAGGGCATAGCTTTCGATAATCCAATCTTTTATCAATTGGGCATTTAAAGGCTCCGTCTCCCAATAAATGCTGTTCCAATGCTTTTTACTCATGTGGTATCCAGGTTCGACTGCAGCATATTTTTCTCTTAGTTCCATTGCTTTTTCAGGGTCGCACTTCACATTAAGCCTTGGGGTATCTAGAGAAAGTAGGGCAAACATTTTCCCACCGACTTTATAGACAACTGTTTGAGGGCCAAAAGGACTCGTTACCTCCACTCCCTTGAGTTGTTCGCAATAGGTGGCGATACTTTCGTGATTATCCATAAAAATCCATTATAGGCAAAAAACAAGGTTTTTCTAGACCATTTAGGCTATAAATGGCAGAATTACGGCTTTTTAAGCAAAGTGGCTTAGGAATTGACTATTCCTATATGAACCATAGTTCAAGCCCTAAACTAGATGATAGCGTTCTTAAATGATTTCGTAGACCATAGGCTGATGCCTAGCCGTAAACCAAGTGACGAGATTTCTCGTCACCGGGCGCGGCTGCTTGCATGGGTTCATTTGATTGCGATTGTGATGAGCGGTTTGTTGTTTATTGTGTCGCTATTTGTCATTCCGAAGCATGGAGCCCCAATTGCAATTGCTTGTATTGGATCGGTAGCCTTAGGCCATATTTATCAACGATTTGGCAACTTGAACCTCAGTGCCAACTTGCTCGTCAGTTTGCTTTTCGCAGTTCTAATGGTACAAATGATACCAACGGGCGGTTTGTATTCAGATAATCTACTCTGGATGCTTCTGCTGCCGACAGTAGCTTTCCTATTTACTTCACGCAACTATGGCCTAATGTGGTCGGCTATAGTAGTCTCAGTGATCGTAGGCCTATTTTTAATAGAAGTCAACAGCTCTTCAAAGCTAAGAGAATTAACCTTTGGCTACGACCCTTCTTACTATCTAGTTAGCTACCTCGGGCTGTTCACTTTAATGATCGCTCTCGTCACACTTTTCGTGGATGGAAATAAGAACCTTCTAGAACATCTTAAGCAAAATTCTGAGACGCTCCAATCTCAAAAAGAAGAGCTAGAAGCAAAAAACGCCCTCCTAAGAAAACAAGAAGCTGAACTAAAGCGAAGTAACCAAGATTTAGAACTCTTCGCGTCTGTCGCTAGCCATGACCTTAAAGAGCCACTGAGGATGATCAACTCTTATTCGCAGCTACTCAATAAGAGTCTTAACGATTCTATGAGCGAGCGCGATAGAGAATTTCTTACCTACATCAAAGAAGGCGGCATTCGCATGCATACCATGCTCGATGATTTGCTTGCCTATGGGAAGCTTGGACGCGATAAGAAAGAAGAAAAACCCGTGGACCTTGAGAAATCACTCCTCATCGTCGAGAACAACCTTAAGCTTCGTCTTCAAGAATCAGGAGGAAGAATCTCATGGGAGGCATTGCCAACGCTTCTTGGTCATTCGACTCATTTCATTCAACTGTTTCAGAACCTGATCGGAAACAGCCTGAAATTTAGTCGAGAAGGAGTGGCGCCTCATGTAACAATTTTTAGTGAGCGCCAAGCTGATCACTTCGTTATTCAAATAGTAGACAATGGAATTGGTATAGCTGAAGAAGATATTGACAAGGTCTTTGGAGTTTTTCAGCGCCTGAGCAATCAGTCTAAATTCGAAGGGTCTGGCTTAGGTCTAGCCACTGTAAAGCGCATCATGGATGGGCTTGATGGATCCATTGAAGTTACTAGCACCGTAGGCTTGGGAACAACGTTCACGCTGCTCCTTCCAGCTAGTCGTGTTGTAGAGTTTGCTTACCGCAAAACCCCTTCCTCAAAAAACAAAAGCGGCCTCAACCTAAGTTGAAGCCGCTATTGGTAGAATCTTCGAAATACTTCCTACTATGGGAAGATTCCTAAAGCTAGATAGTCACTGGCAATCTTGTTAATCGCAACGACGAACGCTGCTGTACGAAGATCTGGAACATCGGGGTGTTGCTCATATACCGCGCGTATCTGCTGATAAGCCGTAACCATTGTTTCCTCAAGTCCAGAACGCACTAGATCTATCTCATCTGCACCTCTGGCAATGATCTTGCGATCACGCTCAGAAACACTTTTTCCTGTTGCTCCTTCCACTACCTCGAGCATGGTTTTGTTGATGTTCTCGTTGAAGCGCTTCTCCATACGTCCGAAACGCATGTGGGAAAGGTTCTTCAACCACTCAAAGTAACTCACAGTAACACCACCTGCATTGAGGTACATGTCAGGAATAATCACAACTGCACGTTCCTTCAAAATGAGCTGAGCCGCACTAGTGATTGGACCATTTGCAGCCTCTGCAATGATTTTCGCCTTGATGCGTGAGGCATTCTCTTTATTAATCACGTTTTCAAGCGCTGCCGGAACGAGGATATCACATTCCAATTCCAAACACTTCTCACGAGCTTCTTTACCGAAACTCTCTGCACCAGGGAAGCCTAGCATAGTGCCATGCTCTTTACGGAAAGCGAGTAGTTCATGAATGTCGATGCCTGCTGGATTAGAAATATAACCTTCAACCTCTCCAACTCCAATGATTTTGACACCACCCTCGTCTTGTGAAATTTTTCCAGTGAAGCTCCCCACGTTACCTAAGCCCTGAATGACCATAGTCTTGCCTTCAATTCCAGGCTTGAGACCGATCTTTTTCATGTCATCTTCAAAAGAACAACATTCGCGAATACCATAGAAAACTCCACGACCAGTGGCCTCTGTACGACCTTTGATACCGTTTTGTGATTCTGGCTTACCAGTCACACAGCCTGCTGCATCAATGTCCTGACCTGCAAAGGTGCGATAGGTATCAAATATCCACGCCATTTCGCGCGAGCCGGTTCCGTAATCGGGAGCAGGTACGTCAACGCTTGGACCTATACAATTACGACGGATGAGTTCCATGGTGTAACGACGAGTAATCTTCTCTAGATCTTCTGGCTCATACTCCCAAGGATTAATTCTGACACCACCTTTTGCACCTCCAAAAGGAACGTCAACGATTGCACACTTGTAGCTCATCAACGCAGCAAGGGCCATCACCTCATCTTGATTGACGTGCATAGAATAGCGTATCCCTCCTTTGGTCGGAGACCTGTGCTGCGAGTGTTGTACGCGATAAGCTTCAATCACTTTGTACTCCCCTTTGATGCGAACAGGGAAGTTCATGCGGTAGATAGAGTTACAGGCTTTGATTTGATCAAGCAGCCCATCTGGATGCCCCGTAAAAGGCGCCGCGGCATCGAAATAGTCTAATACTGACTGAAAGAAACTTATTTTCTGATCACTCATCGTCTTGGATTTGTTCTTCAAGTTTGGTTAAACGCCGATCAACGAAATACAAATAGACAAAAAACCCTAGCAATACGATTACTATCACAGCTACAACGACGTAGATTTTTCCTACACTACGGATAAAGTCAGGAGCGGCCTGTAATAAAAGAGCTGCGTTGAGTCCTTGCATAAAATTTTCGAAAAAACCCTCGAGGGTTTGGCATTGGTTAAGGCTGGTTAGGAGTAATCCTAATCGGTGTAAATGTGGTGCTAATTCTTGGAGTGGCAAAACATGTTAGAAAACTTGCTCATATAATCAGCTACTTTAACTCAGTAACTGCTCCTGAATCTTTCGTTTTAGACGGGCGGTACGCCAACTAAGTTGCGCCAACCAAACTCCTACAAGCGTAAATCCTATGATTCCTGGATAGAACACCATGCGCATTGTGCTGTCTAAATCCTCTCCTCCAAACCCAGGATTACCCCCAGCACCTGGGTGAAGGCTAGCCCGCATGCGTGGTATGATGTATAACAATGGAATCAGCATGGCGAAAGCGAAAATGTTGTAGGCGGCTCCTATCCTACTCGCCTGTTGATCTGATGCAACACTGGCTCTCAAAACAAAGTATGCCAAGTAAATTAGCAGTGCAATTGCCGTCATGTTCTGCTTCACATCACCACTCCAAGGTTTGCCCCAAGTGAAATTTGCCCAAACCATACCCGTGACAAGACCAAGCATCCCGAAAGCAAGACCAACTTTAGTAAGCGCTTCACTACGTCTGTCAAACTCTGATTTGCCGCTAATCAAATAGCGAACGGCATACACCGCTGCAGAAAGCATTAAAATCATGAGGGCAAACCACAGCGAAACGTGGAAATACTGATTGCGAATAGTTTCCGCCAATAGCCCTCTAAAAGGAAAGGTTACCCCCGTGCTTGCTGATAAATTCTCTATTTGAGCATCCCATCCTTGTGACGATGGAGGACCGGCAAGGGCTTCAGCTTGCTTAATAATGATAGCCCCAGGAAGTACAAAGGCTCCATCAACTGGATTGTCAATAATGAGACTCGCCCTTGCGGCACCATCAGACGTTGGAAGATAGGCTGGAACATCAAAGGATAAAGCAACGTCTTGCTGACCAAGCACCTGCACAGAAGTTGAAAGCAAAGCAGTATCTATTCCTTCATCCCCTTCTGCTCTCGGCTGCCCTAGTCGCAACCAAGCACGCACATTATCACCTAGTTCAAAGTGGGTGTTATACCCCTCAACCGTGATCGTTTGCTGCTGGCCCGCAGTGAGCTGAACAGGTTCGACAGATTGAATCCCTGGCTTAAGTGGAACAAGTAGTCCCGCGAACACTACGTACAACATCAAGAGCACTGCAAGCACTTTCCACCACAATCCTTTCATAAGCACAACGGTCTTTCATTTAAGAAGTAACAGCCTCACATTTAGTTTAGGCTTCTTTCCAAAGCGAGGGAACAAGTAACAAGGCCAACCCAATGGCGAGCAAATCAACGCCGAAAAGTAGTAACAGGTCTTTACTCGTACTAGTCTGTTGAATCAATCTAAGTGCTACCGCTCCTAATTTGACAACCGTCAGTAGTAAGGGGATGACGACCGGAAAGGCGAGTATCGCAACAATGCCTGGTCCATTGTTAACGCGCCCAGCAACCAACGCGAGAAAAGTAAGAATTAAGGAGAGCCCCAACGAAGCCATACAAAGTGTCATTACAAACAAGCCAACGTCTCTAACTGGATTACCAAAGAGTAGCGACAGCATACCCCAGACGAGCGTACCAATCACCAGTAAAAACAGCGTATTAAAGAGCACCTTAGCCACATAAAGGCTTAAGGGTGAAGTCAATTGCTGATAGTAGGAGTATCGATAAGTTAGCTCACGAGAAAAAGATCTTCCCAGGCCGTTTACAGCACCAAAAAGTAGAATGATCCAATACAGCGCATTCCATAAACGAGGTTCCACACTCCCAAAGGCAAGCGAAAAGAGATACACTGTTCCGATGGCGAAGAGCAATACACCAGCTATCGACGCTCGTTGTCTAAATTCAAGACGAAGCTCAAGGCCTAATAATGTTATGATTTGCCCAAACACGACGGCAATGTACTTAAGCGTTATTTGGCGCCGGACTTCTTTGATTTCATCCGTCTCAAATGATTTCACTTTTTAATAGAGTCATAAGCGTTAAATTGTCCCCGAAGCACTATTCAAACACTGTGAACAAATTTCTCCTTACACTGGCTCTGCTCTGTGCATTGCCTTTCGCTGCAATTGCAGAGCCCTATACATTTTTGGAGGCCGTTGCTGAGAAAGGGGATGGCATGTACGCATTGCTCAGGCGCTTCGATTTACCTCCTTCCAGTTGCAATCAAGAAGCTTTTCATAGTATCAATAGCCTTTCGGCAAAACAAGCTCTGCACGCTGGAAAGACTTACAAAGTACCCGTACTCATCTACCCCTACAACGGTAAATCAATCAGGTCCACCATTGGCATCAAAGATTTCGCTCTAGCAAAACAGATTCAAGCCTACAACCGAGCACGTGTAAAAGCAGGACAGCAGAAGAAGCAATACGAAAAGTCAAAAGAACTTTGGGTGCCCTACGATTACCTCTTGTGCGAAAAAGAGAATCCACCTGTGCTCGCTCCAGCTGAAGCGGTGCTCGTTGCTTCAAAAACACCTGAAAACACCTTGGTAACCCCTGTTGCAGAATCTACAGGTATCAATGAAAAAATATCAACGGCAGGCTACAGCATCTTTGGAGAGAAGTACAGTAAAGTGAAACGTGAGGACGATAAGCTGAAAGGCAAAATCTTCTACCTCGTTTCTGGTCACGGTGGCCCCGACCCTGGAGCGATTGGTAAAAAAAGAGACAACGCGCTTTGCGAAGACGAGTACGCCTATGATGTTGTTCTCCGCTTGGCAAGAAACATCATCGCTCATGGTGGAGTGCCTTACGTCATCGTCCGCGATCCTGACGATGGCATCCGTGACGATGAATTCTTAAGCTGCGACTACGACGAGCAGGTTTGGGGAGACCAAAAAATTCCTCTCAACCAAACGAAGCGTCTTCGACAACGATCAAATGCTATCAATGACTTAGTCAAAGAGAATAATAAGAAAGGTACCGTCGACCAATACTGCATCGTCATACATGTAGATAGTAGGCATGCAGAAACGCAAACCGATCTCTTTTTCTATCACCAGAAAAATTCAAAAGTATCGTCTCGTTTGACCAAAGACATGCGCGCTACCGTAGAGAAAAATTATAAGCGAAATGGGCGCACCAGAGAGTATAAAGGAGCCATCCTAACACGCGACCTACACATGCTCCGTGAAGTAGATGTTCCTACGGTTTATATTGAGCTTGGCAACATTCAACATAGCTTTGATCAAAAACGTGTTCTTCAGCCCCGCAACCGCCAAGCTTTGGCAAATTGGTTTGCTGAAGGAATCACTACGAGCCTCAAACGTTAGGGTATTCTCAAAACCGTCCTGCATTCTAACATAGCGGGTACCTTGCAACGTTAGAAAAGACAATTAACCTTAACCCTTAGCGTGAGTACTACACCCGATCAAAATCCTGAGTCCATACGCGACGAGCGCGGAGTGGGTTATTGGATTGGCTGGGTGATCGGATTTACGACCAGATGGACACTGAGACTAATTCTCATTCTCCTTGTCGTCTTGCTACTTTGCTATTTCTTGATTCACGTACCAGCGGTACAGCGATTTGCCGCCAAACAAGTCTCGAAATCCATTGCTGAGCAGTTTGATGTAGACGTCAAGGTTGGTAATATCGAACTTGAACCATTCTCCAGCCTTCGACTTAACGAAGTATTCATTGGCGATCGGCAGGGAGATACACTGCTACTCACCGACCGTCTTTCTGTTGACTTGTTCAGACCTGTGCGCTCTATCTGGAACAGAGAGGTGTATATTGAAGCAGTTAACCTAGACGGCGCTGAGCTAAATCTGTACAAAGATTCAACCGCCTCGGCTGGTAATTATAGTTTCTTATTGCCTTACTTTAGAAAAGGCCCAGATACGGGTGGTGGCGAACAGACTCAAGGCCTCAGTCTCGACTTGAGAGAACTTAATTTGACTCGTAGTCGTGTCAATTTCGCGGATGCTTATCAAGGTCTTCAAGCAAATGGGAGCTTAGATACACTTGAAGTTTTACTCGATCTCTTAAATCTTCCGAGCCAGAAAATCGAAGGGAACACTGTCAACATATTTGGACTCGCGATCGATGTAACGCGAACGAAGCCAACTGCCTTTCACCCAAGCAGCAATGTGGTTACCGTTCCCCTCGCCGATACGGGAAGCTTTCAGATTGAAAAACCATTCTTACTCCCGCTAAACATCAGCTTATCCGACTTTCAACTGGCGAGAACGTCTATTAAATATCTTGACAAAACCAAGGCAAACCCAGAAGGAGATTTCGATCCGAACAACTTTTTCGTAACCGATCTTAATGTCGGAATGACTAACTTCTTGATAGGAAGCGACAGTCTTGGACTCACACTTGAAGAGATATCGTTTAAGGAGAAAAGTGGTTTTCGCTTATACAACTTTAGCGCCAGCGAGCTCGCGCTCACCAAGAGCGAATTGTTACTAAAAGATCTTGACCTACAAACAGCGAGATCGCGTTTTGGTGACTTCCTACAAATACGACTACCTGAAAATGCTGACTGGTCTTCAGTTCTAAAACAAGGCCGCATCAACGCGAACATCAAGCCATCGACAATAGCAGTCAGCGAGTTGCTAACCTTCGTTCCAAAATTCAAAGACAACGAGTTTTTTAAAGGTAGAGAAAACGAAAAGCTCAATATTACAGGCCTTATAACTGGCTCTGCTGATCGCCTGAATGCTCGCGGACTAACCCTTCGCTTACCTGATAAAAGTTTTCTATCTGCAGACGTAAGCCTTAGGAATATCAGTCAGCCTGAAGAGTTACTTCTTAGCCTAGAGATACGCGAACTCAACACTTCTGTAGCGCGATTGAGAGCTTTAATACCCAACCTCAAACTCCCGACAAACTTTGACAAGCTTGGGGAAATTGCTTTTACTGGGAGATTCGACGGCTTTGTCAAGGATTTTGTGGCTTATGGAGACCTGCGAAGTGAACTAGGAAGGGCAACAATTGATACCCGTTTCGTCAATACTGACGGACTAGAAAAGTATTCAGGTGAAGCGTCTCTATTTGATTTTGATTTGGGTGCCTGGACTGGAAATAACGACTGGGGGAAGGTCACCGCTCGAGCAGATATCCGCGATGGACGAGGTCTAAGTCGAGAAACGCTCCGGCTCGACCTCATTGGCTCCGTTGATCAAGTAGCCTACCGTGGGTATACCTATCGCGACATCAAAGCCAATGGTAATCTTTCACCAGAAGGATTTTCAGGAGCATTGGACTTTAAAGATGAGCATGCTGACTTGACCTTCGAAGGAAGAATTAACCTCGCCGAAGGTGCCGAGCAATTTGATTTCAGTATGGATGTCCGACAGTTGGATCTCCTTCCGCTAAAACTTGTAAAAGAGCTGTGGTCATTTGAAGGTAAAGTGTATATTAAATCCAATACCCTAGATTTAGACAACCTCGAAGGAATTGTATCTGTTGAAGATTTTAATGTCGTTAATCCGAAAGGTTATACCTACCAAATAGAAAAACTTACTGCCGAGCAAATCATTGCTCCTGATGGCTCTAAACGCCTCTCACTTAATAGCCCCCTTGCGCTTGTCGACATTTCAGGAGAGTACCGCTTACGCACGCTACCCAATAGTCTACAATCAGCTTTCGCCAAAACCTATCCCGACCTGTATGCACGTACAAAGATGGATATTCCAATTCCCATCGACTCGCTTGATACGCGCATAAGTCTAGAAGCTAAACTTACAAACGTAGACAGTCTTCTTTCAGCTTTTAATGTGCCGGTTAGCAACATCAATGGAAGTCAACTAGCCTTAACGCTTGATACAAAACGTCAAAACTTAGATTTGTCTCTTTCAAGTTCAGCACCTAAAATAACAGGTGTCACGTTAGAGAATTTTGGCTTGGACCTAAGAGGACAGTCTGGCGAAGCAATTCTAGACACCAAAGCGCAGCGTATTTCTCTCGGAGCTTTTGTCTTCGAACAAGTGGACGGCTACGGTGAATATGCCGATGGAGACTTCCGCTTTGGGCTAAAGACAGATACAACCTCCAATTTGCTCGGTAATATCATTCTTGGTGGCGCCGTCGAAATTGCCGATACAGCATTGACTTTCCGCCTCGATCCAAGTAGTTACATCGACGTAAGTGATGAACGCTGGGTCGTACAAGACGGAAACCGCCTTATCATCGGAAAGAATAGACTGTATGCAAAAGATGTTCAGATCACTTCTGGTGAGCGCTCAATAACCCTTGAGACCGTAGGTAAGCGTGGAATAGACGTATTGATGCGTAAGCTCAATCTAGACCTCATCAACAACTACCTAGATCCCGAAAAACTTCGAATAAGCGGAGATGTAGATGCCTATCTATCCGCGACCGACATCTATGCACAAGAGGGCATTTCTTTTACTGCGAGTATCGACACCTTAACCGTTAATGAAGTCGATTGGGGTTCATTCCAAAATTTGGTCACCCTTGACAATAAAAACTCACCGCTAGGGGTCTACACCACATTTAGTAGGCAAGGCCAACAAGCTGTCTTAGACGCGAGCGTAGCGCTTCAAGACGGGGTTGTAATTAATGGTCAAGAACGTAAAGCTCAATACTTCGATGCTTTTCTGACCAGCAATAATTTCGACATGTCTTTCATTAGTTATTTCGTTCCTGGAATCACTGACTTGAGAGGTAAATTAGGAGCAGATCTTCATGTGTTTGGAACACCCGACAACATGACTCCCGACGGCGGCATCCTCATAGATGATTGCGCCTTGACGATCAACTATACCAAAACAAGATATTTCGTGGATTCTCAATACGTGAGTATCAACGACCGTATTCTCGATGCCACTAATCGCCAGATAAGAGATGTCGAAGGAAATATTGCAACACTACAAGGTGGCCTTCTTCACGATAAGTTATTAAAATGGGATCTTGATCTTATCATTCGCACGGATAAATTACTTGTCACAGATACCAAAAAAGAAGATAATCCACTCTATTACGGTAAAGCTTATGCCGACGGTGAAATTGGCTTCTCTGGTCCATTCAACCAGACGAATCTTGACATAGATGCAAAGGCCTTAGCTGGTACAAAAATTATTTTTCCTGTCAGCGGATCAGGTGCCGAAGAAGACCTTCGCTTCATTCGCTTTGTTGATCCAAAAGCAGACACCCTCGTTGAAGTTGCCCGCTTTGTAAGAGGTATAAACCTCGACATGGACATTGAGATTACCCCCGTTGCTGAATTGTTCATCGTGTTCGACGAGGCTGCTGGAGATATCCTTAGAGCCCAAGGATCGGGCAATGTACAAATCGATGTTCTACGCACCGGTAGCTACACCATGTTTGGAAACTTCGAAGTAGATCGAGGAGAATATCTATTTACACTCCTGAATGTGGTCAATAAACCCTTTACACTCGAAAAAGGAGGCACGATTAACTGGGAAGGAGATCCATTTGGAGCAACACTTGACTTGACTGCAAAGTATGATGGACTCTCTGTTGCTCCTGCTGGTCTGATTGCGGATTTCATCAATGGACGCCCACAACTTCAAAGCGTAGCAAACACCCGAACTGCAGTTGACCTTTTCCTTGAAATGACTGGAAATCTTCAACGGCCCGATCTTGCGTTTGATATTCAAATGCCTGATCTTGATGGTGATATCCGAAACCTTGTAGACACTAAGCTTTCACTGATTCGACAAGACGAAAATGAACTAAATCGACAAGTATTTGGCTTAATTGTAATCGGTCAATTTTTACCAAGTTTTACTGATTTGCAAGCAACCTCAGTAGGTTTCAACACTATTTCAGAACTGTTTAGTAATCAGTTTAGCTATCTACTCACTGAGCTTTTCACTTCGCTCGCAGGCTCTGATGGCGCACTAAGTGGTATCGATGTCGACATTAACCTTCAGAGCAATACATCGCTCAATAATGCCAACTTCGGATCGAATGATTTACAAACCAGTTTGCGTACTTTCTTCTTTGAGGATCGACTCGAAATTGGCTTAGGAGTTAGCATAGGTAGTGACGGCAGCCAAGGTGGCCAAGGCACGCTCACCGCTGGAAAATTTGAAGTGAGTTATGCGCTGAGTGATGACCGAAGGTTGAGGCTCAAGACTTTTGCAAGTACCAACGTAGACATTGGCAACCGCAATAGAAACAGAGCAGGTGTTGGCCTAAGCTGGCGCAGAGAATTCAATTCTTTCAGCGAACTTTTTGGTGAAGCGAAAAAGCAAAATCGTAGAAAAGAAGAGGGCCCAATAATCTTTAGAGACGCTGCGCGAGATTAATTGTCAAATTCAGATTACACCTTACTTGATCGGTGTCGCAACATAAAGTCAGCCAAGACTAAGGCTGCCATCGCTTCTACAATAGGAACCGCGCGAGGCAAAACACAAGGATCGTGTCGTCCCTTTCCTTCTACAGTGACTGGATTACCGTCTGCATCAATCGAGTCTTGATCTTGCATAATCGTCGCCACGGGCTTGAATGCTGCACGAAATTCTATTGGCATTCCATTAGAAATCCCACCTTGAATACCACCACTCTTGTTCGTCTTCGTTCGCACTTTACCTTCCACGGTTTCAAATGCATCGTTGTGTTCTGATCCGAGCATGTGTGTACCAGCAAATCCACTTCCGTATTCAAATCCTTGACAGGCATTTATCGAAAGCATCGCCTTGCCGAGTTCTGCATGAAGTTTGTCAAAAGCGGGCTCACCCCATCCTGCGGGGACACCCGTTACTCGACAACCTACAGTTCCTCCTATGGTATCGCCTGCCTTGCGGACTTCGCGTATACGCGTTTCCATAAGCTCGGCAATTTCTTTTGTGGCAGCGCGAACTGGATTAGATTCTATCGTCTCTGCTGATAGTTCTTTAGGCCAAGTACTTAACGTAATGTCTCCAACACGCTCTACAAAACCTTGCACGTGCACACCTGCGGTAGCTAAGAGGGTTTTGGCGAAAGCTGCAGCAGCGACACGGGAAGCCGTCTCTCTAGCCGAACTTCGACCACCTCCTCGGTAATCACGATGCCCATACTTCGCGTCGTAGGTATAGTCTGCATGACTTGGACGATACTGTGTAGCGATGTGACTATAATCCTTGCTCTTTTGATTTGTATTTCGAATGACGATCGAAATCGGCGTACCCGTCGTTTTGCCTTCAAAAAGACCCGATAAAATTTCTGCAGTATCAGGTTCTTTGCGTTGCGTGACGAGGGCGCTCTGGCCAGGACGACGACGTGCTAATTCCGCTTGTAGAAAAGTGGGATCAAATTCAAGCCCAGCAGGACAGCCATCAATTATTACCCCGATCGCAGGTCCATGGCTTTCGCCAAAGGTCGTAATTCGAAAAAGCTGACCGTAGGTATTACCAGCCATATGAGGAGGTGTTTTGAAAGACTTAAATTGCAAGCCGAGATAGTCCGACCGTTCAGAGATCAACTGAACTAACAGCTAGGCACAATATGAAACTTATAGCCCAGACTATTTTACTCAATTAACTGCCAACCTGAAGCATTGCCCGCAATATCTACCTCGATGAGCATAAAGCGCAAGCCTACTTCTCGATCATGAACAAAGGTAAATCCAGGTAAACCATTTTGCCGACCATCATGCTTGAGGTTTGCCACTAATACTTCATCACTTCCCCCGAGGCTATAGGTACGGTCAACAGGTAAATACGGTGTTTGTACACGCAATCCCTCAAGTGTTGCTGCTTCACTCGATGAGCTTTGATACGAAAGCGAATGATTCTGTTCTGCCAAGGATGGGAAAAGTCTTGTTTCAAGACGTCCAGTTTCCATCGTTTCTATTGAGAGTGAAGTTGGTTTTGGCGAAAGCCGATAATGGAAGGCATGACCAGGAAAAGCAACTGCTGAGGCCCCAAATTGAGAAGCACTACCCTCACTAAGTCGTTCTTCGACCTCGATATACGTCGAATTGACTGCGGTTACTTCAAGAAGTAAGGTGTCACGAAATGTTGTAGGAATAGTGTCTCCAGCAGAGAGCTGAATACGCTCGAAGCGTGCCACTTGGCCGGTTTGAGGATCGGACATCGAGAAGGCTGGCGCCGACGCGTGTAGTCCATCCAAGGAGTCCTGATCTTTGTTGCACGCAAAGAGCGTTAGCAATGCCAGGACACCCAAGAGTCGGGTGTTTTTCATAGTGTGTTGTGTTCATAGCTAACGTCGACTTACGTCGGGATGCAAAAGTGAATAGGCAAGGACCGTGCGAGATTTTTCAGGCCTTCTAAAACATGGGGCGCAGCTACATGTTAGCTTTGTCCAAGCTTATGAAAGTGATAACCAGCCTCCCCGAGGATTTTCTTGAAAAAGTAGAGTTCGATCGCATCGTTGCGCTACAAGCTGCAGAGACTTTAGGGCCTGGTGGACTGCACCTTATCAACAATCCAGTGATCAGCACAGATGCTGCATGGGTGGAAGACCGTCTAACATTGGCTTTCGAGGAATTGAAGAGCGTTGCTGCTGGAGAAAGCACCCCGCTAAGAAACTACGAGGACCTCTCAGAAGCCTTCAAAATGCTCACGCTTGAAGGCTACACCATGTCGCTAGAAGAGCTGGTGCAGATCAATATTTTGCTTCGTGATTTATTGGCGATTGACAACCACTTCAGGAATGAAGAGCGCGCCGAGCGCTACCCTCGCCTACTAGAAGAAATTCGTAAAGTCCCGCCAGCACCGCACCTAAACGCGGCCATCGATCAGATCATTGATGACAAGGGAGAGATTCGTCCAGATGCAAGTCCGGAACTTGCTCAAATCCGCCGTCAGAAGCAGTCGATTCAGCGAGAAATCGACAATAAATTTCGCGGTGTCGTACAGAAATACAGAGAACGCGACCTACTAGCAGATACCGTAGAAAGCTATCGAAACGGGCGTCGTGTCTTGACTGTGGCTGTTGCGAACAAGCGCAAGATTCGTGGAATTATTCATGACTTGAGCGCAACTGGACAGACGGCTTACATCGAGCCTGAAGAGGTGATTTCTCTCAATAATGATCTCTTTGATCTCAACAACGAGGAGCGTCGCGAGATCATGCGATTGCTAAAGGCCTTAAGCGCTACTCTTCGACCCGAGCTTGAATTACTCGAAGCGTTTGATCGACAGCGGGCGAGTCTCGATGCCCTGCGTGCACAGGCGGTCATTGCCCGTCGTTTGCTAGCCAACAAGCCTCAAATCCAAGCAGGTCCTCACCTAGAAATGTTTGAGGCGAGGCATCCTTTGCTTTATCTAAAATTTAAAGAAGAAGGCCGCAAAGTGGTTCCTTTCACCTTGAAGCTCAACGCGCCAAACAGACTCCTTCTCCTTAGTGGACCAAATGCGGGTGGAAAGTCCATCATGCTCAAAGGTGCTGGACTATTGCAGATTATGGTGCAAGCTGGAATGCTTGTCCCCTGCGGAGAGGACAGCGTATTTGGGATGTTTGAAAACTTTTGCGCAGACATTGGAGATCAACAGTCGCTCGATGACGATTTAAGTACCTACTCAAGTCACCTACGCAACATGCGTCAATTCCTAGAGGTAGCGAATAGCAATACCTTTTTAGTCATCGACGAATTCGGTTCGGGTACCGATCCTAAGCTTGGAGGTGCAGTTGCTGAAAGCATACTTCGAGAACTTAATCGCAAAAAGGTTTGGGGAGTCATCACTACGCACTACGGCAATTTGAAAGCCTTCGTTTATAAGCAAAAAGGTATCGTGAATGGTGCCATGGTTTTCGATGTGGATACACTCGACCCCACCTACGAGATGCGGGTTGGCAAGCCTGGTTCTAGCTATGCTTTTGAGGTGGCTACAAAGGCTGGGCTTTCGCCAAAACTCCTTGACTATGCTCGCGGTCGAGTGAAAGGAAATGAGCATGAAGTCGATAAACTGCTGCTCGACCTCGAACGTGAAAAAGCTCGTGCGGAGGATGCTGCTAACCTACTCGAACAAGAAAAAGCCAAGTTTGATAAGCTGTCCAAGACTTACACGCGGATGCAGCGTGATTTGGAGGTTCAGCGAAAAACATTCAAACTTGAAACGCAAGAGCGTTCGCTACAAGCGGAAGCCAGACAGCAAAAAGAACTTGAACGCATCGTCCGCGACCTTCGTGAATCCGAAAGTGTAGACGACGCGAAGAAAGTGGTCAAAGCCACGAAAGTGAGTCGGAAGAAGCGCGAAAAAGTCGTTGCCGAATTGAAAGAAGAACTCAACGAAGTCAGCGCAAAAACAACAGCGTCCGTACTCGACCGACCGATACAAGAGGGAGATCACGTTCGTCTCATAAGAGGAGGAGCAACAGGAGAGATCGTCAAGTTGGAACGTGGCAAAGCGACCGTTCAAATGGGTGAACTGCGCATAACCGCCAATTTGAAAGATTTAGAGGCCGTTAGAAAACCAGTCGAGATCAATAGAACGATTGGTATAAAGAGGGACCTCAAAACACAAGATGGTGGTTTCAAAAATGAGATCGACGTGCGTGGTTTCCGTCGAGAAGAAGTGCTTGACCTGGTACAAGACTTCATCGATCGTGGAATGATTGAAAACGTGAAGACGCTGAAGATTCTACACGGAAAGGGGAACGGAACCCTTCGAAATGCCGTCCGCGAAAAGCTGCGTGAGTATAAAAATGTGAAGGCATCACATCCGAGTCCAAATCAGGGTGGCGACGGGGTGACGATTGTTGATTTATAAGGGCTTGATATCTTGCTAAACTGGTGGTTGATTCGAGGTTCAGCACTATTTGCTCGCAAAGCTCGCAAAAAGTGGTTCAAGGTTCTCCTTTTAGAGATGCTTGCAGCCGCGAAATCGACTCCATCACTACAGGATGAACCTTGAACCTTCAAATGCGAGCAACGCGAGTATTTGGTGCTGAAGCCTGAACCTCTAATTCATATTTGCTTCGCAAATTTGAATTAGATCATGTCTCGAGAAGCAAAATGGAAGCTCGCCTCCAACGCTGCATTCTCGTCTGAATCAGAACCGTGAACTGCATTTTCGC
>CALDUE010000076.1 GCA_937923485.1 uncultured Saprospiraceae bacterium
CTTCTGATCGAGGGTGTGCAGGACGCTCGCAGAAATTTGAAAGTCTCTTGTAATCGGTGCTTCGCACATGCTTTCAAGGCTCTCGATGCTTGCTTTGCCGCATATACCACAGCTGCTGTTGGTGTAGAAATGACGTGCAAAACGATCCCAGTCCATCTCAATGGATGGCTGCAATTCGACCCTGACGATGTTGGGGGATTGCACGCCGTCTTTGTCGCGACAATGGGTGATGCGGAAGAAGTCTTCCGCTGAGCGGATGATGCCTTCAGTAAAGAGGAATCCGACGACGAGTTCGAAGTCGTGACCGGGCGTACGCATGGTAATGGCGAGACTCCGTTGTTCTCTTTTGTGCTCAGGGCCAAAACCTAGCCTAATCTCGAGAGGCTCCTCAACAGCCAGTAGGTCTTGGACCTCTTGGTGAGTGCCGTCTTTGACTTTGATGATTTCCAGATGTTTAACAGCCGGTTTGCTCATGCTTCAAAGATGAGGCAAACTAACCTACTGATTTGTCAAAGTCTTAAAGACAATTCTCGCTCAAAGATCTTTAAGGCTGTTTACATTTCGGAGGGTCGTGCTGTCCTCGATTTCTACCGTTTTCACCCGTAATTGGGACATGCATTTGAAGAGCGCATAGTTTTGTTGGGAGATGAACTCTTCGATGCATGGTAATGCGCTTTTGTTCCAGAATGCTGCTAACGGTTCGGCAGACTTTCTTTCTGTATTCCAAGCAGCTACGACGTCATAGGCGGGCGAAATTGCTGTGTGAAGTTTTGCCGAAAGGCGTACATCAAAAGCAGGCATATCGCAGGCTATGAAAAAGCTAGAGCTGAGTGTTGGATATCGACTTTCTAATGCTCGAAAGCTGGAAAAAATAGCTCCCATGGGGCCTATATCTTCAAGCTCATCGAAGATCAACTGCTGGCCTTTAAAATGACTTTCTTGGTCTTTTCGGCAAGAGATGAATACCTCCTCAAAGAAATGATTCAATTGCTCCAACATGAATTTCCACTGTGGCTGCCCATTGATTTCCAATGCAAACTTGTCCGTTCCCATGCGGGTGCTGTGACCACCCACGAGGAGGACGGCGATTTTAGGAGCGCTGTTAGACAAAACAAGTAGGGTAGATGTGCAGCACGAAGGTAAGCAAGTGCGCTTAAGACTCGATTTTAAGGTCTTCACGTCTTCTGTTAACTGTGCTACACTAGTCTTATTGAGGCCTTTATAAATTCCTCTGATGTCCTTGTCTTTATCTACGTTAAAGGTGCCAATATGTATTTGTCGATCATTTGGAAGGAATTCTACGTTTTATACCCAAACTTGATCGCGTTTGATCAGTTTGTTTTGTAAGGCCATTGATGCAGGTAGACGGGCTGTACATTAGCTTTCGCCAAAACTATAATGCCAGAAACAATTATGTAGGATATAGCAGATCATTGAACGATACATTGCTTTGCATACGTATATCTCAAAGCATCATAACGCCGTGACATATGTTGTAAGCGGCCATGAAACTTCTCCCAATCTCTATCCTTTTTTGCTGACCATACAACTTCTGAGAGCGCAGTCATTCTAGGCAAAACGTTGTATTCCACTACCTCAAAATTAGGCATGTACTCGGTCCAAACATTCCCTTGGGCGCCTAGGATATACTTGGTTTGTTCGGGAGTTAATTCAGCGGGAGTGGGTTCATAGCTGTACACTTTTTCGAGAGTAGTCACTCTGTTGCTGCCGTTGAGAGGGTCCTTTTTTTGTGCTTCGCCACCTATCTGATTATAGTCGAAGTAGCAATACGCTCCAGGGGTCATGATCACATTGTGCTGTTGTTTAGCCGCTGCAATGCCTCCTTCAACACCTCTCCAAGACATCACCGTTGCGTTCGGGGCCAACCCGCCTTCAAGAATTTCATCCCAGCCAATAATGCTGCGACCGTTCGTATTTAAAAACGCCTCGATTCGTCTGATGAAATAGCTCTGCAGACCGTCCTCATCTTTTAAACCTTCTTTTTCTATCAAGGCTTGCGCATACGCACTTTCCTTCCATTCTTTTTTCAAAACTTCGTCGCCTCCAATATGGATTAATGTACTTGGGAAAAGCTCCATGACTTCCTTCAAAACATCTTCTAAGAATGCGAAGGTTTCCTCTGTAGGTGCAAAAGTTTCTTCAAACACGCCCCAGCGTCTTGCCACTTCATAAGGCCCCGAATGATTCCCAAATTGAGGGTATGCTGCCAGTGCTGCCGAGGAATGCCCTGGAAGTTCGATTTCAGGAATCACAGTGATGTGTCGCGCTCCCGCGTAGGCAACCACATCCCGAATTTCATCTTGGGTGTAAAAACCTCCATAAGGCACGTTATCATACGTGTAGGGCGCATCTCGCGTACCTGCTAAGCCAATAGCGGTTCCTTTGCGAAAAGCACCCACTTCGGTGAGTTTAGGGTATTTCTTGATTTGGATGCGCCAGCCTTGATCTTCTGTTAAGTGCCAATGAAAAGTGTTCATTTTATGCATCGCTAGTAGATCAATGTATTTTTTCACCTCATCAATGGAGAAGAAATGCCGAGCCACATCTAAATGCATACCACGATATGCGTAGCGTGGTTGGTCTGTAATTCGAACAGCAGGAATGGTAAGCGTATCGGTAGCAGCCATGCTCTTTTCGATGCTTGCTGGTAATAACTGTCTCAGAGTTTGAATGCCATAGAAAATTCCCTTAGCGGTCTTAGCTGAGAGGTGAATCCCATCAAATTCGACATTGAGTTCGTATCCTTCTTCAGCTTGAATAGTAGAATCAAGCGTCAGGGATATATCTCCTGATGAAGCATTTCTTTCGTCAACAATTATAGATGCACCTTCTCCTTTGCCCAACAGATTAGCGAGGTACTTCGCTTCTTGAGCGAGACCCGTTTCGTAAATAATTTTTGTCTCTGGATTAACTAAGAAGCGTCCTTTTAAAATAGCCAACTGGTTGGGCTGCGGGATGATATGGTAGTCATCTGGTGAATTGCTCACGTTTCGATACGGATGAGAGGAGCAAGAGACTAGAAGGGCACATGCAGCAAGTAACACCAGAAGCTTTATAGCAGCAGCTGGTTTCGGTTCAGACAGTCTAAAGAGTAACATGCAGGAAGATATACAAAACAGATTTGATCTACCTACATAATAGTCTGTTTTGATCAACGTACAATCCGTAGCATGGACTTTAGTAGAGACCACAGCCTTTAGATGATCATCTAGTACAGCAACTTCAACTTCAAATTCTCTTCGGTAACGATCTTTCCTGAATTCGAAATGCTATTTCCTGAATGACTATTGTTTTTTGCACCCCAGAGATGAGCAATTTCTTTCACGCGGTTATTCTTAAACGTGTTGTTCCTTAGGTCCACGTTGATGATGCCGTAGGTGTTGATGAGTATTCCGTCCTTCTCTTTCGCACCTGAATTTGTGAAGGTGCTGTTGGTGACGATGAGGTTACCTCCTACAGTTGATTCGTCGTATCCGCCGCGATAGTAGTCGATTACATTGGCCTGAATGCCATCAAATGTGCAACCATCAATTTTAAGATTTTCGACATTGTACTCTCCTTTGTCCTCTATCTCTTCTGAGAATTCGAAGCCATTTTGACAATTGCGGAACGTAGAATTATTCAAGTTAATGTGCTCCGAGATTCAATACTTATAAGCCTTGAGTATGTAGTCAAAGTCTTGTATTTCACATCCTTCAATAGTGAGGTTATATAAGCTCGACATATTCTCTTTGAGACTTGCGAATGCGTACTGTGTTTTAGCGCCAGCGAGAGACAATCTTTTCAAAGTCAACTCAGCATTTGGATTAAGCTCAAACAAAGGTGTCTTTGCCGGTCCGGCGAAAGCAATACTTACTTTCTTATCCGCAGAAGCAGACTTGATTATCAGTGCTTTGGTTATTTTAAGAGGAGTAGAGATCGTGTAGTCTCCATCAGTTAACTCAATGATATCGCCATCTTCAGCCTTTCCGATCGAATTTGCAAGTTCTTGACTTGAGGATACCCTATGCGTTGTTGGTTCGGCTGAGGCCTTATTGGTTTCGTACCAGTCCGTCCCATATAGTGACCTGTCCAAAATAGCTGGAGCTGATGCTGGGTGACCGATGATTGCGCCAACAGCATTGTTGTTTTCGCGTGAAGCTCCAAAAAGATCTTTGTTAAACTTATCGAAGCCATATCCGATATAGACTTCTTCACTTGGGAAGTCAGCAGTAGGGGCGAAAATGTAGTCTGATAATTTATTTAATTCAAAAGATTGAGCGCTTATACCTTCAATCTTTTCGAAAGCTACACCTTGATTATTTATGACATTATCTTCAAATTGAATTCCGTCCAATTTATCATGCGCGACGACTGGCATGTAATCACCTTTGTCGTTGTAGATTAAGTTGTTCGCTACTACTATTCTAATCGGTCTCGCTGACCTGATTTCTGATTTCGGAAGCACTTCCGCTTGACTCACATTTGAGCCAACGCCAAACTGCAATGGGTTTTTGCAATTGATCCAAGAGTTGTACGCAATCGTTACGTCGGTTACTTGCGTGTAGCGATTTTGAGGTGACTTCGGGATCCCATTCATGACAGCAAGCGGACTTCTAAACGCTTCTCCATGAAGGTTGTAGAAGTAGTTATTCGTCACAGTGTGCCCTGTACCAATGATGCGGATACCGCCAACATTGGTCGAGTTTTCATCTCCAATAAAGTAGTTCCCATCAACCGTGCAATAGTTTCCATGACGTGTAACGAGCGATCCTTCACTTTTGAAGAAAACGTTGTTGCGAAACTCATTAAAATTCGTCTTGCTAGAGATGACTTCTACCTCACCGTTGCACTCATCAAATAGGTTGTTGGCCACCAAGGTGTAGCTAGGGCTCATCGACGTGTAGCTATTTCCCACTTGAATAGTCTCTGCACTCGGACCTCCTTTCGGTGGGCGAGGTCCAAAATGATTATTGGTAATCCTGTGATAATTATTGATATTCTGATTTCCTTCAAGATCGACCCTAAGTGTTGGCCCTCGATTAGATTTTCCAGCGAGGTAGCAATGGTCAATTTGATTGTGCTGACCTTTCATGAGAATCCAAAGATCGGTTTGATTACGCTGTGGCTTGTTGTAATCCTCGATCACGCAATTGGTAACCACACAATGGTTAGCGACCGTATCCTCAACAGCGAAGTAAATGACCGCCTTTGAGGGTGAGTAGCCATTCACGAAATGAAGACCGCTAACGGTAACATAATCAGCTCCAAGTTCGATGTTGGATTGACCTTGAAGGAAAACCTTACCAGGAGTTTCTGCTTTGATCTGGATCGGGTTGTCCTCCGTTCCGCTTGAAGTAACTTTCAGTTGGACGTCCTACCAAACGCCATTCGCCAAGACGATTTGAGCTCCCGGTTGCGCATCGGCAACGGTCATGTAAAGCTCTTCTTTGTCACTGACGGTAAAGGAATCCACGTTGACCGAACCAACGCTAACGTTTTCGCAGCTATTGAAAAGTAGAAGAGAAAGAACGATGAATAAAGAAAATCTCATGTGTTTGTTTGCGACGTGATTACAGGGCTGACTAAGCACCAATTGATAGCCAAGTGCAGTTCCGACACCCTCTAAGCTTAGGATTGCCCACGATGTGGCTAGCCGAACGCTCGAGTTTGCTAGATTTCGCTCTGCTTAACTGGTTAACCAAATGTAAGAATTCAGTTGGTATTCAGCAGAGGGCGTGTAGAAGCTTATGGTTTTAAGTACAAGCTTTCGCCAAAACCTCCATTAACCGCGTAAGAAGCTACTTTTGAAAGGAGCAATACACTGAACTCCGCGCGTGTTGATTTCACAAATCACTATGCGTTTGCCCACAGCTTCTGTATAGCCTGCAGATCTTTTTTCATAGCATCATAGACCACTTTGCGGTCAACTGTAATTTCGGATTTACCTTTTTCTGCTCCACCCAATGGATACTCCAAATGCAAGGATACGGGAGGGGTGAGCCCGTAGGCTTTGAGCAGCTTGAAGTATTTGTCGAAGTCTACCATGCCTTCCCCGACAGGGACGTTTATCGGTTTCCATTGATTACCGACTTTTCCCCACTTGAAATCTTTAAGTACGATAGTCTTAATGCGGTCTCGCAAGAGCTCCAATCCGTTAGTCCAAGACAGACCGCCATCTGCGGTCGCATGCCTAATGTCGTATTGAACACCGAAGTAATTTGGATCTGCATTTTTGATCAACTCATAAACCTCCCAATATGAGGCGCCGACTTTCGTTCCTGCGTGGTTTTGGTAGCAGCCGATAATGTTGTTTTGCTTACTAAGGTTCGCTAATTCGTTAACCTGCTTCTGATAGTTGGCGAGCGCTTCTGGCAATGGCGTCCCCTTTGGATATTTGTACCAATTCGTTCGGTAAAATTCGATTCCATTTTTAGCAGCTGTTGTGATCACATCAACATCGAGTGGGTTCGCAACAGACTCAACACTGGTAGTCATCATCCGACATGTGGATCCAGCTGATCGTATGTCTTTGACGGCTTTCGGAAGATCTGTTGCTACCTTCTCAGGGAGCACGTGACCTTTTGGTCTGACGGTAAGGTCTACGCCATCAAAACCCAGCTCAGCAGCCATTCCGCCAGTCTCTTTGTAGTCCAGAAACTGTAGGTGCTTGGAGAAGATGCTTACGTCGAGTTTGTTGGGGATTGTATTTCCGCTTCGGCTTAAACCGGGCAAACCTGCAACACTCAGAAAGGGTAGAGTAGAGGCGGCTGAAGCAGCTTGTTTTATAAAATTTCTTCTCGAGGTATGCATGGCTGTAAGGTGAAAAGTGTTTATCGCTGTCGCAGACTCAATAAAGGCGAAGGCTAAGCTATAAGCTTTTTAACACTGAGTGTAATCTATCCAGGGATAGGATAGACGCATAAAAATCCAATTCGCTCATTTAAAATGGTGGTATTTGCTAGGCACAACCTCCAAGCTTTTTAATTAAATACAGTGGACACTGAGAGCCACAGCGCTAGACGTTGGCCACAGAAGGATGAGTCTATTTTGGGGAACACTTGCTTGTAAGCATGGTGTCCTTGCGGCCTTTACTCTATGCACAGTCCAGCAATAATGCGAGATGCTTTGCGATAAAATCATCTTGCTTTTTTAATTAACCACAGTGGACATAGAGAGCCACAGAGCTAGACGTTGCCCATATAAGTACTAAGTTTGATTGTGACGATCACCTGCCTATCAGCATGATGTCCTTGCGGCTCTTACCCGTTGCGCAGACCCACAGAAATACGGGATGCTTTGCCATAATAATTAAACTGTTTGGCGTTATAAATAACTTCAAACTTAGCGCTAATAATTCGCGAAATATACCCCTTCCAAATTCATAAAAGTCCCATCTTTTTGATTCAAGTCCAACCGTTCCCCAACGAAATTAGTAGCCGGCAATCCTAGCTCTTTAAAAATACAAGCTGTAGCAGCATAGTCCCAAATACTCCCACCACCTATCTCTTTTTTTGGAAATTTCAGCATGCACGCAGGACCATTTTCTAGGACAAGAATGGCATTTAAAACGGATCCTGATCCATCAATTTCTTTTATGCCTGTCAAGCTTAGCCGCTCTACTTTTTCGTTTAGTATGGCTACAATTTCCTCTGCACGGGGCGTGTCCTTCAGCTTACGATCAGTGACATAAGTGATGAAGGAGTTGGTATTTTTAATGTTCCAAGGAGTGCCATTCTTGAGAGCTCCGAATCCAAGCGTAGCTTGATACAAAATATTTCGCGTTGGGTCATACACTACGCCAATACAAGGTGTACCATCCTTGGCAATGAGCGCAATCGACACAGAAAATCCCGGGCGCTTATTGATAAATGCCAACGTACCGTCCATCGGGTCGATACACCAAAAATAAGCCTTCTCGAATCGGCTGGAATCATCATCGGTCTCCTCAGAAAGGATTCCTAGATCATAGGTCTTACAAGTAGGGAATAGGTGAGCAAGAATAGCTTTTTCGCAGGCGCGATCAACGGCGGTAACGACTTGAGATGCATAGCTCGAACCGCCTTCTTTCTGCTCAACAGCTACGTCTTCATCTAAGTGCTTTTGAATAATTTTTCCAGCAGCTAGCGCAGCTTTTATAGCTATGTCGGTAAGCTGTGAAAAGTCCATGCTTAAAGGTTTTCGATTACTTCTGTAGTTATGCGCTCACTGTAGCTGTTCAATTTCCAGTGACCTGGATTCCATCCTTTTAGGAAGCGGTGAAAGTCTGCCCAAGCTACGCGGTATAAAGATCGCCATTCTATTTCTAGTGCATCGTTTCTTATTTCTAAAGCCTCTTGCAAATGAGCAAAGTAGGTGTCGAGTAGTTGTGCTTCCAACCGCTCGCAATCTCTCTCGTCAAGACAGCTCCCGATGAAGTAGGCAACATCTTTCATACCGCATCCACCGCCAACGTACTGGAAGTCTACTCCTGCGACTTTTCCTGCTTCCGCAAAACAGAAGTTCGCAAGCTTGGCGTCTCCGTGCACGAAGGTTTTGTACTTACAGGAATTCAATTTTTCGTCGATGAGTGGCGCTGCTTCCCGAAGTCTACCATCTTGCAACGCTGCTAGTTCATCAGGTCTAGTGGCGAGGTGCCAATACGTACCTAGGTCCCAGAGCTTCGCGGGACGTTGATCTAAATAGCTCGCATGAAATTTCGCCAACCAAGCCAAGCATTCTGCTATCTCATCCCAAGCGACGCTGTGCTTTCTTAGGGGAAAACCCGCTGTGTTCAAGTCCTCTAACACCATAAGGACTTCTCCCTCATGTCGCTCGATAGCTAAGCAGTGGGGTAGTCGAGCAGCACTGTCTTTGCTGTAGTGTTCGTACCATGCCGTTTCTACGTCATAAGACTTCACTTTCCGTCGATGCCCGATGTCGGTATTCCATCCACGTGGATGCTTATTTGCAGTTGGGAGTTGCACATGCTTGACGACCACGCTCTCTACTGCTGCATTTTCAAGCTGGATGCGCATGATTTTTCCGTAACCGGACCAGAGTTCTTGAATGGTTTCTTTATGCAGGAGGGCTGTGGCGCTGGTTGCTTGGAGGATGGTTTTTTGGAAGTGATCGTTCATATAGGAGGATGTCACGGTCTGTGAGATCTGGAGCAGTAAGCAAAAGCGGGCGAATCTAGGCTGTTTGGGTTTTATCTCCTAAAGCGCATGAATCTGGGATGCAATTGTTGAAGAGGAGGTCTGCATTGAGATATAAAAATTGCTCAATGCTCTACTTTCCCCAAATACAATTCCCAATACCCAACTGCATAGTAAGGTAGATTAATCAACAAGTAGTCATAGCCACTAGGTGTAGTTACCTCTTCCTTCGAATAGCTGTTTTGTAAAGCGCGAAAACCGATGGAGGAATCTGTTCGTTCCATGAAGAGATGTAGAGATCTCATTCTTCCAACAGCACCGGATTTCATTTCTAAAGGATACAGCTTACTTTTAGAAACGAGAAGTAGGTTTATTTCCGCACTCGAACCCGCTTTTTCACGAATCCAAAAATAGGGAGCCCAAGAAGGCTCATGGTGTAGAGCGATTATTTCTTGTGTAACGATATGCTGAGCAATACGCCCTCTATAAATCGCCGTTAGGTCTTGCACACCTAATAAGTTAGCCTGCCCGTTTTCACGAAAGTGGAATAAAGGCCTTGCTAACTACTCTTGAAATTCTTAAACATTTCCAATTAAGATACTGGTGAAGGATATCCAATCCAGCCATGCACAAGTGTGCGTAGAATACACAGCCTAGCGGTTAAATGCTGAATGCAAAGGTGTTACACCCGAATTATACCCTTCGACTGGGATCGCATAAGCAGTTGGGTTTACCCCCTGATTCAAAAGTTTGTGCACATAACCTGAATGATGACGATGAGATACATGAATTACCGTATTAACCGCAGCAGGAATTCAACGTTAAGTATGGTCAGATATCCGATCTCCTTTCTCTTTATCATTGAATGGAATAGGCTGTCGAAGTATAGAAAAAGAGGGATAATCATGCTCAAGCGAATTTGCTCTGCATACGGCCAATCCATCAATACAAATAGATTCGATCCAAACGCGAATAATCCCGAGACCGCGATAGTCGCTTTCTGTAACTTGGTAAGTCCCTTTGTTTGAAGATTGATCGCCGAAATCGCCAGTGCCGTCATCATATAAAGGATCAGTCCAGTAGTTATCACTTCTGGACTTCCAGACCATGTCAATCCTATACCAATCGTTAATCCTCCAGTTAGGAAGACAGTCCGCTTGTCACTCTGCTTTATGGACAAGGCCAAAAAGAGAACGGCGACGTACGTTAAGATTATTCGTTCAAACATTGGATTGACCTAAAGGCGCCTTAGTGCCCAGTATGTTGTCGCACTCAGCCCTCAGTCTCGACTGGCATTTTGGCCATAAATGCTTTCAAGTCAGCTTCCTTTTGCGTGCCAACCAAAAATCGCTTTCCGTTCTTTAGTTGAATAGCTAGACCTTTGTTCCCTTTCATGTTGTATACGGTGCCGTATTTGGTCCCAAGGCGTATTCCCCAACCTCCGACAAATCCATAATTTAGGACTTTGGCAGTTTGAATTTCAGACCAGTCGACGTTCTTGGTAACAAAGGGGAAGAAGCTCATTTGTATCCCCTTTGAAGTAATGGATGTTTTGAGCTTCATTAAGACGAAAAGCCCCAGCAGAGCAAATACAAAGACTGCTAGGAAGATAAGCCCAGCGTCTGACATTGGTTTATCTCCAAAGGATTCCCCTCTGATAAGTTGCTTGTAGATTCCGAAAACGGGCAAAAAGCCGATTGGGATCAAAAGTAACCAGAGCCACCATTGGGTGAACTTTTGCTCTTCCTTGAATTCGAGGTTCATTTGTTCTAAGCTGAATTTGCTGGCGCCAATTTACATAAAGGCAAGTAGCTGCTAATTGACTTCGCCTTAGGCAGATGCAGTTCGCAGAGAAGTTAGCCAATGATCAGGCGTTGCACCAAGCATCACTCAGCTATCCATAAATTAAGAGATGAGCTGACAACAAGCAGATTTCTTCTCGCAAATCGTTTCTAAGCTCTACTTACCAAAGAGCCTACTCAGCCAAGATCCACCCTTGCTGGACTCTTGTGATCCAGCAGGTTCATCAAGGTAGCGATTTGCTACCCGCAAAAGTTGCGATTGGGTTTTCATTCCAGTTTCTCTCCAGACGATTTCCCCATTTTGAAAGATGGCTAGGGTAGGCAAGCTCTTGATCCCGTACTTGGCGGAGATGTTCTTGTTCTTGTCTACGTCGATTTTCACAACCTTCATTTTCCCGTCAAGGTCTTTTTTAACCTGCGTGATGACCGGGGACAGCGCCTTGCAAGGTCCACACCATGTTGCGAAGAAGTCAACGAGTACGGGCTTATCACCCTTAATGACTTCTTTAAATTTGATTTTTTTGTTGGCGTTCATGCTTCAGGCTATTAGCTTATGAGTAGGGAGGAAATAACGTGGATGTCATCTCATTTGTTTAAAATGAGCAAAAACCCTACCTCAACCTTCGTTATGGTCTCCATCAACGATTTAGGAGTAGTTGAAGCCGAGCATCTAAGGCCATGAAGTCATTCGGGAGTATTGTGAGTAGCCTCACCGCTGGATGATCCTGGCCATGAACTTGTATTTCTTACTCCTCAACTTCAAGTTTTAGGTACGAATTCATTCCAAACGTTATATAATAAATGCTTAAGAATGGATTTGTCCCCCGCAAAGAGAGGTTTATGTTTTCTCCTTCAGTGACATTGAATTCTATTTCATTCGATCCGCACCAATCAATTTTCGCTTTTAATATGTGTTTTCCAGGATTGACATCAATAGACAGTGTCTCACCGTGGGAGATTTTTCCCACCAATTCATTATCTAGAATCAATTCCTCCTCCATCCCAAACGAGCGTCACGAACATTAACAATTATCAACTACCAATTATCAATTCCTACTGCCTCACAAACGAGCGTCACGAGAATTAACAATTATCAACTTCCAATTATCAATTCCTGCAGCCTCCCAAACGAGCGTCAAGAACACTATCAATTATCAACTAACAATTATCAATTCCTCCTGCATCCCAAACGAGCGTCACGAACATTAACAATTATCAACTACCAATTATCAATTCCTGCTGCCTCACAAACGAGCGTCACGAACATTAACAATTATCAACTACCAATTATCAATTCCTGCTGCCTCACAAACGAGCGTCAAGAGAATTAACAATTATCAACTTCCAATCACACCACAGGATCAATCACCCCATCCACATTCCTAACCTTCTCCTTCATCGTCAACAGTAAAATTCCGCCAACCACGAAGAAGAAAACCAGCGATAGCATGCTGTTTCGCATGCCGCCCGTCACCTGATTGATGAATCCAAAACTGAAGGTGCCGACTACAATGGCCAGCTTCTCTAATAGGTCGTAGAAACTGAAGTAGCTCGCATTATCCTCGGTGCCATCTGGGATGAGCTTTGAATAGGTACTGCGGCTTAAACTTTGAATACCGCCCATCACCAAACCCACCAAGCCTGCAATCGCATAAAAGCCTGTTTTTTCGGTGACAAAATAGGAAAGCAGACAGACTGACATCCAGATCACTAACATGATCAGCAAGGCATTGATGTTCCCAAACTTTTTACTGGTTTTGGCGAAAGCCCAAGCACCCCCAATAGCCACCAACTGCAGTAGGAGTACTACTTTAATTAGTTCGGTCGTATCGAAGGCCAACTCGCTTTCCGCAAACGTGCTCGCAAGGAACAGTACGGTCTGAACTCCTGCACTGTAAAAGAAAAAAGCCGTCAAAAAGCGGATTAGCGCAGGTTGAGACCTTGCTTCTTTCCAAGTCTTGAGAAGCTCTAGATATCCTTCACGAAGCCAACCCTTGTGCATGCTCACCGTTCTATCTTTTGGCAGGCGACTAAACGCAAACATCCCGAAACTAAACCACCACACTCCGACAAGGACAAAGGAAATGCGGGTAGCCGTGCGGGCTGCCTCAGCAATCAAGATAGGATCATCACCAGCGTATAAGCCAACCAAGCCTGGGTTGAGAATCATGACTAAGCACCCCACCAAAAGGATGACGCTTCCGATATAGCCCAAACTGAACCCCTTCGCACTCACGGTGTCATAGCGATCTTCTGTAGCAATCTCAGGCAAGAAGGCATTGTAAAACACCAGCGCACCGGAGAATCCAATGGTTGCGACCATGAATAATAGCGTTCCTAGCCCCAAATTGTCTATGCCTTTAAACCACCACATGCTAATGCAGGCAAGGCTACCGATAATCGTGAAGCCACGCAGAAAAGTGAGCTTTCGTCCACTCGCATCGGCGATCCCCGAAAGGAGCGGAGACATCCCTGCCAAAATCAAGTAAGCGGCTGAGATTGCATAGGAGAACAATGTCCCTAATTCAAAGGAGCCTCCCAGAAAGTCTACAGGACCGTCGTACAAACTAGAATAGTAGGCAGGGAAAATAGCGACTGTTATAACAAGCGCATAAGCACTGTTAGCCCAGTCAAACATGGCCCAACCATTGATGGTCTTTGGGTCATTGAGCTTCGTAATTGTGCTATTCGTAGTATTATCATCTATTATCATGAGGAGGCAAAGTACATTGCCTCACATTGATTTCGCACCTATGAAAATCCTCATACTGTCAAGAGCTAACTTTTTGTACTCCACCCAGTCGCTTTTTATGGCTGCGAAAAAGGACGGACATTTTGCTGAAATCATCGACTATTCCCTCATCAATTCCATCATAGATAAAGGTCGGCCTACGCTCTATTTTCAAGACGATAGACTGGACGATATCGACGCGGTGATTGGTAGAATAGGCCCAACCTTTACGCCTATGGGCGCAGCCTTGCTACAGCAATTTGAGCAGCTGGGAGTCTATGTATCTCCTCGAGCAGATGCACTTTTACTGGCTCGCGATAAATGGCGCGCGCAATGCGCGCTAGTTGCGGCTGGAGTGCCGATGCCTAAGGCCGCAATGATCAATGATCTGGAGCAACTCGACGAACTTGCAGAGCGTTTAGGTGGCTATCCTCTTGTCATTAAACTACTTGAGAGTACGCATGGCTCAGGAGTAATTCTCGTCAGGGAACGCAAAGGCGCACGTAGCACACTTGATGCCTTCGCGGGCTTGCATAAGGGCGTGCTTGTTCAACAATATATAGCGGAGTCAAATGGAGAAGACATTCGAGCCATTGTCTGTGGTAACAAGGTCGTCGCAGCAATGAAAAGGACACCGCCGCCTGGTGAGTTTCGATCCAACTTGCACAGAGGAGGAACGGCCCAACTAGTCGAACTCTCAAAACAAGAAACTGAAGTCGCCATCCTAGCTGCACAAACCGTCGGACTTGACATCGCAGGCGTAGATATCTTGCGCTCACATCGAGGGCCTTTGGTGATGGAAGTCAACGCCTCCCCCGGGCTTGAGGGAATCGAGGGCGCTACAGGCATGAGCGTCTCTGCAGAAATGATGAAACAACTTGTAAAAGGAGCACGCAACCGATGAAGACACTCAAAGACCACCTCGAAAATTGTCCACTAGGACATCGTGCACTCGTGGACCTCAATGTCGGTGAACTACCATCAGGTACGCCAATTAAGATTCGTGCGCATGTAATCCGTGCTGCGAAACCAGGGCCAACTGCGCTTTTGCTCGGAGGTGTTCACGGTGACGAAATTAATGGGATTGAAATCGTGCGCCGCACCGTAAAAAGTGGAATGCTAGATCACTTAACCTGTGGTACCGTCATCGCAATTCCGCTGCTCAATGTGTACGGATTTCTCAATTATTCAAGAGAAGTGCCGGATGGCAAAGACGTCAATCGTTCCTTTCCTGGCACCTCAAATGGTTCGTTGGCGAGTAGGGTAGCGAGCATCATCACCAAAGAGGTTTTACCAGTCATCAATTTCGCGATGGACTTCCATACAGGTGGTCGCGCCCATCACAACCACCCGCAAATCCGCTACAATCCGAAGGACCACAGCGCTAAGGTTTTGGCGAAAGCATTTAATGCGCCAGTAACGCTTGCCTCGAATACAATCAAGGGGTCTCTGCGCAAAACGGCCTTCGAAATGGAAAAACCGACGATCATTTTTGAAGGCGGTGAAAACCTACGCATTCACGGACCAAGCATTGATGCCGCCTTGACGGGCATTCGAAACGTACTTGTTTCTCAAGGCATGCTCTCCGAAGATCAACCTACCCTAGGTTTGAGTACTGCCGCTTCCCATAGTGGGGCTACCTTGAACGAAGCCGAACGGACCCAAACCCCGCAAGAGACCATTATGCTCGAACACAGCAGCTGGACCAGAGCGACCAAAGCTGGTCTTTTCGAGTGGTGTGTACCGAGTGGAAATTGGGTCGAAAAAGGCCAAACACTTGGCTATCTGCGTGACCCTTATGGACTTGGTGAAGAAACCATCTTAGCACCTCGTAAGGCTTACATCATTGGCCACGAAAACAGTCCAGTGATCAATATCGGAGACGCACTTTTTCACTTGGCGTGGGTGGGGTAGGTGGAAACACTAACGTCACTCAACAATCCCTATCTTTAAGCCATGTCCGTAATACGTTTTAAAGATTTAGACCTCACAAAGCAATACACCTTTGCAGATTACGTCACATGGCGTTTCGAAGAACGTGTCGAAATCCTTCGTGGATGGGTGGCACGTATGAGTCCCGCACCGAGTGCCTATCATCAACGCGTAAGCACTGAATTGGGCTTCCACATTAGAAAATATCTAGGTCGAGATGGCTGTCAGCTATTCGCGGCTCCATTTGACGTCCGCTTACCTCGTACTAAAGGAGGTGAAAGTGTAGTCCAACCTGATCTATGTGTGGTTTGCGATCCATCAAAAATTGATGAGCAAGCTTGTGTAGGTGCACCTGATTTTGTCATCGAAATATTGAGTCCTAGCAACACAAAACATGAGCTTCGTGACAAATTCGAGTTATACGAAGAGTCAGGTGTTGGAGAGTATTGGATAGTCGATCCGCATCGTCGAAGTATTGAAAGATATGTGCTTCAACAGAAAAGGTTTATTGGACTGGCTCCTCGCACAGAAGATGATGCTGCCATACCAGCTACTGTCTTGGAAGGTTTTACCATTGATGGAGGTGATGTGTTTCCGTAGGTGCTGCTACAGAACCGTTAGATCGAGTCAGTTTAATTGATTGACCTGTAATTTTCACTTTACCGTTAAAATTTCCACCGCCATTAGATCTGACGCTTCAATCGTGTGCACGCCCTACCTTACGCCCCGTGCCCACCACACCAAAAAAGTCTTCAACCTACCAAGTGCCGCCCATCGTCGGTCGCATTCGTACCTCGCGCAAGTGGCACCACAAGCTGAGCGTAGTCATGGCCATCCTTTTGCTCATCTCAGCGATTACGGGACTTTTGCTGGGTTGGAAAAAGCAAGTGGATTGGCTTCAACCAGGAACGCAAAGAGGAGAAGCAGGCGAACTCGTAGACTGGAAACCCATTTCAGAATTATCTGAAGCGGCTGTTATCGCCTTTCGGCAAAACGCAGGTCCCGATGCCAACGCGGAAGTTGACCGTATGGACGTTCGTCCAAGCAAAAACGTCGTAAAGGTCCGCTTCGAATACGAAGATTACGAAGTACAAGTCGATGGCATAACGGGCAAGGTGCTTAATGTAGGCAACCGAAACGCCGACTGGATCGAACGTATCCACGACGGATCTATCGTCTCCGATTTGTTTAAGCTCATCAGCATGAACCTGCTTTCTTTTGGCGTATTCATCATGACGATCACCGGTCTATGGCTCTATTTTGGGCCTAAACGCTATCGCGCTCAACGCCGACGAGATGCCTGACAAGCCTCAAAAAGTACTCTGTATTCGACTTTCCGCCATTGGCGATGTAGTTGTCTGTACACCAGTATTTCGTGCGCTTGCTCAACAGCTCAATGCAGAAGTTCACGTACTTACCAAGCCTTTGCCAGCGCAGATGTTGGAGGGCAATCCTTACGTCACAAAGACGATTCTTTGGGAGAAAAAAGGACTCACGTCAAAGCTCAAGCAAGAAAAATACGACCTCGTCGTCGACCTACATTGCAACCTCCGTTCGCATAGATTGCGCCTTACGCTCGGCGTTCCCGCTGTTGGTTACCACAAGCGCAACGTGGCCAAACGTCTTTTGAGCAAGGGCATTGACTGGCTTGGCGAGGAACATCTGCTCGACCGTTATTTTAAGGCGCTCGCACCGCTAGGAGTAAAGTATGATTTTGGAGGACTTGACTATTTCGCCGAGAGTGAGTTTAAGTGCTCGTGCATTCTAGAAGGGCGCCTAGAATCTGCACTACCGAAAGGATTTACAGCACTTGTACTTGGCGCTACGCATGTTACCAAACGAATGCCAGCCGCTTTACTCGCTGATATCTGCACGCGGTCTGATGGGGAAATCGTTTTGCTTGGAGGGGAGGATGTCAAGGATTTGGCCAAAGCAACGCTCGCCCTACTAGATGCCGACGTTCGAAAACATGTCTCCGACCTTTGTGGAGTGTTAACCTTGCGCCAATCAGCCAAACTAATTGAACAAGCAAAAGGGGTCATTACTCCCGACACTGGACTGATGCATGTTGCAGCAGCACTTCACCGCCCAATGGTCGTCGTTTGGGGAAACACCGTCCCCGCTTACGGCATGTACCCGGTTTTGCCGAAAGGCCGAGAAGAAACCGCGCAATATGCTCAAATTCAAGAACTTAAATGCAGGCCCTGTAACCGGATTGGCTACGCGGCATGTCCGCAAGGGCACTTCAAATGCATGCATGACCAATCTGCTGTGGCAATATTAAATCTCCTTGAGAAGAGCAAGGCGGCTGCGGTGAAAAACGCCCTCGTTTAAACCGTTGTGAGAAGAAAGTCGGTCAATCTGACGACTCAATGTGCAAGAGCATATACCCAAGGCGGTGGACTTTTCGTATTCTTGTCTTATACCTCTTTGTTTATGAGCCTACCCCTACTCCGATCATTTTGCCTTTTCTTGGCTATTTCGACCGTGTCGTTACTCCAAGCGCAAGATCTACAATACAGCCTCTTAGAATTTATGCCCACCTGGGTTAACCCTGGTTTGACGGGTGCCTATGAGGGTACTGCAAGAATTGGTGGGGTCTATCGTGACCAGCGCCTCAACAACTTAAGCACGGATACATACCAGACGCCAGGCTTCTATGTTGACGCTCCATTATTGATGCTGGGCAAGAAAGCATGGCTTGGGGTTGGAGGAACTTTTATCTCTGACAAAGCTGGTTTCGGAGACCTTCAAGCAACCTACGCCTTGGCTTCTGCGAGCTACCATAGAATTCTCGATCAAGGTCGCGACAGCCGCACCGTATTGAGCGCTGGGCTCTCAGGCGGAGTACTTAACAGAAGCGCTGATCTGAGTAGCAACAACATCATTTTAGCAGAGGAACAAGAAATTAGTGTTGGAGGTGCAGGACTTTCACAAGGAGGTGGACTAGAGCGTATGGGCAACTTTAGCTCAACAGGGATCGACCTCAGTATCGGAGTATCTCTTGCTCGCCAGCTAGACAAAGAGCGAAACTTCCGGGTAGGCGTTAGCGCTCGTCACTTGATTCCTTCTGATGTCGAACTCTTAGCCGCAGGTACCAGCGATAAGGTCAAGCGATCGGTTGCAGTTACCCTGCATGGTGCTTACCGTCAACTTATCGACGACAAGTACTTGATCGAGCCTGCAGTCTTTGTTCAGACTACGCAAAATGCCAATACGGCTACTGCGGCACAGGTTCAGAGCATGGTGGGGATGTACATGGGCGAAGAATCTGACAAGCTTATCAAGGTTGGTCTAGGAGTGCGCTTACCATCACGTTTTGTTTATCCGATGGTTGGCTTTGATTACAAGGATTTTAAGGTTGCAGCTTCATTCGATATCAATGCGAATAGCTTGCAATCAAACGCCGATGGATTCCAGCAAGGCTTTGAAATTGGTGTTCAATACATCTTCAAAATCTACAAGGAGCCAAAAGTGGAGCGTGTAATTCTCTGTCCACAGATATAAATGCTTTAGGTTTAGCATTTTATTGACAGGCTTTCGCCAAAACCCCCTGTACGAGTGTTCATTCTCTAAACGTTATCTACTAGCCGATGAATCCAGTTCGCTCTACTTCTCTTTCAGTTACTGCTAAGTTCACTATGAGTTATTTTCTGCGCTCACTAATCGTTCTCATGGTATTCGGTGTTTTGGCGCAAGCCGAAGCCCAACCATTGACACGCTCTACCTACGACGACATGATTCGCGTTGCTGAAGAGCAACTAGAAGCCAGTCGTCCATACAACGCCCTCGAGTGGTTCAAAAAAGCATACGAAGAAGAGCCATCAGCAGCGCTCGCTTATCGCATGGCCGAACTCAACTTTGAGCTCCGCGACTACAAAAAGGCGGTCAGCTATTTCAAACGTGCGATGCGTAAAGCAGCCGACGGAGAAATGGTCGAAGGACTCTTTTACCTCGGTCGTGCAGAAAAAATGCAGGGCAACTATGGAGAGGCGCTGGAAGCATTTAGAGAGTTCAAGCTCATGGCGCCTAATCACCCCTTCACCAATCGCGCAGATATCGAGGTCGAAGGTGCGCAAATGGCGATCAAAATGGTCGAGCCACCACGGATCAAAGTCGAAAATGCTGGCCGTGCAATCAACTCTAGCAATCAAGAATACTCTCCTGTTTTAGCTGCAGATGGTAACTTGTATTATGCCGGATTCGGCAAAAACGGCTACATCAAAGAGGAAGGAGAGGATGTGCAAAGCATTCGCATTTACAAAGCAAAAGCTGGTGAAGACGGCACCTACAGTAAAGGAACACCGCTTCCAAAAGCAATCAACCGTGCAGGTTACCAAACAGTCAACGTGGCAATTGATCCGCAAGGAGATGTAATGCTTTTTGTGCGCAGTGAGCTCGATGGCACCGTAGAACTGGAATCTAAAATCTACTATGCCGTTAAAGGCGCAAGTGGCAATTTCTCAAAAGCTTCTCTGGTCGAAGGCCTCAACGGCAACTACATCGCTAAGCACCCAGCGTTTGGCGAGCTTTATGGAAACGAGGTGGTCTTTTTTACTTCCGACATGGAAGGTGGCCAAGGAGGTGAAGACCTCTATTACGCGACAAAAAAGGGCGAAGGTGTTTATGACTCTCCAGTCAACCTCGGTCCAGAGATCAACACGCCATATGACGACGTAACGCCATTTTACACCAATGGAACGCTTTACTTCAGTACGGAAGGTCGCCCATCACTCGGAGGATTTGATGTGTACCGAAGCGATTGGACAGGAGATGCTTGGAGTACGCCCGTCAACATGGGAAAGGGATTCAACTCTAGCCTTGATGACCGCTACTTTCAGCTTGATAATTCTGGAAAGAATGGTGTAATCGCTTCAAACAGACCACCTACGCGCTCGGTAAAAAGTAAAACCTGTTGCGACGATGTCTTCTTGCTCAACGTAGAGCCAATATTTATCGATCTTTTGGCGCTCACCTTAGACGGTGACGGGCAATTGTTGCAAGGCGTAACCGTAGACCTTGTTCAGCTTTCTGATGGTGATTCTACCGTGCTTTCGCGAAAACTAAACCCAGAAGGCAACCGCTTCGATTTTGAATTGGTAGACGATGCTTCGTATGTCGTAATCGCAAAGCGTGAAGGCTATTCAGACGCAAAAGTTGAGTTGAATACCCTAGGTGTATCTGAACCAATGAGCATTGAGAAGACGCTCGTACTCGTCAAGGAAATCGTGGAAGAACCTACAACCACGACTCCTGGAGAAGAGACGATCGAAATCACGCTTAATCAGCCAATACGTCTAGCGAACATCTATTACGATTTCGATGACGACAAGATTTTGCCGGCTTCAGAGCCAGACTTGACGTACATCCTTAACCTCATGCAGGAGTATCCTGAAATGGTCGTTGAGCTCGGGTCGCATACAGATGCGCAAGGAAAAGATAGCTACAACCAAGGCTTAAGTCAGCGTCGTGCACAAAGTGCGGTTAACTGGATAGAACAGCGTGGCATTGACAGAAGTCGCCTCGTAGCCAAAGGTTATGGTGAGACCAACATCCTCAACCAGTGTACCAATGGTGTGAAATGTACAGATGATGAGCACCGCTTCAACAGACGTACAGAATTCAAGATTTTGGAAGGTCCACAGACGATTCAGGTGAAGAAACTTACGAAGACGCGTCAGTTGCCAAATCGAAATGCACTACCAATGGAAGTGCCTCTCGATACGCTGCCTCCGAAGAAGAAGAGAGGTATTTTAAGAGCGCATGAAGTCATCGATGCGCCAAAGTTGAGCAAAGCTGATCGTAAGCAGGTCAAGGCGCTCAAGAAGCTGGGCGATCGATCTCAGGTTCATGAGCTTAGTTCCTTGTATTATGAGAAAGACCTTACCAGTGTCCCGATTTTGGAGTTTGACGACCGCAGCATTGAGTTTGGAACTGTCAAAAAGGGTGATAAGCGTGAGCATCGCTACACCTTCAAAAATGTAGGAAGGGTTCCCGCTTCAATTGCGATTGTGAGTGCCTGTGAGTGTACCACCCTCGATTGGTCGCGTGAAGAGATTGCACCAGGCAAGACGGGCTTCATCAACGCCATATTTGACAGCAGCGATAAAGATGCTGGAGAAATGATCGTGATCGATGTCATCCTCGACCAAGTCGTTGCGAATGGCAACGGCATCATCGAGCAGGTGCAGTACACTTTTGAATTGGAGGAGTAGTTCCCACCAATTCGGTCCTGCAGCATTTATGCTGCAATAGTATACGTTACAGGCTAAAGCCTTTCGAACCGTAATCTGGTCACAAAGGCTTTGGTTCTATACCCAGTACCGCGCAGTTCATGCATACCTTCCCCCCGTGGAACCCGACCTGCTCTCAACTTTCGAATTAACTATGCCACCCGCGATAGAGTGGTGGGCCGTAGGGCTAGCTATCATATACGTGATACTCGCCGCTCGAAATTCAGCGTGGTGCTGGCCCTTTGCATTCGTGAGCAGCTGTCTGTGGGCTTGGCAAGTGTGGTTTGCCTACAGCCTGCTTTTCGACGCGGCACTAAACATCTTTTATGCGGTGATGGCCATTTGGGGCGCTTGGCGCTGGTTAACTCACGCAGGCGGACACACCGATGATTCCATTACAACCATCAGTACAAAGCAGCACCTGCTCACCATTGGTTTTGGCGTAAGCGCAAGTATCCTACTCGGCTACTTCGCCTCTGTTACTACGATCGCCGCGCTGAGCTATCTCGATGCGCTCACTACTGTATTCAGCATCATGGCTACGCTCATGCTCATTGAACGAAAATTGGAGAACTGGATCTACTTCCTCGTCATGGATATCATCTACGTCTACTTGTACCTCGATCGTGGATCCGTAATATTTGCTGGACTTTTCGTGGTGTATTGCATCATGGCAGTGATAGGATACCTGAACTGGAAGAAAATCAGAGCAAATCAAGTAATTGCTTAACACAACACCTCCAAAGAAATTCTCAAGGAAATTCGTCTACACATCACGTCCAATCCTCTGATAAACAGACAAAACAACCTGCGATAAACCTCGTACCAGCATCTACCAATCGGGAGCAGACTTGTCAATCGGCTCAGTATCCATGAATTCTGGAACAAAAGGCCCGACAGTACGTACTTCCGAGATGGATTTGATGGTCTAAGGTCCTCAAATTCATTGAGATACTGGACTTGATCTAAATAATTGAGGCTGGGGAATACATAGTCGTCTACGAAAAGCCGCGCTGTGTATCTTTGCGCCGAATTCACAAAGCCCTCCGCACGACTATGCGAAATCTGCGTCTGTTTAGCAGTCTTTTACTGTTACTTCTCCCCGCAATGGGGTACGCTCAATCTGTAGCCTCAGGTTCCGACCTGACACAGATCGTTGTCACCTCACTTGTAGTGTTGTTTCTCATCATCATCGTGATGCTGGTCGCCAACAGTTTCATGAAAGTTGAGGCCCAATCAATGGGAGTTTCTAAGACGGGCCAAGGCTTCGGAATACTTCCTTCCATGGACCAGCTCTTTGCCAAGGATCTTCCACGGGGGGTTGACAAAAATGATGTTCACTTTTTACGTCAAGGCTTTGACCTCAACCTCCAAGGGGATGCTGAGAAGCGTGTCATTCCTAGAGTCGGAAAGACCTACGCCGTAAAGCCGACCAATTTTATTGGGATGTCTCCGATCCCGAAGGTTGAGCCTGAGGTTGGTTCGACAGTTCTAGCTGGTGATGTACTATTCTTTGACAAGAAGAATCCAGACGTCAAGTACGTTGCGCCAGTAAGCGGAGAGGTCATTGAGATCAATCGCGGCGAAAAGCGTTCAATCGCTTCCATCGTCATTTTGGCCGACAAGGAGATTTCGCACAAGAAACACAACGCTCCAGCTTTGACAGGAGGTCGCCAAGCAATCGTTGACTTTATGCTCGAAGCGGGTGTATGGCCCATGCTTCGTCAACGTCCATACAACGTCGTCGCAAAGCCAACCGACGTACCAAAGAGTATCTTCGTAAGTACGTTCGATTCAGCTCCATTGGCGCCAGACTTGAGTTTCGTCGTCCAAGGCAGAGATGCCGCTTTTCAGATCGGACTCGATGTCTTGAATGCCCTTACACCGGGTGATGTTAATCTGGGCTTGGATGGTTCAGCGAATTCAGCTAAGGCTTTTAGTCAGGCGAAAGGAGTCAAGAAGCATTATTTCCGCGGTCAACACCCAGCAGGAAATGTTGGGATTCATATCCACCACGTAGATCCAGTAAGTGCCGATCAGGTTGTTTGGACAGTAGGTGTTCAAGACGTCATCACTATCGGACAGCTCTTCTTGGATGGCACCTACGACGCAACACGTTACGTTGCTGTTACGGGCGCAGAGTTGAAAAATCCAGCTTACGCCAAAACCTACATTGGAGCAAAAGTCAGTGACCTGCTTGAAGATCAAGTAACGTCCGACGCAGGAAATATCCGCATCATCAGTGGAGATGTACTCAGTGGCCAAAAGGTTGGAGCTGATGACTACCTCAACTTCTACGATGACCAGCTCACAGAGCTAGAAGAAGGTGACTACTACGAATTGTTTGGCTGGTTGCTCCCAATTGCGCCACGTCCAAGTACTTCAGGTACTTTCCCGAACATTCTTTATGGTGACTATAAGTTCAAGGCAGACACAAATTCACACGGTGAAAAGCGAGCCTTCGTGCTGACTGGTCACTACGAGAAAGTTCTTCCTATGGATGTGCTACCTCAAGAACTCATGAAAGCAATCATGGCCAACGACTTCGAACGAATGGAAGGCCTTGGTATCTATGAGTTGGTTGAAGAGGATGTTGCGATTTGCGAGTTTACTTGCGTTTCAAAGCAACCGCTACAAAGCATCCTACGCGAAGGACTTGATGTCATGCGCGAGCAAGGTTAAATCAGTCAGAGAACTCAGCAGTGGATTCACTGTTACACTTTCTATTCGAAAATTTTAGCTCCTCGGAGTTTTACACAGCGAGCATCTACATATGAAAAAGGTTGCCGAATTTCTTGAGAGTAAAATGCCACCAAAGGATAAGCCTATCCTGCACACGGCATACGATGCATTCTTTACGTTTGCATTTGCTCCAAAATCGACCACAAAAAACGGTGTACACGTGCGTGATGGCATGGACCTCAAACGTCTCATGATTCACGTAGTACTAGCACTTCAATTACTTTACCTCTTCGGGACGTACAACATCGGCCACCAACACTTTGTGGCGCTGGGTGAGTATACAGGTTTCTTTGAAGGACTCAACCTCAAGTTGGCTTACGGACTCATCAAAATGATCCCGTTGTTCATCGTGGCGAACGCAGTAGGGCTCGGTATTGAATTTTGGTACGCAGCCAAGCGTGGCCACGCAATTGAGGAAGGGTATTTGGTTACAGGTGCCCTTATTCCACTCATCATGCCACCAGATCTACCGATGTGGATTCTAGCCATGTCTATCTTCTTCGCCGTCATTATCGGTAAAGAGGCTTTTGGAGGAACTGGAATGAACGTATTCAACATCGCACTCCTCGCTCGTGTATTCGTCTTCTTCGCTTATCCAACTACGATCTCTGGTGATCAGGTTTGGGTTGCTGGCTTTGATGAAATTGCAGCAGGAGCTGCACCTACCTACGGAATGATTGAAGGCTTCTTCAATGATTGGATCTTCCAGCCCTTGGGTTGGCCGCTCTTTAATACAGCCTCCACTATTGTAGACGGTTACACAGGTGCAACACCACTTGCGCTTGCCTATGAAGGTGGCTGGTCTGCAGTAACAGATGTGTATTCAAGTCAACAGATGTTGTGGGGATCAATTCCAGGATCTGTAGGTGAGTCTAACAAAATCTTCATCATCCTCGGTTTGGGCTTTCTTATCGTAACTGGGATCGCGAGTTGGAGAATCATCTTCAGTGTAATTTGCGGTGCCGCAGTTATGGGGCTCGTACTTAACGCTTGGGATGCAACTCCTTTCATGGGTGTACCATGGTACAATCACTTCCTAATGGGATCACTCCTGTTTGCTGCGGTATACATGGCGACAGACCCTGTAACTGCCACACAGACCAATAAGGGTAAATACATTTACGGCTTCCTCATTGGTGCCGTCGGTTTGATTGTACGCGTGCTCAACCCTGCGTATCCAGAAGGTTGGATGCTAGCCATTCTATTCATGAATGCCTTCGCTCCACTTATCGATCACTATGTCGTTGAAGGCAACATGAAGCGCCGCATGAAGCGCTTGAAAGTTCGCTCAAAGACTCTTCCAACGCTCACAGAAACAGAAGTACAGTCGCCCGCTGAGGCAGCAACTGCATAATCCAATTCATTATGTCTGATAACAATCGCATACTGCTCTTTACTGTGGCCATGACGTTTACGGTAGCCCTCGTATTGGGTCTACTGTTCTTTGGTCTCAAAGACAAGCACGCTGAGAACGAAGCTGTGTTTAATAAGCGAGCAATCTTGGCAGCTGTAGGTAACTATTTACCTACTCCCGTAGATGATCTTAGCAAGCAACAGGTTCTTGATATCTTCAATGAAAGCATCACTTCAACAGTCATCAAAGAAGATGGAACTGAAGTAGCAGGAGTTGAAGCCGACAAGGTTCAACTCGCAAAAGAGAAGAAAAAACCTGAATCGGACCGCAATTACCCACTCTACATCTACAATGACGGTAAGGAGGATTTCTACATCCTTTCTGTCTATGGAAACGGACTTTGGGATGCGATCTGGGGTAACATCGCCTTGAAAGGTGACGGTGCCACAATCGCAGGTGCAAGTTTTGACCACAAAGGCGAAACACCTGGTCTAGGAGCTGAAATCAAGGACAACAAGAAGTGGTCTGCGCAGTTCGCTGACAAACGCATTTACGATTTCAATGGTAACTATACCAGCGTAATCGTCCGAAAAGGTGGCGCGAAAGATCCTGTCTACGAAGTAGATGGAATCAGTGGAGCTACCGTAACTGCGAATGGAGTTTCTGAAATGCTCAGAACGGGTATCGCTAAGTATTCAACTTACCTAGAGAAGATCCAGTTGGAAACCCCGAAAATTAAAGCTCCCGCTGATGGCAAGATGGGAATGCTTCTTAACTAATTACCCTCCTCACTAACCGTAAAGAATTAACTCATTATGGCTGAAGCAACTGCAACCCAAGAGGCTGTTCAGGTAAAGCCCAAGTCCGAGCCGCTATTTGGTAAGAAGGAGCGTGCGCTCATTACCGATCCGCTATTGGACAATAACCCGATTACGATACAAGTACTCGGAATCTGTTCTGCTCTAGCAGTAACCACACTCGTTGTGCCTTCCGTGGTAATGAGTATTGCTGTGGTCGCTGTAATCGCATTTTCAAGTCTCTTCACGAGTCTTTTGCGTAACTCGATTCCAAAGCAGATTCGACTCATCGTTCAACTTGTCATCATTGCCTTCCTCGTAACTGTGGTAGAGCTCGTGTTGAAGTGGTTGGCTTTTCCAGTTTACAAGCAACTCTCGGTCTTTATCGGACTGATCATCACGAACTGTATCGTGATGGGACGCCTTGAGGCTTTCGCAATGGCAAACAAGCCATGGCGCTCACTTATGGACGGGATAGGTAACGGACTCGGCTACGGTGCAATCCTCATTCTCGTGGCCGTGATTCGCGAGTTCTTTGGAAAAGGAACACTCTTCGCAGGATCGTCGCTTGCAATGAACTTCATCGGCCCAGGCGAGGAGTACATGCTCAACACAACGGCTACTGCAGGTATTGGTAGTTACTTCAGTTGGTATGCCAACAACAACCTCATGGTGCTCCCCGCAGCTGCCATGTTTATCATCGGTATCATGATCTGGATTCAGCGTAGCTACAATCCGAAGCTCGTCGATATCTCTTAAGCAGGCTCTTCTCCAAGAACCTCCACTCTTCAACACCACTGAAATCCACCCCTCATCATGGGAGAATTCATCAATATTTTCATCAAGTCAGCTTTCATCGAGAACCTCGTGTTGGCTTACTTCCTAGGTATGTGCTCATACCTCGCCGTTTCTAAGTCGGTCAACACAGCTTTCGGACTTGGCCTAGCAGTCATTTTCGTCTTGGGTATAACGATGCCTGTTAACTGGTTGATTAGTACTTGGCTGCTTGATCCGAGTACCAATATTTTCAATTCATATTTCGGACTTGATCTTGATCTAACCGTACTTCGCTTGATCCTTTTTATTGCAGTGATTGCTTCTATGGTTCAAATCGTAGAGATGGCCATTGAGAAGTTTAATCCGTCGCTCTACAATGCTTTGGGAATCTTCCTACCTCTCATTACTGTAAACTGTGCAATCCTTGGTGGTTCACTTTTCATGGTCGCTCGTGAGTACACCTTCGCAAACTCTGTAGCCTTCGGGCTTGGTGGAGGCTTCGGTTGGTTCCTTGCAATTATCGCCATTGCAGCGATTAGAGAGAAAATTAAGTACTCTGCAGTACCGCCAGCCCTCCGAGGGTTAGGTATGGCCTTTATTTTGACAGGCTTAATGGGAATCGCATTTATGAGTCTTCTCGGAATCGATCCAGCAGCCTTGACGGCAGGGGGATAATTCAATCCTCTGACTTTCGTCAAAACACACAACAATAGAAACATTCAGGCCGCCCGTCGGTCTTGTTAGAAAGCACCATCCATGGGAACCATACCAAGTGTACTCATTTTGATTGTAATTTTTACGATTCTGATCGTAGGTCTTGCAACACTTCTACTCTTTGCTCGCAAGAAACTTGTCCAGCAGGGAGAGGTATCTATCATCGTCAACGGTGATGATGCTAACCCGCTTATGGTTAGTCCAGGCGTTAGTCTGCTGACTGCATTGAGCGATCAAAACATCTTCCTTCCATCTGCTTGTGGTGGTGGAGGTACCTGCGCCATGTGCGAGTGCCACATCGACGAGGGTGGTGGAGACGTGCTACCTACTGAGCTAAACCACCTTACACGTCGCGAGGTCGCAGAGAACATGCGTCTGTCTTGCCAAGTGAAAGTTCGTCAGGACATGAAGGTGCGTATCCCGGAAGAAATTTTCGGCATCAAGAAGTGGGAGTGTACGGTTAAGTCAAACTACAATGTAGCGACCTTCATCAAGGAATTCGTAGTTCAGCTCCCGACAGGAGAAACACTCGATTTCGAATCTGGTGGATACATTCAAATCGACGTTCCTGGTGACTTGAAAGTTGACTTTAAGGATTTTGATATTGCACCTCACCCAGAGCACCACCCTGGCGCACCAGCAGATAAGTTCAAGGCGGACTGGGATAAGTTCGGTCTTTGGGATCTAAAAATGATCAACGAGGATGAGCAATTTCGCGCATACTCGATGGCCAACCACCCAGCAGAGGGAGACATCATCATGTTGAACATTCGTATTGCAACGCCACCTTGGGATCGTAAAGCGAATGCATGGATGGGCGTTAACCCAGGTGTTTGCTCGAGCTACGTTTTTGACCAAAAGCCAGGCGACAAAGTGACCATATCTGGTCCTTACGGTGAGTTCTTCATCAAGCCGACTAAGAAAGAGATGGTTTACATCGGGGGTGGTGCAGGAATGGCTCCACTCCGTAGTCACTTATTCCACCTCTTCCATACACTTAAGACGGATGATCGTAAGGTTAGCTTCTGGTATGGTGGACGTTCTAAGCGTGAGCTCTTCTACACGGAGCAGTTCCGTGAAATAGAAAAGGAATTTCCGAACTTCAAATACAACATCGCACTCAGTGAGCCAGATGAGGCTGATGCATGGGATGGGTACCAAGGGTTCATCCACCAAGTATTGCTCGACAACTACCTCAGCGCTCACCCAGAGCCAGAGGAAATTGAGTACTATTTCTGCGGACCTCCAATGATGAACCAAGCCGTCATCAAGATGCTTGATAACCTCGGTGTACCTGAGGAAAACATCGCCTTTGATGATTTTGGTGGCTAAATCGCCTAAGCGATTTATTGTCCTGCGCGACCACTGGTCCGCAGGAAATCAAAAAAGCACCGTCGAGCAATCGACGGTGCTTTTTTGATTGTTGAGGAATTTTTTTTCTCCCATTTACATCTACTCGCAATCCGTTCAGGCATATTGATAGCAATTCTGATTCACAATCTGCTTAAAACACCACCATCTCTCCTTGAATTCAAAACGCTACTTTCGCGGCCACATGTCAAGTTCAATCAATCCATCCCGGCGCCTCGTCACCTCAGCGCTCCCATATGCTAACGGGCCGCTGCACCTCGGGCACCTCGCAGGTGCATACCTACCTGCTGATGTATACGTGCGATACTTGCGCTCAAGTGCGCAGGATGTACTATGGATCTGTGGGAGTGACGAACATGGCGCCGCCATTAGTATGCGCGCGAAACGCGAAGGTCGCAGCGAGCAGAGTATCATTGATACCTACCACACGCTCAACAAGGACGCTTTTGCACGTTTTGGCGTAAGCTTCGATATGTATGACCGTACTTCAAGCAAATTGCATCACGAAACGGCTCAGGAACTCTTTAGAAAGTTAGTTGCAAAAGGTGATCAATTTGAGGTTCGAACAACGGAGCAGTACTACGATGCGGAATTCAAAAGCTTCCTCGCCGATCGATTTATTCAAGGGACTTGTCCAAATTGTAGCTCCGATAAAGCCTTCGGTGACCAGTGTGAAAATTGTGGTAAGGACCTCAGCCCAACCGAATTGATAAACCCTCGATCAACGCTCAGTGGTGCCATCCCGACCCTAAAAACAACCTCACATTGGTACTTCAGGCTGGATGAACACGAAGCCTGGTTGAAAGACTATATCGGAAAGGGAAAACTTGACGGCAAAGACCACCACAATCCAAAAGATTGGCGAAACCATGTTCTTGGGCAATGTGAGAGTTGGCTCAAAGCTGGGCTACAACCACGTGCATTTACGCGCGATTTGGACTGGGGGATTCCCGTCCCACAAGAACTCGAAGGTGCTGAAGGGAAGGTACTCTATGTGTGGTTTGATGCACCTATCGGCTATATTTCAGCAACGAAGCAGTGGGCAATTGATAAAGGAACTCCTGATGCTTGGGAGCCTTATTGGAAAGATGCAGATACCGATCTCATTCACTTTATTGGAAAAGACAACATAGTCTTTCACTGCTTGACTTTTCAAGCGACGCTCAAGGCGTTAGGCGATTACAACATCGCTCACAACGTCCCTGCCAATCAATTCCTCAACTTCGAAGGACATAAGTTTTCGAAGTCTCGTGGCATAGGTATCACGATGAATGAGTACCTCGATACGTTCAAAGACTTCCCGAATCATGTGGACGCCATGCGCTATGCTCTCGTGCGCAATGCGCCTGAGAATAAGGACGCTGATTTTACCTGGGATGACTTTACGAACTTCCATGACAAGGAGCTCGCTGACAAGCTCGGCAACTTTATCAATCGAACGGTGGTGCTCACTCACAAATATTTCGATGGGGTAGTGCAAGCTTCTGAACTTAGTGATGAAGTGTTTGCACGATTAAGTGAAACGCTAAGTGAAGTGTCAAAACTCATTGAGTCCTATCATTTCAAGGAGGCGTTATCAAAATGCATGGCCTTCATGGACTATGCGAATACTGATTTGCAAGAGCGTGCACCTTGGAAACTCTACAAGGAAACTCCTGAAAGTCCTGCAATTGCAGAAGCGCTTTTCATAGCAACGCAGTGCGCGGCCTTAGCTCGAGTAATTTTTGAGCCGTTCATTCCAAATAGTGCGGATAAACTGGCCAAGCTTTTTGATGTGCAAGACCTCACTTTTGCTAAAGCGAAGGAGCTACTAGAAGCTAAAAAACCTCTTTTAGAAAAAGGAACGAAGCTCGGCGAACCTGAGCTACTTTTTGCCAAGATCCATGACCGCAAAGACGATAGTCGTCTTCAACTCGTCGAAGCACAAAAGGCAAGTGCTGCAGCTGCCATCGCAGCTGTTTTAGCTGCTGAAAAACCTAAATTTAAACCTGTGAAAGACACTATCCAATTCGACGACTTCACGAAGTTGGACATTCGCACCGCCACAATTATTGAAGCAGAGAAGATCCCTAAAGCGGATAAGTTGCTCAAGATTCAAGTGGATCTAGGTTTTGAAAAGCGAACCATCGTATCTGGAATTGCACAACATTTTGAACCCGAAAACCTTGCGGGCACGCAAGTGTTAGTACTCGTCAATCTTGCACCTCGTAAGCTTAGAGGAGTAGAAAGCGCAGGGATGATCTTGATGGCCGAGGATGCAGAAGGTAAACTTCAGTTCGTTGCCCCAAGTAGCGAATTTCCTGCTGGGATGACCGTTGCATAGCGAAGTCTTAGCTGAAAATGTAAAGTCTGGCGGGGTTTTGGCGAAAGCAGACATGTGTACATGCTCCAACAGTATAAACTTGCTAGTATCCTGATCGTCTCGCTTACGGTTGGACTTATGTCTATGCTGGGCTGTCGGCAACCCTATTCGCCTGCTGCTTATCGTGCACAGTCGCTTGAACAGAAGTACGCGATCATCTGCCATAACAACAAGCAAACGTTGCGGGTGCCTGCCGAAGAGTGGAAGGAGCATCGCCTTCACGGAGATTATAGAGGTCCTTGCCGCACCCGCAAACTTGCGGGTAAAAATAGGAATGAAGAGGTAAAGAATACGACCATCTCATACGACAATGCCAGGCCAAGAGCGAAGGAAAGTTACGAGCGTTGGGCTGCAAAAGAGGCTATCAAACAAGCCCAGATCGACTCGCTTAAGGCAGCCTATGAAGCTGTTGGTGTAAAGAACTAGCTAGCTAAAAAGCTTGGTGTTTCTTTGTGGCGTGAACTTGCCCTTCAGATTATCACTTGGTATTCCTAGCGTATTGCTCCTCGGCTTCAGCGCATGGCGTATGAACGCCCTCAATGCTGAGCAAGAATTATGGGGCTGGCTACCACTGCTGTTTCTACTCGCAGGTTGGAGCTTAATTGTCAGTGTCGTTACACGAGCATCCTCGCGCACCGCGCGGGACGTACGCCAAAACACAAGTCGACTACGTTACCTAGCAATCGCAACGCTTGCGGGAGTATGCCTTGGACTCGGATTTCCTCCTTTGCCAACGTGGCCTTTGATGGGTCTCGGATTTGGACTCATGCTCTTTTTAACAGATGAATTGGTTCGCCAAGAGCTTCCGCTAAAAAGTCAGTGGTGGTATTCCTACCATGCACTGGTTCTGTTTAATGTGCTTGCAAGTTGGTGGGTGGCCAACACCTCACTTGCTGCTGGCATTGTGGCTAATTTTCTTAATGCATTCATCATGACTGCTCCGTGGGTGCTGATTTATTTGTTGAGGAAGCACATGCCTAAAATCTGGCTTGGCGGAGCAGTAGTTTTCTGGCTCAGTTTCGAATACATTCATTACAACTGGCAAATCGCTTGGCCTTGGATGACCCTCGGTAATGCAATGGCCTCAACTCCAAGCCTAGCCCAGTGGTACAGCTATACGGGCATTTTCGGAGGGAGTCTATACCTCACCGTAACTGGAGTGCTCTTGTTCATGATTTCTCAAGCCAAGCGTTTGGGACAATCACTCGTCAAGCCAAGCATTTTTGCTGCGGCTTGGGCTATCATCCCTTTACTTATCTCCGTCTGGATCGGAGCGAATTTCAACCCCGATAGTGATGCTAATAACAGTATCACGGTTACAGCGATTCAGCCCAATTTCGAGCCCCATTACGAAAAATTTGCAGGCAATGATGCTGACCAGCTAGCTCACTTTATGCGGCTGACATCAAGTGCACCTTTAAGTGACCTGTACATTTTTCCAGAGACCAGTTTTGGTTCCTATGATGAGCTGCAATTGGAGAATACTCCGATGCTCAGAACGTGGGAAAAGTATACGACTACAGCTTCTGCGAAAGGTCAGAATTCGAAAGGGATGGACTTACTCTCGGGCATCTCCTCTTACAGACGCTATCCAAAGCCGAATGACAATCCAGCATTACGCACGCAAGAAGGTGCTCGCGGTAAGAGCTATTATACCATGCACAATTCAGCCATCTCGGTAATAGACGGAGATGTAGAGGAACTTTATCACAAGTCTAAGCTCGTCCCTGGCGTTGAATTTCTTCCGTATCGAAATGCAATGTTCATGTTTGAACCGCTGGTCAAAAGTCTCGGTGGCACCACTGCGGGCCTTGGTATCAGTGACTCTGCGATCGTTTTCGAGTATCCTAGCGGTATCCATGCCGCGCCACTCATCTGCTACGAAAGTATTTATGGCGACTACGTGCGTGAGTTCGTACAAGCAGGAGCCAATTTATTGGTCGTGCCAACCAACGATGGCTGGTGGGATGATTCTCCCGGACACGTACAGCACCTTCAATTTGCTCAACTTCGCGCGATAGAGAATCGACGTTGGGTCGTCCAAGCTGCAAACTCTGGTGTTAGTGCAATCATCAATGCTAAAGGCGAAATTCTAGCTGAAACTAACTACAACGAAGCCACGGCTTTGACGGGCGAGGTTGCGCTAGAAAATACACAAACAGTCTACACCTCAATGGGCGATCAGATCGGTAGACTAGCTCTAGGCCTCAGCGGCTTTTTACTGGTAACGCTAATCTCAGCGTTTTGGCGAAAGCGGGTAGCGCGCTGAAAGGACGGCTTAAGCCTTCCGAATCCGAAGCGGGTCCATAATCTCTTTTTCTCTTAGCGTTGCCGCGTCGGAACGCCGAAGCCATACTCTACTCGTTTACCTCACTTTCGGACGGCGACGCTTACCCCCTTGACCGCCTCCAGCACCCATGCGCTGGGCTAGACGGACATTTCCGCGGTTGCGGTAGGCTTTCTCTAAATGAGTAACTTGTTCTTTAATCATTGGCTCGCTAATGGTGAGCTTCTTGATGGTTTGGATACGCTTGTTAACCTCTGGCCAAGCGCCTTTTTGAGCAGCCATGTTAGCAAGCTGGAGCTGGACTACTGCAGTCTCGTTTTCGCTTGGCATTTCAATCTCGCTCGCTTTTTTCAGCAGTCCTTCGGCTTTTTTAGTGTCCTTACGCATAATGGCGATGTTCGCCTGCAGCATATAGTAGTATGCCTTATTTGCGGGGTAGAGTAGGTTCGGGAATTTGGTTAATGCCAATCGCGCCTCGGCCTCATCAACCTGCTGCATTTGCATCATTTCACTAGCACTCTGCACAGTTCCAAGCAAGAAATAACCTACCAAGAGAACGATGCTAACGAGATAGAAAGGAAGGGCATACCAAAACCCGTAGACGAAGGTGAGAATTAGGCCTACTACGAAAGACGCTGCGATGAGCGCAAACCGAAGGTAAATATTGATTTTCATCATACTCGCGCTAAGGTAGCGCAAGTGTTGGAGCTATTTAGGCCGACTATCCTTAAAAGCAGTCAATCTGTCGAAAAGGGAGGAAGATGTGTTAAGCTACCGACACCTTTCCGTCGTGTTCGCCAGGCATTGCACAATCGTCACCAACCTTGGCACCGCAAGTATTGCACTCGCCGAACTTGTTCTTCACCATTGGGTTATTTGTCGCACAACCACCTCTAAATTGGTCTCCTTTAACAACATATCGAATATTGATAAGCAAGAAGGAGACGCCAAAAACGACGAAGAAAATGCCAATGATGATGAGTAGCTCCATGGGAAGTAAAAGTATGTAAAATATCAACACCTGTTCGTTCGCTAAGGTTCAGCCAACATGGCCCATATTCGCATAATGACACTAGCCACACGTAGTGAGAAACTTGAAGCATTCGGTCGATTGCTCGACATCATGGATGATTTGCGCGAAAAGTGCCCATGGGATCGCAAGCAGACCTTCGAAAGTTTACGCCTGCTATCTATTGAGGAGGTCTACGAGCTTGCTGATGCTTTGCTACAAGGAGACCGAAAAGGCATAGCAGAGGAAGTCGGTGACGTTATGCTACACATGGTGTTTTATGCACTCCTGGGACAAGAAGAGGGAAAGTTTGACATCGCCTCTATTCTTCATGCGGAGTGTGAAAAACTGATCTCGCGTCACCCGCACATCTACGGCGATGTAAAAGTGGCCAACGAGGCCGAGGTCAAGCAGAATTGGGAGAAACTGAAGCTCAAAGAAAAAGGTAAGAAAACAGTGCTTGGCGGTGTGCCTCGCGGACTTCCCGCACTCGTGAAAGCCTACAGAATGCAAGAGAAGACGGCCCAATTCGGATTTGAATGGGAGCACGTGGAGGAGGTTTTGACGAAAGTAGAAGAAGAGCTCGGTGAACTTAAAGAAGCCATAGATCAAAATCACGGTCAGACGCGAATTGAAGAGGAATTTGGCGACCTACTTTTCGCGCTAGTGAATTATGGCAGATTCCTGAAGGTAGACCCCGAAACGGCCCTCGAGCGGACGAATCAGAAATTTAAACGACGCTTTGAGCACATTGAAGCGAATGCGCCAAAGGCACTTAGCGACATGACTTTGAGCGAAATGGACGAATTGTGGGAAGATGCTAAGCGACTTGAGCGTCACTAATGAAGCCTGACCACTCTTGACTGCTTACCTTTGTGGCAGATTGTAAATACATCGCGAGGTTTTTAACCAGGCTAAACTGATAGCCAATTCTCGTGTTGCTAGCATTAGTTAATCGCCTTCATGGAAAAAATTCGCCTCGAAATCGTTGCTCTTTCGCACAGTGTTGCTCAGTCACACAATTATGCGGTCGTTCTAGGAGAGCAATTTGGCGCACGCCGATTGCCTATAGTAATTGGTGCCTTCGAGGCGCAAGCTATAGCAGTTGCTATGGAGCGCATGGCTCCTAATCGTCCATTGACGCACGACCTTTTCAAGAACTCACTCGAAAAATTTGAAATCGATCTTAAAGAGATTGTGATCAATAACCTGGTAGAAGGCGTTTTCTATTCACTGCTCATTTGTGAGCGACACGGAGAGACGATTGAAATTGACAGTCGGACTTCGGATGCAATTGCGATGGCCGTACGCTTCCAATGTCCGATCTATACGTCAGAAGACATCCTCGAAAAAGCAGGTGTTGAGATCGAAGATGGAGAGAGTGACCAAGAAAGTGAAAAGAAGCCTTCGAAGAAACGCTCACGTCAAAAGCCAGCTTCCGCCAAAACCACCACCGCGAGGCCAGATAAGTTGTCTAGCTACTCAATCAAAGACTTGAAGAGTATGCTCGACGAGATGCTTACAAATGAGAACTACGAGAAGGCTGCCGAGATCCGCGATGAACTTGAGCGAAGGGAGAAGGAAGGGTAGTTCGATAATTGTCAACTGACAATTCCGTAATGCTCCAAGGGACTTGTGCTTCGTATGATCTCAATTTGAACCTGACTTCAGACGACTATCCCTTTTTCAATAATCGCAGATGCTTTTTGAATTTCAGCATCCCCTATTCCTAGGTAAGTCACCATACGTATCGTACGCTTTCCAAATGCACTTGCAATGAGTCCGTTTTGGCGATAAGCTGAAAGAACTTCCTCGGCAGTGAGATGATCTTGCACATCGAAAATGACGATATTCGTTTCGATCTCCCTTACTTGCTTAACGTAGGCCTGTTCGGCCAGCACTGCTCCTAAGCGTTGCGCTCGTTCATGATCTTCCGCCAAACGATCAACTTGATGATGTAAAGCGTAAAGTCCAGCCGCTGCTAGGTATCCAGCTTGTCGCATTCCTCCTCCCATGACTTTTCGAAAGCGTCGAGCTTCACGAATGAAATCCGCTTTGCCGGTTAGCACACTACCAACGGGAGCCCCAAGTCCTTTGCTTAGGCATAGAGATATACTGTCGAAACGCTTGCCCCATGCTGAAGGCGATTCACCTGTTGCAACGAGTGCATTCATGAGTCGAGCGCCATCCAAGTGAAGAGAAAGTTTATTGTCCTGACAGACCTTAAAAATAGGATCAACCTCAGCTATACGGTAGATAGATCCACCTCCTCGGTTGGCTGTATTCTCCAAAACGACAAGACGCGTTCGAGCCAACCAATCGTAGGCTGGCTGAATGGCAGCCTCTACTTGATCTGCGGTGAGTTTACCTCGGCTACCCGGCACTGGGTTGATGCGGACTCCACTGTGCCATGCAAAACCTGCGCTTTCGTAATGCCAGATATGTGAATCATGATCACAAATCACTTCATCGAGGGCATTGGTGTGCACCTTGATGGCAAGCTGATTAGTCATTGTGCCACTTGGACAGAAGAGTGCAGCTTCATGTCCGAACATGTCAGCTACATAAGCTTCTAGCTTGTTGACGGTTGGGTCTTCACCAAATACATCATCTCCAACTTCTGCCTGCATCATGGCAGTCAGCATTTCTGGAGTTGGCTTGGTGGCGGTATCTGAAAGTAAGTTGATCACTGTCGCGAAGAAAACGCAGCGGAGATTGCTTTTACACGTCTTTTATTCGCACCCATGTCCATATGACCAACACGGGAGGCCGAACGCAAGTGAATCACAGACTCCTCTTTAGAAAAATAGAACTCTACGTCGTCAATAAATACGAAGGCACGGTACTCTACATGCATGTAGTCGTCTGTTTCGGTTACAATTGAGGCCTTCGAATCCTTATTTAAGATGTTGATAAGTTCAAGCTTTGCTCTCATCGGATTGCCCTCAAACGGAATTGGATTAACCTTTTGAGAATGAACTGATGCTTGTGAACTTACGCAATTGGGCGAGCTAGGACACGCAGAAAGAATTCCGTCTTTTACTCCAAGGCCTGAGGGTTTCTTACGTGCGGAGGGTGCAATCCAGGGCATGTAAATGTGTTGTTATGAGCTGATGTCTTTACAAATGTACAACTTACATATTATGAAGAGACTGGTTTTATTGGTCGTAGTATTTCTGACCACATCCACAGAACCTTAGTCTGATTTGAAACGGAATGGATAGCACTCGTCTTTGTAGAACTAGACGTGGCAAATTTTCATTTGATCGTCGGCGCTCATAAAAAGTAGACTAGCATGGGCTGAGATGCCCTACATTTCGCCATGACTTTTAGGTACCTATGTGTATTTACCCTCATGGTTCTCGCAAGTTGCGCAGAAGATGTCGCGATTCCTGACCCAGTTGAACCCACTGAAATGAAAAAACGATTCGTCAGTCCAGCAGATACCTACGGAGATTTATTTGTCCAAGTCCAGATGGAAGAGCTCTTTGAAGACTCTAAGACATTCGTAGACATGCCGTCACGCCGACCCTCGTCGGAAATAATGTCAGACTACGAGAAGCAGCGCAACAAAGCAGATTTTGACTTGAAGGCCTTTGTAGAAGCTAATTTTAAAGAAGTGCCGGATCTGTTTGGAGATTTATCAAGTGATTCAGACCTTGATCTAGACAAGCATATCGAACGCTTGTGGCCTATTTTGAACAGGGACAAAGACGAGCAGGAGGGTCAATGTAGCCTCATCCACTTGCCAGAAGATTACATCGTTCCTGGCGGTAGGTTTCGTGAATTCTATTATTGGGACAGCTATTTCTCGATGCTCGGTCTAATGGTTGATGACCAAAAGGGATACGCGCAGAGCTTAGTAAATAATTATGCTTTTTTGATTAACGAGTACGGCTACATACCTAACGGGAATAGAACCTACTATTTAAGTCGCTCGCAACAACCCTTTTTTGCCCCAATGGTAGGCTTACTTGCCGAAGCTGATGGCGATAGCGTGCTCATCAAGTACCTCCCCGAACTCAAAAAGGAGTATGCCTTTTGGATGAAGGGAAGTGGAGATCTCGAAAAAGTAGGTGATGCCGAATTAAGAACAACAAAGGTGAAGGGTGACTTCATCGTCAATCGATATTTCGATAATATTGCTACACCACGACCTGAAGGATTCAGAGAAGATTCACTCTTAGCAAAGGACAGTGAACGAGACTTGAAAGAGTTGTACACTGATGTGCGTGCTGCCTGCGAATCTGGATGGGATTTCAGCTCGCGTTGGTTGGTCGATCCAACGGATCTCGGCACTATTCAGACATCAAACCTTGCTCCAGTAGATTTGAATAGTCTGCTGTATTATCTTGAAGATATGCTCGCGAGGACCTATGAATTACAGGACAATAGCGAGCAGGCGCAGTTTTATGCGACAGCGGCATACGAGCGACGTAGAGCGATACTTACAAACTTCTACGACCCAGAGTTGAAGTGGTTTGTAGACTATCAACTTGATCGAGAATCTCCTAGTTCCATTGTTACACTAGCTGGGATGTACCCGCTGTTTTTTGGTATTGCCACCAAGGATCAGGCGAAAGAGGTCGTCGAACGATTAGAACAAGATTTCTTGAAACCTGGAGGACTTGTAACGACGCTAGAAGATTCTGGACAGCAGTGGGATTCGCCTAACGGCTGGGCTCCCCTGCAATGGGTTGCCATCGCAGGATTGAGAAAGTATGGCTACAACAAACTCGCAAAAGAGGTAGCTAAGCGCTGGCTTGAATCGGGCAGAAGCGTATATGCCGAGACCGGAAAAGTCGTCGAAAAGTATAATGTCGTCGATCCTTCTTTAATTGCAGCTGGTGGGGAGTACACGAATCAAGATGGGTTTGGTTGGAGCAACGGCGTATTTGCACGCATCATCCATGACTATCCGAAGCTATAATTCCAACTAGGCATGTTAGATCGAATCGGACGTATTCTCTATGATATCAAAAAAGGGTATCGGTCAGATTCTAAGCATAGAACTGATGACTCGGTAGTCATTCAACTGTATCGCGGATACCGATCGTCCACGAAGTTGTTTGTGCAGGGAAGAGTGCTAAGTGAATCTGCTATCAAAGTATCGCAAAGCGACAGACGCTGGCGGAATTTTGTAAACGCCATCCGTAGATTCGAAAGTGATGAAGTTGCCGGAGCTCGACTCAGTTTAGATTACTTGGGACAGGGGTTTTCGCGAGAAGCAGACAGAGAGGGCTACTTCGAAGTGCATGAGGATGTAACCGTTCAGCCTACTCAACATCCTTGGGAGGCTATTAGCGCCAAGCTTGATGAGATTCCATATGGCAGACCTGCAGATGATCTTTTTGCGGGGGAAGTAGCAGATTTGTCAGCTGAGGCGAAGATTGCCGTGGTTACAGATATTGACGATACGATTCTACAGACCCATGTAACCTCCTTGTTCAAGCTGCGTGCGCTTTACCATACCCTCATGGATAATGCTTATACGAGGCTTTCCTTCAAAGGAGCTCCCGCATTATACCAAGCTTTGGCTTCGGGCCCCGATACAGAGAATATCTCAAACCCTACGTTTTACTTGTCGCGAAGTCCGTGGAACTTATACGATATGCTTGAGCATTTTTTGGACGAAAAAGGATTTCCGAAGGGACCTATTTTCTTAAGGGATGTAGGCCTTCCTTACCTCAAAACGGCAAGTGAGTTTGGACATAAAGAGGGGTCGATTTTAAGGTTGATCAATGATTTTCCAAGCTTGAGGTTTGTGCTTATTGGCGATTCTGGAGAAAAGGACGCCGACATCTACCACAGTGTAGCCAAGCGCCATCCTGATCGGATTGCGGCCATAATCATTCGAAACGTGAAGAATAATGCGAATGCCAAACGCATACAGCGCATGTTCAGCCGCTTACCTGCTGGGCTTAACTACCACTTGGTGAAGAGCAGCGAGGAAGCAGCTATTCATCTCAAGCGATTGGGTTTTATCAATCAGACGCAGCTTGAACAGGTTCAAAAGGAAGCATAGTTAGACTTTTAAGGAGTGATTTTCTCGACGAAAAAGGTGGTGACAATTACCGTATTTTAGCCTTGCGCCAAATCCTAATTCTCTAGTATTATTGACACGTGTTAGATGCGCCTTCATATTCTCTCAAACCGTTCTTCGTCTCCGCGGTATCAGTTGACATCGTCATATTTGGATTTGAGAATAAATCATTACGTGTACTCCTTGTTCAAAGAGGTGTAGAACCTTACATGAATCGCTGGGCACTTCCTGGTGAGATGGTAAAAGCCAATGAGAATTTGGATGCTGCTGCCGACCGTGTCCTCTTCGAATTGACGAGTATGAACGAGGTTTACCTCGAGCAGGTAGCAAGTTTTGGCGCGCCCGAACGCCACCCAGCGGGTCGAGCATTTACAGTTGCGTATTACTCGCTCATCGGCACCAGTGCCCATCCTGTCTCTCCGAATGGCTGGGCGAAGCATGCACAGTACTTCGATATCAACGAGCTGCCAGATCTTGCATTTGACCATGCAGACGTCCTAAATGCTTGCCTAGAGCGACTACGCGAGCGAGTTCGTATGCGTCCTATTGGATTTGAATTATTGCCTCGGACGTTTAGTCTTTCCGACCTTCAAAACCTTTACGAGTCTATACTTGGCGAGACCCTCGATAAGCGTAATTTCCGTAAGAAAATCCTATCGATGGGGATTGTTGAGGATACGGGCGACCTGCAATCCAACGTCAACCACCGTCCCGCGAAGCTCTATCGTTTTGACGAAAGTCGATATGAAGCACTGGTAAAGAAGGGATTCAGTTTTACGGTCTAGACAGTACGCCACATTTTTTCTGCTTTCGCCAAAACCTAACACCCCTAATCCTGTTGGAAATTGGGTAATGCATAAATGACCGAAAGAAGGTCAATTCCCCTGCTCACAAGACCGTACATTTGCACGCTATGGCCAATCCTATGGACCGCATCCGAAATTTTTGCGTGATCGCACACATCGATCATGGTAAGTCGACGCTTTCTGATCGTTTGCTTGAATTTACCAAGACGATCTCTGAACGTGACATGCAGTCGCAAGCACTCGACTCAATGGATATTGAGCGTGAGCGGGGTATCACCATTAAGAGCCACGCCATACAGATGTATTACGATCGACCGAGCGACGGGCAGAAGTACACCTTCAATCTCATTGACACACCTGGCCACGTTGACTTTAGCTACGAGGTGAGTCGCTCTATTGCGGCATGTGAAGGAGCGTTGCTTCTCGTAGATGCTTCACAGGGTGTGCAGGCGCAAACGATATCCAACCTCTATCTCGCGATGGAGCATGACCTTGAGATCATTCCGATTCTTAATAAGGTCGACATGGAAAGTGCGATGGTTGAGGAAATGAGTGATCAGATCATCGATTTGATTGGGTGTAGTAAAGAGGATATTGTGCTTGCATCCGGTAAGACAGGACTAGGTGTTCCTGATATCATGGAGGCTATTGTAGAGCGTATTCCGCATCCCGTTGGAGATGCTAGTGCGCCCTTGCAAGCCTTAATTTTTGATAGCGTCTACAATCCTTTTCGCGGTGTAATCGCATACTTCAGAGTCTTGAACGGGACCTTGAAGAAGAACGATGAGATTCGATTCATGAATACCCACAGTGACTATGTCGCCAATGAGGTCGGAATTCTGCAAATCAAGGAAATAGAGCAAAAACAGCTGCAAGCAGGTAATGTAGGCTACGTAATTACCGGTATCAAGGAGAGTGCGCTCATTAAAGTAGGTGACACCATTACTACGGTAGAGAATCCAGCCTCTGAAGGTATTCAAGGATTTGAGGAGGTGAAGCCGATGGTTTATGCGGGTATTTTCCCAATCGACAACGATGATTTTGAAGACCTCCGCGAGAGTCTTGAAAAACTTCAACTCAACGATGCTTCGCTCACGTTCGAGCCGGAAAGCTCGGCAGCACTTGGATTCGGTTTCCGTTGTGGCTTCCTTGGGATGCTTCACTTGGAAATTATCCAAGAGCGCTTGAGTCGAGAGTATGATCAAGAGGTGATTACGACCGTTCCGAACGTTAACTACTACTCGTACTCTACCAAAGGTGTAAAGTCGCATGTACGAACTCCATCTGACTTGCTTGAATCTACGCAGCTAGACTATGTGGAAGAACCATACATCAGCGCCCAGATCATCACGATGCCTGAGTACATCGGTCAGATTATGTCGCTTTGTTTGGATAAGCGAGGAACGCTCAACAAGCAGACGTACCTCACGCAGAGTAGGGTAGAACTTACGTTTGAGCTTCCTCTTGCTGAGATCGTATTCGATTTCTATGATCGCTTGAAAAGCATTAGTCGTGGATACGCGAGTTTTGATTATCACATGATCGACTTCCGTCGCTCGGATCTGGTGAAGTTGGATATCCGACTTAATGGCGAGCCTGTTGATGCTTTGACAGCCCTCGTTCACCGCACAAAAGCGGAGTACATCGGTCGCAAGATGTGTAAGAAGCTCAAAGAGTTACTACCACGTCAGCAATTCATGATTGCGATACAAGCTTCAGTAGGAGCGAAAATTATCGCACGTGAGACCATCTCTGCTCTTCGTAAGGATGTTACTGCCAAGTGTTATGGTGGTGATATTTCGCGTAAGCGTAAGCTGCTCGAAAAGCAAAAGAAGGGTAAGAAGAAGATGCGCCAGATCGGTAACGTAGAGGTACCACAGAAGGCATTCTTGGATGTGTTGAAGTTGGACTAGGAGTCAGCCCGCTGCAGCAGTAAATTCAGATGCTCCCGAGCATCGACAATCCCGAAAAAGCTAGCATTAGCTTTTGTTCCTTTCGGCAGCTCTTCCAAGAGTTGCGGGTCAAATCCGTAAGCCTCGTCCTCGCGTAGCTTACGTACGCTGCTCGATATTTGATTGAAGAGTGAGACATTCACTACGTTTCGCAAACCATCATCGGTCAATAATACGCGATCAAAAAAGTCATCGAAATCATAGGCGAGGACTTCAATTTTCGGTCCGTAGGTATGTAGAATGCTTACCTCTCCTTCGCGAGCAGAGATGCGACGATAAGCGATGGGTTCTCCAAATCCATTCAACATAAAGGGAATCCTCCCAGCTGGGTCACCACCAAAAAATCCTGCGTAGTGATCGTAGTACTGGGTTGGGTCTATGAGATCAAGTAATCCATTTCGGTGCTTTCCAAAGCCGATCTGATCCCACAAGTCATGTAAGCTTCTAGGTACAGCGCCACCAACCTCGTCATGGATTTCCTCAGTGACGTCACGCCGAGGTTTATCGGGAGGATATGCTTCTGCAAAGCGAGTTATAGACATGACGGTGGGTTGGGAGGGCAAGCTACTCTATAGAAATGCACTTAGCGACAAATACATGCTACAACAGCTTGTCTCTTTCGGATTGACCCCTTCCCGCTACAGCTTAAAACATTAACGTCATGGTCTGTTGTCTACCCGAATCGGTAATGAATTGAACGGCTTTTACTGATACTGGAGAATTCGAAGGTAGCAGAATGGTCCTGGTATTGTTTTCCTCGAGCTCTTCGATAGATTGCGAAGTGATTAACTGTCCAGAAAGAGAATAAACGTTTACTGTTAAACCAGTGAATGTTCCTTGAGGGGTGATAGCTAAACTATTCATGCTGGGTTGATGCCAAACCGCTAGGAAGTCTTCGCCTTTGCTTGCCACGTTTTCTTGAGTAGAAATTTGAAAGTATTTTTTCTCTTCTTCGCTGAGCGCAGATAAATCAATCGTCCCTCCAGCCAGTTCAACTTTTATCTGACCATTGGGATTTAGGTTACGCATATGCCAGATTACGCTAGCCTCTGAAAACTTAAGGTGAGCACCAGCCGCAATACTGATCTTAGCGGTTTCATCAGCTGCCAAGCCTAATCCAAGCGTACCATCGAAAAGCATTTGACTATTTGGTTCGAGCACTATGGAAGCATCGGACTTCATGACGAGCATTCCTGCGCTGTTGTGGCCATACCAAAGTCTCTGTTGATCATCTACTTCTAGATAGGAGGACTCACCGAGTTGTATGCATGACGTTTTATTTCCAAATATTGGTTGACCGCCGCGAAAAACGATACCATCACCAGGTGCAATTGGGCGTTCAACTAGAGCGAAGGGTAGGCAAAAATCATACTCGTAACTCAATTCAAAAGGAGGTGTGAAGGTTGGATCGTCAGTATTTTCAAAACCGATGGCAATGAATGGTTGAATGAGTAAGTCATTAAGGAATGAGACATTTAAGGTGACCGTATCTGGGCCACTCGGATCAAATGCGGCCCTTACAAGGAACGTGTCAACGTTAGTCGGACTTGGAATACCTGAGAGGCGATGACCTAGAAGTGAAGGATTGAAATTGCTGTTCCGGGCAGGTAAGAAATTGTTAGGTAAACGAGTGCTCCGAACTTCAAGCGCATCGCTTAATACCGAAGGGAATTGATAAAAACCGATACTTGGAAAGTCCTCCAATCCATTATTTGAGTACCGCTGCTCCAGCTCGTCTGAATCTACAGAAACAATATAAGAGGCGATAAGAGGATCATCCATTTTCTCTGTGATCACACAAGAAGAAGAGATATGTAAAAAGCCGAAATCCGTATTTGATTGTTCAATCAAAAGTTGTCGAGTAACGCCTACTGACTCATACGTTAAATTTACATGATACTGAGCAACGACAAAGTTATTGCCATCAAATTGATCTCCTTGAATCCTTTCAAGCGAATATGTTGAATTTGCCTCCAGTCTTTTGCCTTCGCCTATGTATTCAATGAAGATTGGTCTTGAACTGCCAGTGATGCCATTCACGGTTATTTGAAATCGAGTCCAATCAATGCAAACGCTTGAATCTTTGGCACTTCCAAGCTGGTCATCTATGGTAGCAAATGCGATCCAAAACTCAGGGTGCATTACCGTAACAGAAGAGTCTGCAACACATGGACGTTCTGCAAATTCTCCGAGTTCGAGAATGACTTCGTTCTGGCTAAATGCCAAGATGACGGATAAAGAGAAGCATGCAAGTAGTACTAATCGAATCATAATGAAATCTTTAAAGTAAAATGTGATGACTAAGATAGCACTTTTCTAGATATGTTATAATTGGGAGCATCCTATAGCTTATGAAGCGCTTCCAAAATAAAATTTTTTAATAAACACTCTACACTGACGTTTGCATTTAAATAAATTCCATGAGATAGACTGTCCCGAGTATTCAAGTTTACCAAGCTACTCCATCGGATACTTCAAGCCGATCAATTCTCGAATCTTCGTCAGCGTAGTATGCAAGGTGAGACTATCGTCTAGGCTCCACAGCGGACTTTCGGTCCGTCCTTGGCGCAGGTCTTCTACCATCGCTTGTGCTTCGTGCGCATAGCCAAAGCCACGAGGTTTGGCTACATAGCGAAGCTCTTCTTCGCTGTTGTCCTTTTTAATCGTGAAATCAGATTGCTTGTACCAAAGTTCGTCCCAGTATAGCGTGCCTTCGCTTCCGTAAATGACGGCTTCGGTTTTGGTTTTCGCGAGAAGCGTACAATGTAGCGTTGCTAGAATACCCCCTTCATGTTCAAGAACTATCGTATCGTCGACGTCCACTCCGCTTTCGCTAAAACGTGCAGCTGCCGTAATAGTAGTTGGAGGTCCGAACATTACTTGAGCGAGGAATACGGGATAGATTCCGATGTCGAGCAGTGCTCCTCCCCCGAGTTCAAGTTTAGTGATTCGTTCGCGGGTTTGTGGTCCCATTTTGAATCCAAAGTCAGCTCTGAGTCCTTCAACCTTCCCAATTGCCCCAGCGTCAATATGTCGTTTAGCTGCTTGAAAGCTTGGAAGGAAACGCGTCCAAAGCGCCTCCATGAGGTAGACTTGCTTATGTCTGGCTAAGCCTACCAATTCTTGGACTTCTGTAAGATTGATGCCCATTGGTTTTTCGCAAATGACGGGTATATCGTGGTCCATACACATTTTCACCAACTCGGCGTGTGAGACGTGCGGTGTGGCGATGTAGACAGCATGTAGATGCGGTCCTTCGAACAACTTTTCATAAGAACCTGCAGCATACCGTACATGAAACTCTTCTGCAAAAGCATCTGCCCGTTCTTGACTTCGAGAAGCTACAGAGGTAAGTGTTGCCCCTTCGACTAATTTCAAGTCTGCCGCAAATTTGCGGGCGATATTTCCTAATCCGATTATTGCAAATCTGTACATGGAGGTAAGTTAATGCAGCCTAGCAGTCTTATTTTGAATTTTGAGTTGATTATCCCACAGTTCTAAAGGATGTCTTTGACTGTGCCTTTAGCCATTTTAAACGTTGATATATTTTGCTCATTCCGATATCCGATCCCGTGTATAGCCCCGCTCGTCGCATGGGTCAAGACACGAGGACCCACGCGTCTAGGCCCCCGCGCTGAGCGGGGCTCAACGCGAGGCATCCGACATCCTAAGTGACAATCTCCAATCGCTTAGTATCACTCCAATTTCCTCTCGTAAAATCTGGAAAGGATTGCGGCGAACCATCACTAGCTACAGAACGCTCACTCAAGGGAGCTACTGCGCTCCAAAGGCAACCTTCATATACATTTTGATCTAAAGGAAGTCCCTTCTGAAGGCACTCTACAATGCGGTACATCATCATGCCGTCCATGCCTCCGTGACCACTATTCTTCGTTTTTTCGTTGAGGCGTTTGTACAAAGGGTGGTCGTACTTTTCATAAATCGCAGAAAGGTCAGACCCTTGCGCCCAACGATGATGGCTATCCGTAATTCCTTCAACGCCACCTTCAAGTGCAATCCTGGTTGGAAAGCCAGCGAGAGTGCCGTGAGTACCTTGAATTAAATTGTGTCGAGTGTATGGACGTGGGCTAGTCTCATCCCATTGTAAGAGAATGGTGCGTCCAATTTTCGTCTTGATGATTGAGGTATTCATATCGCCACCTTTGAAATCTAGCGCACTCCACTTATGGTCAGAGGGATAGTTTTTATCCGTATACAAGCTTCTGCCGCGAGCAGGGGTAGAGTAGGAGACGACACTTTTAAATGTGTCTTCGCCGCGTGCAATATTCATGTATTGAGCAACCGGGCCTAAACCATGTGTCGGGTAAAGGTTACCGTTGCGTTCAGCGTACTGAAGCGTTCTCCACGAACCTGTTCCTCGAAGCTCTTCTTTTTGCTGAAAGCGGAGTTCGTGGATATAAGCTGCTTCTGCATGAAGTGGCTCGCCGATCAATCCTAGGCGCACCATGTTCAAGAACATCAGCTCATCACGATTGTAGTTCACGTTTTCCATCATCATGCAATGCTTCCGAGTCTTTTCAGAAGTATCGGTGATGTCCCACATTTCTTGCAAAGTCACAGCAATAGGTACTTCGACAAACGCATGTGCACCGCTATTCATGGCTCTTATCGCCATTGGAGCATGGTTGTTCCAATCGGTAGCGATAAATACAACGTCAGGTTTCACTTCATCCAACATCACCTTCCACTGGTTAGGATCCCCGAAGTAGAGTTTGGGTTTGGTATGGCGTTGACCGTTCCCTAATTCTATCGCCTTCTTCTTCCACTTGAGGACGTTGTCTTCATAGAGGTCGCTGATAGCAACAACCTCTGTTCCGGGCAGTGAAGCAAAAAAAGAAAGGTGGTCACCTCCGCGCGCGCCGACACCAATGAAGGCTGCTCGAATATTTACAATAGGAGTAGCAGCAAAATCACCCATATAGGTCGAGCTGGCTGGTCGAGCGGTCTGACGAGTAGGAAGTATAGTACTGGCAGCGAATGCAGCAGCTGAAAGTGATGTCTTTTTAAGAAAGTCGCGACGCTTGAAGGTGCTCATGGAGTGATTAGAGTTGAGGCTATAAGGTAGCGTTTTGCGATGGAGGTTACATGCAGCTTGTCATTCATAGAAAGGATGGGTGCGAGATGTATTGGGTAAAAGATCATATGTGGCTTGTTTAGAACAACGTGCGGATCGTTAAAGGCTTAGCGTCACATTTTAGAATGTGATATGTGTCGGATGTTTCCAACAACCGACAGAATCTCTTTCCAAGCCAAATATATTTATAGAATCGTTATATATAGCTTGATTAGAACAAGGTGCGGATCGTTAAAAGATTAGCGTCATATTTTAGAATGTGATATGTGTCGGATGTTTCCAACAACCGACAAAATCGCCTTCCAAGCCAGACGAATTTAAATAATCGTTATATATAGCTTGATTAGAACAACGTGCGGATCGTTAAAAGCTTGGCGTCATATTTTAGAATGTGATATGTGTCGGATGTTTCCAACAACCTTTGCTTCCTCTTGACTCCGAGTAAAACCACACCTAGCTAAACCCGAGAACCGAACCCAACAAAAAAAACGCCCCCACAACACCAAGTCATGGAGGCGTTTTTCCGAGATCCGAGATCCGAGATCCGAGATCCGAGATCCGAGATCCGAGATCCGAGACTTACCAGATAATCACGCGATCTTCAGGCTTCACATAATTCGGATCATCCTCCGAAATGCCAAACGCATCGTAGAACGTTTGGAGGTTCATTACCGGACCCGCAGCGCGGTACATTCCTGGAGAGTGTGGATCAGTTTTCACTTGATTCTCAAGCGCCTTGTCACGGTACTTTGTACGCCAGATCGTTCCCCAGCTGATGAAGAAACGCTGCTCAGGTGTGAATCCATCAATCTTGCCTGGATTACCATGCTGCTTCAGGTGAAGTTGGAGACCGTCATACGCTGAGTTGATACCACCTAGGTCACCAATGTTCTCACCGAGAGTAAACTCTCCATTCACGTGCACATTTGGAAGTGGCTCGTACGCACTGAATTGTGCAACCAACTTTCCGTTACGCGCATCAAATGCCGTACGATCAGTTTCTGTCCACCAGCTGTTTAGGTTACCGTCCTTATCGTACTCACTTCCTTTGTCGTCAAAACCGTGGCTGATCTCATGACCAATCACAGCACCTATGCCACCATAGTTGACCGCAGCATCAGCTTTGTAATCATAGAACGGTGGTTGAAGAATTGAAGCAGGGAAAACGATCTCATTGAAGGAAGGATTGTAGTATGCATTCACCGTCTGCGGACTCATAAACCACTCGTCCTTGTCGACAGGCTTCTTTGCATCAGCAATATCCTTATCAAAGTTGAACTTGCGGGCAGCAAGCACATTTCCTAGATAACTGCCTCCCTCTGTAATACGCTTTACCTGCAAGGCAGAATAATCTTTCCAAGTGTCTGGATAACCAATCTTCACGCGGAAAGTCCCAAGCTTTTCAATTGCTTTCACTTTCGTGTCAGCACTCATCCATTCCAAATTGTTGATTCGGTTCTTGTAAGCAAGGCGCAGATTATCAACCATCTCAACTGCCGTCGCTTTTGCCTCAGCCGGGAAATACTTGTCTACGTAAAGTCGGCCTACAGCTTCTCCTAATGTACGGTTGGTTGAAGCTAACGCACGCTCCTCACGTGAACGTTGCTGCTTAGCTCCGCGTAATTCTTTCGAGTAAAACTCCCAGTTCGCCCGATCGATTTTGGTCGATAGGTATGGAGCCGCTTGGTCAATTGCTTGCCAACGGAGGTAGTCTTTGATTGTAGTAATATCAGCTACTGCCAATACTTCACCCAAATAGTCCATATAAGCAGTCTCGCCGATAATCACGGTATCTGGAACCTCAAGTCCAGCAGCTTTAAAATAGCTTCCCCAGTTTACTTCTGGAACAATCGCATCCATTTGGGCAATGCTGCGTGGATTGAAACGCTTGTATGGATCACGTCGCGCAACCTTGTCCAATTTAGTCTTCGCGATATCTGTCTCAAACTCCATGACGCGAGCGGCAGCAAGCTGAGCTTTCATCTTCGACATGCCTGTGAATTCTAACATCCGAGCAACGTGGAGGACATACATTCCTCGGCGCACTGCACTGGTAGAATCTTTATCCAAATAGTAATCACGATCAGGAAGTCCGAGCGAACCACCTCCGACGTACACTACTTTCTCATTCGAATTTTTCGGGTTGGTGCCGATTCCAAAAGAGAATAGCGCGTCGCCTCCATATGGCAAAACTTCTTGTTGATAAGCAACGACGTCTGCATACGTTTTGATAGCATCAATTTTCTTCAACCAAGGCTGCAAAGGTTTGATGCCTAACTTGTTGAGTGCATTCGTATCTTTAGCAACAGCAAAAAATGTCGCTGCCTTTCCTTGATCAGTTGATGGTGGGTACTTGCCTGAAGCGGCAGCAGATTTTACGACGTCGAGTGTCTGTGCATCTGTCTTCTTACGAAGCTCGTCAAACGATCCCCAACGCTCGCGATCAGCTGGAATTTCAGTCTGGTCGAGCCAGTTTCCATTGACGTAACGAAAGAAATCCTCTGCTGGAGACACGGACGTATCCATGTAATCGAGGTTGATACCAATAGGTTCTTCTGTTTGGGCGTTCATCTCAGTGAAGGCACCAAAAGCGAGTAGTGTAGCGGTTATAGCTACAAAGGGAGTAAATCTTTTCACGATGCTAAGTTAATCGATAGGCGTATTTTCATAGCCTTTTCTCATTGTAGCTTCAAGATCCTGATACAGAGGTGACAAGCTACATTTTTGCTTTTACTTTATGCACTTTCGTCAAAACCTGCATCTTGAAGGTAAATCACCTACTATGAAAGCTTTACTTCTTGCCTTATCTGCATTTTTCGCGATTGCTTCTTTCTCTCCAGACCAGATCGAAGGTCGCTGGTCACGTGTCTATAACGATGGAAATGAAGTCGTCTATGCACGTGTAGCAAAAGACGCCCAAGGCTCGTGGTTTGATTTCGCTGAAAATGGACAACTTTCAGTACGTCAAAATGCAGGTTGGTGCGGTACGCCTCCAATCTCTTATACCACCTACACGGGTGGGAGTTACGAACTCACCAAAAAAGGTAAACTCACAATGATCCATGAGTTTTGGGGTGGCATGGACACGACCTATCATCAGATTGCGTCTGTGACAGATGATACGTTGCGGATGAAGTTTATGGCGCGGGGAAGTAAGTAGCATGTTGTTGACCGCTCTCGCGGTCCAACATTATCATATTCTCACCCTCCTCCCAAGGGATGAAATCGCTCCATCACATCTCGTAAGTGACCCACATCTAAGTGCGTGTATAGCTCGGTTGTCGTAATACTCGAATGTCCCAACATCTCTTGGACTGCACGTAAATCAGCGCCGCCTTCAAGAAGGTGTGTCGCGAAGGAATGACGTAGTGTGTGCGGACCGACACGCTGCTCGATACCCGCAGCTTTGGCCAAATCTCGAATGATCATGAAGACCATGTTGCGACTCAGCTGCTTGCCACGGCGACCGAGGAAGCAAAATTCGGCGTGCTCAGGATGGACATTCGCTTGCTCCTTGCGGATATGCTCCCAATAAAAATCCCAGTGCTTGATAGCACTTGCCCCTATCGGAATAAGGCGCTCTTTGTTTCCCTTACCAATGACGCGGATGAAGTCAGCTTCAAAAAACAGTTGGTTGAGTCGCAGGTTGATGAGCTCACTCACGCGCATACCACAGGCGTAGAGAAACTCAAGCATGGCACGATTGCGTAGACCTTCAGGAGTGGAATGATCAATCTCCAAAGTCATGTTCTCGATCTGCGTTTGACTTAAGACCGTCGGTAGTTTCTTAGGAAGCGGTACCGACTCTAACTCACCTGCTGGAGAATTGTCTATATAATCTTGTTCTAATTGATACCGATAGAATCCTTTGATGGCAGACATGATTCGCGCCACTGATCGCTGCGCCAAGCCAACATCGTAAAGCTCTTTAATAAAGCTTCTAATCTGGGATTCTTCGATGGCTTCTGGTCTGGCGATGTTACCAGTTTCTTCGTCTCCCAAGAAGGCGCAGAGCTTCCCAATGTCGCGTACATACGCATCTAGGGTATGGTCGCTGTGACCACGCTCAACGCGCATGCTACCGATCCATTCTTTGGTGATCCCCTGCCAGTTTTTGGGAAGCTCTCTGAGTCCTTTTTGAATCGCTTTTCGCATCAGTAGGAGTCTCGAATTAGTGCCAAGGTTTCTTCCATTGCTTCTTTGTAGGTCTTCGAACCGCCACGATAATGGTTATGCATGAAGCTGAAGGCCAACCATCTTCCAGACTTCGTTTTCAGTAGACCGGAGAGGCTGTGGTTGTGAAGTAAGGTTCCTGTTTTGGCGTAAACGTATGGGACTCCTCCTCGTCCGCTATACCAATCTTTGATGGTTCCACTTTCACCTCCTGCGGGAAGAAAATGCGTGAGGTAATCGACCCCTTGTTTTGCCGAAAGGCGATGAACTAACAGCCCTAAAGCACGCGGAGTAACCAGGTTGTAATGCGATACGCCGCTACCGTCAGCCCAGAATAGATCGTCTTCTGAGATTTGTAAAACTTCCTTTTGCGCTTTCGCCAAAACCTGCCCCACGTCCGTCAAGTCTTTACTATAAAGTCCTGATTCCAGCAGCAATTGCTCGGCCATAAAATTGTCACTGGGTAACATCATTTGCCGAAGCAAACTATCGCGCGGTTCTCCATTCCAAACCCGCGTGCCCCAATCTTTAGGCAAAGGTTTATTGTGATAACGAATGGGTCTCCCTGTCCAATCTTCCAAAAGCTGAGTGATCAGGTTTGCCGCAGAAAAGAGCGGCGCACTTAATGTATCGGTTTGTGAGGTTTTGGCGGAAGCTGCAAAACGATTGGAGAATTCGCTACGATTCAAGTACTTCTCACGTACATATCCAGATGGCTGCGCGACGATGAAAGAAGGCTGCGTTTTAAACCTGATTAACGTCGTCGGAGTACCTTCTTGTCGAGTAAGTACGGTGTCTGGCAATCGATTGACGCGAGCCATGTTTCTATACAGCGGCATCCCAGATCGCTCTCGCGCGAAAGCATAGTTAAAGTCGTCCCACATCCATCCTTCTCCAAAACGAGGAAGCCTTACATATCCATGCAAATTTACTTCTACCGTCCCTGGCCAATCAGCGATGATCTTTCTAATACGCTCATTATAGGGGAGATCATCAGCCGCCAACTGCGGGTAGGCCAGTCCCCAAAGCCGTAGCGTATCCGCCTCGTATGCATATGCAAGCGTAGGAATCGAGTCTTGCGGCAGCCAGTCTAAGCAAGTTGCAAAGGTCAAGAGCTTCGTATTGCTCGCAGGTGTGAAAAGCAGGTCCGCATTGACTTCTTCTAGGACCTCTCCACTCAAGGCATCCGCAAGGAAAAAACCAGTAAATGCTTGCTGATAGGCCGGCTCAGCCTCGATCTGTTTGAGCACCTTCGAACTCCCACAGCTAAGTAAGGTGAGTGCTAGGCTTGCAAGAATAGTGTTTCGAATCACCGCCTCAAGGTAGGGTAGTCCTACAAATGCCTCTAGTCGTTTGAAAAACGTTTTTGTATGTTTAAGTCCTTCCGATTTCCAGATCGAGAGGACTGAACATACAAGTAGCATCCTATCAACACATTACCAATTGGCAATTTGGTAACTAGAAATTATCTCCCTCGCGCGTCCCTAGTAGCAGTCCTAAATCTCAAATCCCAAATCTCACGTCCCAAATCTCACGTCCCAAATCTCACGTCCCAAATCTCACGTCCCAACTATGGCCCTCCTAGATCAACAACCCACCCGTACCTGCGATTACTGTGGCGAAGTGCTGCGAGGGCGTTCTGACAAGAAGTTTTGTAATGCAGAGTGTCGCAACGGATTTCACAATCACTTTGCGACCCTTAATGATGCATTCATGCGAAAGGTCAACAAGATCTTGCGCAAAAACCGCCGCATACTCGCTGAACTCAATCCAGACGGAAAAGCCAACGTACATGTGGATCGCCTCAACGATCGTGGCTTCAGTTTCAATTACCACACGCACATCTACACGACGAAAGAAGGTCGTGAGTACCGCTTTTGCTACGAATTCGGCTACCTAGAATTCAAACCTGACTGGTTTGTCTTAGTAAGAAGAGACCAAGAACGAGGGGAAAAGCGCTCTTAGCGCAAAGAACCACACCAAACCGTCATATCAAGCCGAAGATTAGTCGAGTGCAAAACCTTAATATCACATTAGACTTCCAAGTGTCGACTAGATCTAACGGTTTGCCGTTAAACCCCTCTTTTCTACCAAACTACGAAAAGAGCACAAGCTTATCGTTTTGCGCACGCCTTTTGTAGGAGTTGCTATAGCTCCCTGCAATTGAACAACGAAAATGCGCACTTCAATACTCACAATCATTGCGGTTTTAGCTCTGGGGCTAACAGCTACGGCAACACCGAAAAATCCGGATAAGGAGGAAACGGTAATCGTATATCGCAACACACAATCCTTTTTCGACATTGCTGGTTGGCCAGATGACGGCCTTTATGCTATGGCTGATGTGCATATCCATGAATATCCGTCGCGAGGAGAGGTGAAAGTCAATCTTGCAGAACAAGGCTTTATCTTCTTTCCGGACATGGACTTGTGCGCAGCGAACGATGAGTTCATCTACACGGTCAAGTATGGAGATTGGATGGAAACCTATCGTATTAAACTAGAAATCGTTTGTGATGCTCCAACGATTATTGCTCAGTTTAGCCCGAAGTCAACCAATGGTGAGTACACGTCATTTACGATACTAGGTGTCCAAAGCTTCCCTGGAAACACGTTAGCAATCTTTGATAAAGCAGGACGTCCAGTCTTTAAAGAAGAAGATTATAAAAATACTTGGGAAGGTCGACTTCCTGATGGGACATACGCCAAAACTGAAGATGAGTATTTGTATGTATTCGACGATGGAAATGGCAACCTGCACAGTGGGTACATCCAAATTCAATAGACTTCCAATTCCCGTAGTTAAAACACCTCGATCATCGCAAATGATTGGGGCGTTTTAGTTGAGGGCTAAGTAAAATTTATTTTACTAGCGATACGGTTGTTCGAATTCCTCCTTCTTCATTCAAGCCAATGAGTTGGTAAATCCCAAAGGGGAAGCCTCCTAGTGAGAAAGTAGCCGCACTGCCGCTAACCATAATTGGCACAATTGCGTGTTTGCGTCCATCACTGGATATAAGCGTCCACTCTCTTAGGGGAGATTGCTGCGCATCAAACTCGATTGTTACCAAACCTGTTGTTGGGTTAGGAAAGGTGCTTTGAATGGGTTGGTAAACTTCACTAGTTGAGGAAGTAATTGGTAGATCGAAAATTTGAGGTTCACCAAATGGGGTTGCTGGATATCCATCAATGCTCATTCTCCAAGCAGTTAGGGCAGGTTCACGATTAGTGGTAAAAGAGCTGCTGAATGGATCAAAATTTTGATTGATCGTTGTGGGATTGTTGCAGCCTCTATCAGTGGGATTTGAAGCCACGGTTCTGGCCGTCCTAATACCAACTGACTCGTTGCCATAGTTTGCAAGTCTTAATACGCCTTCTAACGTGTAATCAAAAAGAGAATCGCCTAAGGCTATCATTGCGAACGTCTTTGTAAGTTCACTGACTTCAAAATCGCCTATTATCGGCTCTGGATTAGACACGAAAAGCTCATCGCGATCATTATATTCTGCAAAGAATGTAGCTCTAATTAGTGACGGACATTGGCCATTAATAAAAGTTTGATAGCGATCTCTTTCACCAACACCAACACCAAGACTGTAGGTCAGATGCTCTTCACCAGTTGAGAGCTCATTGAATCCTGCTAACTCTAACATATTGGCCTCATAGAAAGGAACGCGTTCAAGCGTGGTTCCACGCATATCACCAAAGTGCAAAAATCCTGGATCAGCTTCAATCCTTAAGATATAGCCCCCCGAAGGAGATGCTAGAACATCATCTGCAAAATCTCCAGTAGCTGGAGCTTGGAGTGTTAGTTCAGCAGAAGGTGAGTAGATGTCAATTTGATCCTGTGTAGATCCTAAACCAAATACCCAAGTCGTGTCTCTTATAGTTTCGTATGAAAATGGAAATAATTTTAAATCTGTTTGAGTAAGTAGTTCACTATTACCCGTAGATCGTTCTATTCTAATCATTAGTGCAGTATCAATAAGCTGGTAAACAGCTTCGTAGTCTGCTTGCAATGAATGAAAGCGATCATCGCTGCTGATGAAAAGAACGGGGTCTGTGCTACCACCGAGTAATACCTCATCACTCAGGTTCCCGCTGGCTATTTCATACGTATGAAGAATTGCTAACGAAGATGAATTACTCATTGCAAAATCTGGGCGACCTTCAAAGGCGAGGATTTCACCTGCACGCACAGCAAGGCGGCCAGTTACTGATCTGTTTGAGGAAAGCTCTGCTAACTCGACAATTCCCTGATCAGTAATTTCAACTAAAATTAGACTGTCTAAGAGGACCACATCTACAAAGGAATTCACAGAAAGCAAGGCAAAAAGACGACCGTCTTCGCTGTAAGCGACGTCTTGCGGAAAGTGGTCATTGGGCAGGCCTATGATAGATGCATCGAGCGCATCGTCAACTTGTAGATCTTCAGTTCTAGAAATTCCTTGCGGACTCAGGTAAACAAACTCAGTTTCGTTTACTGGATTCTGAATTTGTTTAAGTACTCGGGTACTCAGCTGTACATGTGATTGAGCAGTGGCCTGAGCATGCAAGCTGATGCTTGAAAAGAGTAGCATTGCACCAAAAACGGAGGTAAGTAAAATTTTCATAGCTGTAGGTATTATTATCTAGTAGAGTCCTAATATAACACGCTCAGCTCATGTCTACTGTCTTTTCCATGACATTTCCCTGACCGAGGTCTGCCGAACTTTCCTAGACCAATACCACCTAGCAAATATCCCCGCGTCCCTAATGGCAACGTCCCAAAGGCATTATCAATTAACCCACGGACACTAAGGCAGCATCCCTAATGGCATTACCAATTACCAACTATCAATTAAGCCGCGTCCCTAAGGCAGCATCCCTAATGGCATTACCAATTAACAATTACCAACTATCAATTAAGCCGCGTCCCTAAGGCAGCATCCCTAAAGGCATTACCAACTAACAATTACCAACTATCAATTAGTCAATCCTCCACAAACAGCGCAGAAATACTCCTATGCTCATGCGTATTTCGGATAGCTCTTGCAAAAAGCTTATCTGTGCTCAAAACCGTAATCTTATCACACGGTCGGCCAGCCTTCAATGGGATGGTATCACATACGATGACCTCCATAAACTTCGAAGCAGCGATCTTCTCATAGGCATCGCCAGAGAGTACCGGGTGAGTACATAATGCGCGGACGCTTTTAGCACCTTTCTCAATCAGGACTTCAGCTGCGCGACAAAGTGTACCTGCGGTATCTACCAAATCATCGACTACAATTACATCAGCACCCTCGACTTCTCCGATGACCGTCATTTCGGCAACCTTGTTGACCTCTTTGCGCACCTTGTCACAAATCACCAACTCACGGTGGAAATGCTTACTGTAGGTGCGCGCGCGTTTTACGCCACCGACATCAGGAGAAGCGAAGATCACATTGCTTAAATCGATGTTCTCCGCCAGGTGAGGGATGAAAATCGCCTCAGACTTTAAGTGATCTACAGGGATATCGAAAAAGCCTTGAATTTGATCAGCGTGAAAATCCATGGTCATGACGCGATCAGCACCGGCAGTCTGCAGAATGTTGGCAATCATACGAGCACTGATAGGAACGCGAGGCTTGTCCTTACGATCCTGACGTGCATATCCAAAATAAGGAATCACAGCAGTGATGTAGCCCGCAGAAGCTCTCTTCGCAGCATCCATCATGAGCAAAAGCTCCATGAGGTTGTCTGTAGGAGAAAATGTGCTTTGGATGAAGAAAACCCACGCTCCACGTACGCTCTGGTTGATGATGATGCGCATCTCACCATCTGAAAACCGACGAACGGTCACATCGCCCAAGTCATCGCCGTAGTAATCGGCTATGCGCTTGGCGAGGTATTGGGATTTGTCGCCACTAAAAAGCTTTACGTCTATCACGGGAAGTATCATTTGCAGTGGCGCAAACATAGCAGTTCAGACCACTGATTTTTGGGTTTGTCAACGCTTGTGAGCAAAAAACCAAAAGAGGTGCTTGCTTGTATTCTTTATATGAAATTTTCACTCCTATTTGCCTGCTTCCTCGGCGCTTGCGCGCTTGTAAGCTGTGGCGAGACGAACACTAGCACATCTATTGCAGCCGTAGGTCTACCAGCCAACTCACCCTCTACTGTTATCAATAGGCCAGAAGGTTGGGACGGCTATTGGTATAGTGGAAAAGCCGAGGTCAATACCTACACGCTCACATTAGATCGCTATGGTGAGAAACGTGTCGGTGATGCTATCCTCGTTTTTGTGGCCGAACCATTTCTGCCGAAGACGCAAGTGAAAGATGATGGAAGACCTACCAAAGAGGAAGATGTAAGTGTGCTTAAGCTAAACAGGATTCACCGCTTTACTACTGGGCTTTATGATTACTCCTTAATGCTTTCAGCATTTACGCCTGTGTCAAGAGACCAATATCCTCATACACTCAAGACTTCACTCAGCGCTCAAGATTGGTGCGGGCATTCTTGGTGGCAACTCAATTTGCGGAATGGCAAATATGAGTCTCAACACCGCAGCTACTTCCAAGGAGAAGCGGACGGAGAAAGCACCTTAGCTGGAGTATTACTTGAAGATGAACTCCCTTCACTCATGCGTTTAGACCCCAAGAAAGTTCCAACAGGGAAGCAGCAGGTCATCCCAGGAGCTATGTACAATGCCTTGTTTCACGCAATGCCAAAGGTGCAAAGCGCCAATATCGAGTTGATCACCAAAGGCGAAGAATCACATCTCGTCCTCAGTTATGCGGCAAACGGTCGAACACTTACCTATCGTTTTGACAGTAAGTTTCCGAACAAGCTGTTAGGCTGGGAAGAAGTGATGAAAGGTAAGGAGCTTAGTTCTGCAACACTAAAGCACTCGGCCAAAGAAGCCTATTGGGGGCAGAATTCAAATAAGTATTCAGGCATGCGCGAGACTTTCGGTTTATAGCGCGCTTTCAGTCTTAGCGAATGTGAACTGTTGAAGTGCGACTTCAAGCGTAAAGTCTTTTTGCTCGATGATTACTTCAGCGGTTATTGGGACGATCACATCGGGGATCAGATTACCCGTATGGTCGCCTGGCATGTCCATGTACCAAAGGGGCATGTTGATGAGCAGCGACTCGTCTGGACCGATGGGTTCTTTAAAGAGCGTACCAGCAAACATCCTTTCAGCTGAGCCTCCAGGTATTTGCCCTACGACCTTTCCTCGGTGATACGTTTGAACGTAGTTGGCAAAACAAGTTCCTCCAGAAAAAGTAGTCGCATTCACAAGGACAATTACTTCTCCTGTAAAGTGAATCTTGCCTTTTTTGGGTTTGGACTTTTCAGTCATACTTTTCTTGACATACACACCATTCTTTTTGCGTGCGCCTCCAAAAAACCTGTTTCCAATTTTACTGAAAAACTTCTCTCCACCTGCTCGATCATTATAGCCATACCCAGCATCACCGCTGTAAAATTCGCTATTTGCGATTGTGCTGAATACATAGTTCACAAAGTTCAGCGAGCCGCCTGTGTTATTTCTCAAATCAATGATGAGTCCTTTGGCTTGAAGAGAGTCGACTCGCTTCATTAATCTTCTGACTTTATCGTATTGATTTACCTTTTCATATGCACCCGAACTGAACGTTCGAATTCCCAATTTATACACATCCGGGTTAGCGGTAGTGTCTAATCTGATGAGCCGGTTCAACCGGTCAATCCGATTTTGTTTCTTCTGTTTTCGCGTAAGCTTTGTGACTTCAGGCTCATTCAGGACTATTGAGGTGTCTCTATTTAAATAGGCCTGCCGAGCACTTGGAATTAGGGTGATTTGCTGAGGTTTTCCATCTACGAGAAGGTCTACCAGCAGGGAGTCTTTCCAACCATATAGCCGCTGGTAGAAAGACGCTGGATCTAAGGCTGGGAAGAAGGTTTTGGCGGAAGCTAAATTATGATCACCAAGACCAATGAATGAACCGATTTTATCATAAATCTCTTTCACTGGTTCGCCTTGAAAAGTGAGGACCTCAACGCCAGGATAAAATGTGGTAGAATCTAAAAGTATTAAGGTGTCACTTAGAATAACTCGTCCATCATCTAAAATGCGGGTATAAAACTCATAATTGTATAATCGATTCTGTTTTACATAGTTCGAATCCTTACTCCTAGTAAGTTGTAAGTGCCCATCGCCGAGCAGCTCATTGAAGGTTGAAGTCAATTGGATCAGATCAGCAATGTGAATGGAGTCATCTATTATGGACGCTTTCAGGTTGCCGCGAAGCACGACCAAAAGACTATCGATTGA
>CALDUE010000077.1 GCA_937923485.1 uncultured Saprospiraceae bacterium
ACGTGGGGTCGTCAAGATGAAGGTAGCACAGTGCTTCAGGCATCCAACCCACTGGTATCTGGTGTGTACATCCTTGAAGCTACAAGTGAGAACGGAGCAACTCAACGTTTAAAGTTGCTCGTTCCTTAACTACCCTTTTTAAGGGGTAAATTTTAACACATACACCAACTTAAAAAAAGGGACGTTCCTTGTGGGCGTCCCTTTTTTTATTGTCCATTTACTGCCTCTCTAAAAAGTTTCTACCTGATTAAATAAACTACACAAACCTTTCTATGCGTGTAGTTTTTCTATTGGCGGCGAGCAGCCTCCTTTGTCATACAGCTGTGTCACAGCTGCCTTATTTCTCAACTCAGGTCGGTGAGAGCACTTATATCGATAACAGCGGTAAGACTAAATCTTATCGTGAGCTCGAAAACTTTGAAACTGAGATCGTTCCCGTTAGAGCACACTTAGCAGCTTCCCGCTGCCTGAGACGAGTAGATACGCTCATGGTCCTTGTCTCAAAGCTTCAATTGAAAGGGTCTCTTTCGACAACAGAAGCTGCCGCCTTGAAGGACTTACTAATCCGAGCGCAGTACGGGAATCATGAGCTTTTAACAAAGCTATCCTCAGAGTCCCCCGCCATTGCGAGCGTTGCTCTGTATCACAATCCCCTTCTCTTATCAAGTGGCAACACTGCTCTCAATCTCGCAAATGCGGATGAGGCAGTATTGTCTCAAGAGGAGCAAAGACGTTTCGCAACCTATAAACCCGAAAATCGCAAGAGTCTTTCTGCCGCAGTCAAATACATTGACACGAGCGCTTCTATCACCATAGATGAGGCAGACATTGCTTCATTTGTTACGGCTGCCCATGAATACGCTGACCTTAATAAAAGGGCAGCCTCGTATTTTCTAGGCGTTCATATGTTCTTGGGTGAGACGAGTCGCAAAGGCCCATTACCTGTGCGTTCGCTCAAAGAATCTGCATTTTTCTTTCATGGGCGCGAAGGGGCTAATGCGCTATCGTCTGCTAGTCTAGCCCTAAACAATGATGCTCAACCTTCTGCGACGGTTCAGCTAATCTCTATGGCCTTACCGTTGAGCAATCTGACGGTTAGCTCTACGGCAAACGCAGGTCGTGACACATCATTTTCTCAGCAGGTCATCGATAAACTAGTTTATGGCGGTTTGGGTAATCTTCAACTCGAAGTGCCTCTGCTCTATAAGGCGGATAAAACCACCAAAGCATACTTCCCGTTAATGACGCGTGTAATTTTAGATCGCATGTCTATCAAAGATGAACTCACCTGCGAAACCTCTCATGAAGATCTCATCGCTTTTGGCGTCGGTACTTTTGCGACATTGGATTTTAGTGTTCGCAACCCGCTCGACAACAAGCACGCAGGGATTTATTTTCGCATGAGTTATGAATTAATCGGAACAGAAGGCGCCGCAGGTGACATGCTTATTTCTGACCGTCAATCTAAAAAACCTACTTTTCGAGAAAAAGGAGTCTATCACTTGGCCCAATTTGACTTTGGCTTTAGGGGATCCAATGGAGTGGTTATAGGCTTCCAAGCTCCTGTACGCTTAAAGAATGAGGACAGATATTTGACAAGCGACAAATGGAGAATCGGGGTAAGCGTTGAGCCGGGCAAATGGTAATACGCTTTCTCGCCGTTAATTCTTTCCTATCACTCGCAAGGATTGAGTGCGGACTCTTACCTTTCCTCCATGAGCTCACTTACTCCCGATTTGACGCGCGCGACTGCCACCCTCGAAAAAAATGGTTACCTCAATATTCCTACGGAACCAGGTCTTGACTTTGCTGCTGAAATTCAAAAGCTGAAAAAGGAAAAGAACGCAGTTATTCTGGCGCACTACTATCAGGACGGCCCAATTCAAGACATCGCGGACTACGTCGGAGACTCACTAGGGCTAAGTCAGCAAGCGGAGCAGACGGAAGCAGACGTTATTGTCTTTGCCGGAGTTCACTTCATGGCGGAAACTGCCAAGATGCTCAATCCGAGCAAAAAGGTTTTGCTTCCAGATTTGAAAGCTGGTTGTTCGTTGGCTGACAGCTGTCCGCCTCATTTATTCCGCAAGTACAAGGAGAAGTACAACGACCATACTGTGGTGAGCTACATCAATTGTACTGCGGAGTTGAAGACCTTGACTGACATCTGCTGCACCAGTACCAACGCAGTTCAGATCATTGAATCGATTCCAAAAGACCAGCCGATCATCTTCGCTCCAGATATTAACCTTGGCAAATATCTCGTCAAAAAAACGGGGCGTGACATGAAGTTATGGAATGGCTCGTGCATGGTGCATGAGATTTTCAGTGATGAGAAGATTACAAAGCTCATGGCTAGCAATCCTAGTGCAAAATTGATCGCACACCCTGAATGTGAGCCGCAGCTATTGGAGCGCGCTGACTACATCGGTAGTACGAGTGGCCTACTGCGTTATACCAAAGAGCAGACTTCCGTCAAAACCTTTGTTGTGGCAACAGAGGCAGGTATCATTCATCAAATGATCAAAGGTCGTCCAGATGCAGAATTCATCCCTGCCCCACCCGACAACACCTGTGCATGTAATGAGTGTCCGCACATGAAGCGAAACACCATGAAAAAACTCTACCTCAGTATGAAGTATGAGCTTCCAGAAATTATCCTTCCTGAGTGGATCATCAAGGAGGGGACTTCCTGCATAGATCGAATGCTTGAGGTGAGTGCGAAGGCTGGCTTGTAGTGTTCTTACAAACTTAGCATTCAGGCATTTAATTTAAAATTATTCCTTTGAGTTTTCTCAAGTGGGATGAATTTCTACGTAGATAAATGGCCTTTTGATTGATTAAAAAACACCATAATTATGGTGCATCATCAGAGGTAAATAGTTCGCATCTTGTGTAGATACTAAAATCGAAGACCGAGGTCTTCAGTCTCAATGATTTTTAGCAGGCGTTTATAAAGAATCACAACTTCTTTCTTAAGCGCTTATAACCATTCCTACAGGTAGCACCTAACACATATCGTTTAGTTATAAAATAATTAATCAATGTGTAACACTCTTGAATTCAGAACATGAGACCTAACACATTACTTCTGCCGATACTTTTATTGGTACTACATGCTTCATCGCTTTTCGGCCAAATCACAATTAATGAAGTCTTGGCTGATAACGAAACAACCCTGGCTGATGATCAGGGTGATTTTGAAGACTGGATCGAAATTTACAACGATAGTCCTACCGCAATTGATTTGGCGGGATACTATATTTCTGATGATCCTACGGACGATCAGCTTTGGCAAATTCCGAGTTCGAACTCTCAGTTGACTACCGTACCAGCAAATGGATTTCTGCTGCTTTGGGCCGATAAGGATACCGACGACGGAGAAAACCATGTCGACCTAAAATTAGGGTCAGGAGGCGAAACACTGACCCTCACAGCTCCAGATGGGACGACTGTTGATCAACTCATATTCGGCGCGCAGAACACTGATATCTCCTATGGTCGTGCTCAAAATGGAGGAAGTACTCTTCAGCTATTCACAAGCCCAACACCAAATGGTTCTAATGAGGTGATGTCCATTCCTACTTATCAGAGCACTGTCTCTCGTGAAGTGAGACAAGAATCTGATGATGCTATAGAATATGGCTACATCAATCAAGAAGTCACGATTGATAACTTCGGAATGATAATGACCGAAACGTTTAATACCCAAAAGGTCGGCGTTCGCTTTCAAAATATACCTATACCAAGTGGAGCGACGATAACTAGCGCGCACATACAGTTCACTTGTAAAGATTCAAGAACCAGTTCTGGTCCCTCCAATCTAAATATAAGAGCAGAGCGGACAGATGCAGCTCCTTTTCAAGAAGTAGATGGTGACATTTCTCGTAGATCACTAACTTCTGCAAGCGTAAACTGGCAGCCAGCTGAGTGGACACTTGAAAATCTAGCAGGTCCTGATCAAAGAACAACTGACCTTACGACTCTTATTCAAGAAGTAGTAAGTACAGGTAGCTGGCAAGCAGGAAACAACTTGGCTTTCATCATCGATGGAACTGGTCAACGTGAGGCTGAAAACTTTAGCTCGGGCACAGGCCCTACCTTAGAAATAACTTTCGAGGCACAGATTCCTACTACACCTATTTCGAATATTTCCATTAATGAGATTTCTGCAAGCGGTACTGATTTCGAGGACGAGAATGGTGGAAAATCAGATTGGATTGAATTATACAACGATAACAATTTCCCAGTAAGCTTGGCGGGGCTATACCTGTCAGACAAAGCAACTGACCTTACAAAGTGGCAAATTGGGAGTGCGACTCCCATTCCAGCAAAGGGATTCTTAACCATTTTTGCAGATGGCGAACCTAACCTAGGTGGTTTCCACGCCGACTTTAAAATTGGCGGTGGTGGCGAAACCATTTCACTTGTCCAAGCACAAGGAAATGACTTGGTCATTTTAGATCAAGTAGATTCTGGAGAAATTCCATTTAAAGCTTCTGCGGGTCGATCTACAGAAGGTGCCAGTGATTGGGTGCTCTTTGCTACCCAAACACCTAACGCTCCAAACGACCCTACACTCTCATGGCTAGACACTCCAGAGTTTTCTCTTAATCACGGAGTTTATAGCGGCACACAATTCCTTGAACTAAGTCATAATGAATCAGGAGTAACGATTCGCTTCTCTACAGATAACTCTGACCCTGACCAAAGCTCGACAGTGTATACGGGACCAATAACAGTAGATAAAACTATGGCGGTTAGAGCGCGCGCTTTCAAAAGTGGACATGCGCCAAGTCAGATAAAAACAAAGAGCTACTTGTTTGATGCAAGTGCATCACTTCCGGTAGTGATGATCACTACCGATCCTGACAATCTGTACGATGATGAAATTGGGATTTACACTGTTGGAACTAACGGAATCGATGTTGGCTTTTGTAGTGACAACATGCCTGTAAATTATTGGCAAGATTGGGAACGACCAGCACACATTACCTTTTTCGAAACTGACGGCGAAGAGAAATTTGCCGTAAATGCTGGAATAAAAATATCTGGAAATTGCTCTCGTCGAAATGCACTCAAAAGCTTGAATATATTCTTACGAGGTAATACCTACGGAGATGGCGACATCGACTACAAGTTGTTCCCAAATAGAGATTTCAAGAAATATGAAAGGTTAAGATTACGAAACAGTGGTCAGGACTTTAGACATACAATGTTTAGAGATGGTACCAACCAACAAATGCTAGCTGAGGTTACAGATGTCGAGTATCAAAGTTACCGTCCAACCATTGTATACATAAATGGAGAATATTTTGGGATTCAAAATTTCCGTGACCTCTATGGTGATGAGTACTTTGATGGAATACTAGATGTTCCAAAAGATAAACTAGATCTCATCGAAAATCCAAGAATTTTCACTGAGATCAAGGAAGGAGACGATGTGCATTATCAAGCGCTTTACGACTTTGCTCAAGCAAATGATTTGAGCGACCCATCAAATTTTGAATACTTCAAGACTCAGTTTGATATTGAGAATTTGATTGACTATTGGATTAGTATGATCTACATTAGTAGTTCTGATTGGCCAGCAAACAATCTCCAATTATGGCGCCCACGAGAAGCTGACGGCAAGTGGCGCTACATGTACGTAGATTCTGACGCCTCTGCTAGCATCTTTGGTGGGACTTCTACCAATGGCTATGAGTGGGATACATTTGGAGAGGTCTTAAATCCAAATCAAACCACTTGGCCATACGATAGCCGCGCTACGGTGTTTATTCGCAAGTTATTGGCCAACCAAGAATTTCAGGACGAATTCATTCAGCGCACCTGTAGTTTCATGGAGCTAATCCTTAGCGAAGAAAGAGCGCACTCCTTTATCGATGCTTCTAAGGCTGCACTCGACGCTGAGATGGATGCGCACCTACAGCGCTGGGCATTCGACAATCCTTATTTGAAAAACAGAACGGATTGGCAAGAAAAAATTGATCGCTACACTACATTCTTTACTGAGCGTCCAAGTTATTTCTACGATGACATGCAACGTAATTTCAACCTAGACGATCAATTCGAGTTGACGTTTGGATACGATGCTAATACGAATGGTGAAGTCCTTCTACACTGGAAAGAAATGTCTATTCCTTTCGACTATACGGGGACGTACTACACTAACATGCCTATTCGCATCAAGGCCGTGGCAGACGATGGCTACGAATTTCAATATTGGTTAGAAACAGGTGATACAAATGCCGAGATTGATTTTGTCGCTGATGGTGACCGCACTCTTACACCGATCTTCCAAGCGACAAGCGATGTCTGTGATCCATTATCAGCAGATTTCCAAGATTCAGACAACGATGGTGTCTGCGATGATGAGGACCAATGCTCAGGATTTGATGACAACATCGACGCTAACGCTAACGGTATTCCTGACGGATGCGAAGGCTGCGTAGACAACGACAATGATGGTATTTGCGCAGATGTTGATTGCGATGACAACAATCCTAACCTTCCTGCCACGCAAGGCACTAGCTGTGATGATGGCGACTCTTCTACTGCTAACGATGTACTTCTAGCTGACGGCTGTACTTGCGCAGGAACCCCTATATCTGCCGACCCTTGTGCTAACCTGACGATCACTTTGACCAATGGCCAGATAAGTATTGATGGATTATCTGGTGCTCCAATCGCAGGGATACAAATTTTTAATTCTATTTGGGACCGAGTCTATAGATGTTTTGGAGATTGTGATCCTCAAACACAAATTATCCCGCTTGCGGAGGACACTTACTATGTAAAGATCTCATTGTACGATGCTGGCTATAATGAGATTTGTAGCACAGCTGAGTACTATACGGTTACGGATACTGATGGCCCGTGCGATGCCTTTGGTGGAGACGCTGATGGAGACGGCATTTGTGCATCAGAAGATTGCGACGATACTGATCCTAATCTACCAGAGACTCCAGGTACTGCCTGTGACGATCGTGACGCTTCAACAGCAAACGATGTCATCCTTGCTGATGGCTGCACTTGTTTAGGCCGCCCTATCAATACTGGCGCATACTGTGATGCAGAAGGTGAATTTCCATATCATGATTGGATTTCTAATGTCACATTCAACCAGATTAATAATTCCAGTGGCAAAAGAACGTACAATGATTTCACCGATATCTCAACGCCAATTCAAAGAGGCGTCACCTATGACATCTCCCTAGAGACAAGTTACAGTTGGGAGACTTTTGATGAACATTGGGGAATCTGGATTGACTTCAATGGCGACAATGTTTTTGCTAACTCAGAGCAAGTATTCTCTGATGTCATGAGTCGACCTCAGAATGGCACAGACAATTCGACAATCGTCGGGCAGGCAACGATGCCAAATTTCCCATTCACCCAAGGATCAACCAGAATGCGGGTAGTCATGAGCCGTGGAATGGCAGCGACACCATGCGACAGTCATCCATTTGGAGAAGTGGAAGATTACACGGTGAACTTCAGTGCACCTCCAAGCCCTCGATTATTTTTTGCAGAGGAGAACAAAAACAAATTGTGGATGTCACCAAATCCAGCTGATTTTTATACAGAGGTTCATCTTCCTCAAAATTATAAAACAGACCAGATCAAGGTGTACACAAGTAATGGTGTATTGATTAAAACCATCACTACTATTCCAGAGAACACAAGCGTCTTCGAACTCGACACTACAAATTGGGAGGAAGGTATATATATCCTCCATGCAGATTCCAAAAGGAAGCAATCTCAATTTGCTAGATTCATAATTATGCGCTAGTAATTTCAGTTTTAGTAGGCTAAGTCTCCTTTCGATTTAACCGTCGGAAGGAGACTTTTTTTATGCAATACTATAAGTCGATGGCGTAAAGTGACATCTAGTTTAACAGCTAGGCTAAACCGAAACGATTTCTAGCACTAAAATCACTAGACTCCAAATTTTCTACAAACACTCTGCACTCAAATTCAACTTGGTCAGCAATCATACGTTGTTAAGCCACATGTCTAATTCACATCATCTTCCGCAAATAGATTTTCACTCTGGAACTGTTGAGCTTCCAGCGTCTAAGTCTTTGGCCAACCGCGCTTTGATTATTCAGGCGCTGGGCAAGGACGAGCTCACCATTGAGAACCTCTCCGAAGCAAAAGACACTTCTACCCTAGCCCGACTGCTTGGGGAAATTGAAGATGGAGCGACACTGGATTGCGGTCCTGCAGGAACCACCTTTCGTTTTTTGACAGCGCTCTTGTGTACAAAGCCTGGAAGCCAAACGCTCACCGGCAGCGCGCGCATGCTGCAACGCCCAATCAAACCACTGGTCGATGCACTCAAAGCACTCGGCGCAGACATCTCATACCTTGGAGAAGAAGGTTATCCTCCTCTTCAAATCGGGGATGCGCCTCTTACAGCTTCCGCCAAAACGAGTCTCCCAGGGGATACTTCCAGTCAATTTTTGAGCGCATTGATGCTCATATCGCCTGTTTTGCCGAAAGGCCTAGAGATAGAATGGACTGGCCAACTCGTGAGTCGCCCTTACCTCGAAATGACTGCCGCGTTGATGAATCGTTTTGGCGCAAGCATACAGATTCAAAATCAAACGATTACTATCGCAGCACAACCCTATTCAGGAGGAACGTATGCTGTTGAATCAGACTGGTCTGCGGCTAGTTATGTGGCCGGGTGGATCGCAATGAGTCCAGTTGGCACAGAGATTACTTGTCCTTTGTTGGAAGATAACAGCCTCCAAGGAGATCATCAATTCACCCATTGGATAAGTGAGTGGGGAGTAGAGAGTCAATTCTCAAAAACTGGCGTGACCTTTAAGCGAGTCACCGACAATCATCCTGCGCAGTGGGAATGTGACTTCGAGACGAGTCCAGACCTCGCCCAAACCTTTGCGGTGCTATGTGCCTGCACAGGTACTACGGCCTTATTCACTGGTTTACAGACACTCAGTCTAAAAGAAACTGACCGGATCGCAGCCTTGCAAGCTGAACTTCAAAAAGTAGGCGTGTTCAAGAGTAAGCTACCCACTAGATTTTCACCCAATTCGAGTAAGATTTATTACATGCTCGAAGGCCTAGCGTCTTGGGAAGGAACTGTCGACATTTCCACCTACCATGATCACCGAATGGCAATGGCCTTCGCACTACTCGCTACAAAAGGGGAAGTGCACATTGATGATGCAACGGTAGTTGAGAAGAGTTGGCCAGGCTTTTGGGAGACTTTAGAGGCTATCTCAACCCAAAAGTGATCCCACAGGTTATTGAGATACTACTCGATTACAACTCAACATCATGGCTAGCGAAAAGCAAACGACCTCATTTCAAGACCTCATTAACGGAGATACACCTGTCCTAATCGACTTCTATGCTGATTGGTGTGGACCCTGCAAATCTTTTGCTCCTCAACTTGAGATTTTCAAGAAAGACATGGGCGAAAAAGTACGTGTAGTTAAAATCGACGTTGACAAAAATCAAGAGCTTTCAGGTAAGCTCGGCGTACGGTCTATACCTACGATTATGATCTTCCAAAAAGGAGAACTCAAGTATCGTGAGGCTGGTGCACGTCCCATCGCGGAGTTGAAACGAGAAGTGGAGAATCTACTTTCTGCAGAATAGATCCCTCAAGCTTTTTGGGTCACAATTCAATATTGAGCAGAACGCATTTGCTTACGCGTACCTTCTTCGTACCAGCTTGGCAAAAGCACGGGCCGTAGCGACGCGCTCACCCTCAGCCCAGTCATACTTTTTCGCCGCTCCACCACCTAAATAGGTTGTTGCAGATTCGTACGAGTTAAGTGAATTTAGATGCGTAAGGGCTGCATCTAGCTCCTCTTTGTTACCGCCGAAAAGATCGTTCTGAGCTAATAAACGCTCATTGATTGCCATCGCACGATTCAGATCTTTTACCGGCGATCCCGCAAGTTTTGCCGAAAGGTCATTGCTCTTATCTCCTACAAAAATGGCTTTGATTGCTGGAGGTAGATTTGCTTGTGCAGGCTCAAAAGGAGAGTGTTCCACAACTTGTTCTGCCACGGGTTGAGCAACGGGCTGCGCCTTTAAAGCACTTGCCGAAGAAGCAACTCTTGAAGATGCCGTGCTGAAAGCAGCTTGCGTTTCCATCTCTTGAATATCTGCTTCTACCGAAGCCGGAATCTCAATGACTTTAGGCTTTGGTGGAGTGACCTTGGCCACCGGCTCAGGAACAACTGGATCCGGCGCTGGCGCTGGGGTAGGTGCCTGTACTGGTGCAGGTTTGCGAGCAGACTTCGGACGACGAATCTCGGCCACAGGAGGAATCACTTTCTTCGGTTCCTCGACCTTAACCTCCTGAGGTGTGGCTTGATTCGTAACATCCTCTTGTTCATTGAGTGACTCGTACAAACGGCGTACGTACTCTTTCAATAAATCGCGTTCGAGAGCAGAGGCTGAGCCTCCTCCTTCTGCGACATCGGTGAACATTCGGTTGATACGATTGAGAATCGTCTGTGCGTGATCTAATTTCATAGCGCGTGCAAGTTAGCAGATCGTTTTTCGTAACGAAAGTACTGCTGCTTAAAAGTCTGTCTAAGTACATACGTAAAGACGACCTGTTTTGGTCTACATTGGCCCCGATGTTTTTAGAGCCACATTATCGAGGACAGCGCAGCGGATGGATTGAAGCCATCTGTGGTTCCATGTTTTCGGGAAAGACGGAAGAGTTGATTCGCAGGTTGCGACGTGCCGAAATTGCAGGCCAAGCAGTAGGTGTATTCAAACCAGAGACTGACTCGCGCTATGCGAAAAACGACGTTGTATCTCACGATCGTCGCGCATTTCCGGGTACACCCTTAGAAAATGCTAGCCTCGTTATTTCTCTTGTAGAAGACCTTGAAGTGGTAGGCTTAGATGAAGCTCAATTTTTTGGAGAGGACCTCCCGGGCGTATGTGAAGAATTAGCCTCGATGGGAAAACGAGTCATTGTCGCAGGACTCGATATGGATTTTAGGGGCAAGCCTTTCGGTCCGATGCCAGAACTTCTTGCTGTTGCCGAGTACATCACCAAGGTGCATGCTATTTGCGCGCAATGCGGCAATTTGGCTACTCACAGTTTTCGCACAGCTGCCGACCCTGAGCAGGTGATGCTCGGTGCGGATGACGCCTATGAAGCCAGGTGTCGACACTGCTTCCGTATGGGTGCTGTGCTCCCATTTCGGAAGGTTATGTCACCAAGAAAATCTTCGGACGATGGTATTCAGCAGAAATTAATCGAGTAGTCGATCTCTCTCGAATACCAATTTAAGTATCAGACATGTGCTGAACACCCGCTTCACCAAACAAATCGCAGAGTACCTGATCTAGCTTTTCTAAGTTGTTTTTGAGTACGAAAGCATGAGCTCCTTTGAGAATAGTGTTTTCTGCAGTCACTTCATTATCAAGCGCTCCAGTCACAAATACAAAAGGAATAGCAGGTGTTGTTGCCCGAGTAAAAAGTAAAGCCTCGATTCCAGAATAGTGAGGAAGGCGGTAATCTGACAAAATCACATCTGGCCTGATTGCTTGAAGTTGCGTTTCAAAATCCTCTCTGGCTGAAACGTCCGTAATATTTATTTGCGGGTAAAGCTTTGTCAAGTGCCTCTTGATAAGATAGATGTCTGGTCTACTATCCTCAAGAAGAAGTACGTTGTAGGCTTTTGGCATAAAATCCTTTAAGATGGAGATTGGTTAGCGCTCACCAGAGCCCATCAAAGTTAGTGTTTTAGGTGACATTAGATTCTCAAACAATCGAATTACGCTAAAGTTATCGAATCCGTTGGTATGCGATCAACTTACAAATCTCCCAATTGAGGTCTAATCAACAATTCCTCGACAACCGCTTGCGAACTTAAAGCAAGAAGACCGACTACTGACTGCGCTACATCTGAAGCAAGCATTAGTCTATGTTTTGGCAAGTCTACCCCTTCCCAACTCGCAGACCATGTCGCCCCAGGAAAAACCGTCGTCACTTTTATGCCCTCTTCTTTTAACTCATCTCTCAGGGTTGCGGACAGGCCTCGCAAAGCAAATTTGCTCACGGCATAGCTGCCACCTGGTGGATAAGCCATGAGTCCAGCAATGCTGCTGATGTTCACGATAAGGGCATGATTTGATGCTCTGAGGTCGCTTAATAGTGATCTTGTTAGCCAATAGGCGCTCATCACATTGGTGTTGAGCAATTTTTCGAGCGTACCGTCCTCCTCCTCAATCAATTTCCCTGGGGTGAAAGCGCCCGCATTATTCACAAGGAGGTCTACCCTTCCCCAATTGTCATGTATGGTTTTGGCGAAAGCCCTAACCTGCGCTTCTTGACTGACATCGCAAACTTGCGTCAAAATTTTAGGTTGGTCATTACCTTCAATAGACGTTGGTAGTGCTTTCGCCAAAACCTGTTTCATTTCCTTCAAATCATCAGCGGATCTTGCGCAAATCGCCAAGCTGTATCCTAAGCTCCAGAGCTGCTCGGAAATGGCGCGTCCAATGCCCTTTGTGGCTCCTGTAATGACTGCTATTTTTGAATTCATGATGTTCGATTGAAAACTTGCGGCGTAAAGTAGCGTTGAACATAGCGTTTCGTTTCATTTGCTCTAGTACCTTGTCGCCCACGAAACCTTTAGATGTTTAGCAATTTCGCCTTTCACTTCGGACGCTACCTAGATTTACTCTGGGATTCGTTTAGTCGTCCAGAACGCCTGAAGATATACTGGCGTGAAACCTTGCGCCAGATGGATGACATCGGTGTAGGCTCTTTGATCATTGTTGCGATTATCGCCGTCTTCATGGGTGCGGTTGCAGCGGTTCAGTTTGCATATCAACTTGACGGTCAGTTAGTTCCAAGCTATTATATTGGCTATATCGTTCGTGATTTGGCGATCATTGAGTCAGCTCCTACAATTACTTGCCTTGTGTTGGCAGGTAAGGTCGGGTCTAACATGGCCTCCGAAATTGGTGGTATGCGCCAAAAAGAGCACATCGACGCCATGGAGATCATGGGGGTCAATACGGCCGCTTTCCTAATTCTTCCGAAGATTATCGCTGCCATGATCATGATCCCGCTCCTCGTCGCACTAGCGGCTGGACTGGCGATTGTTGGTGGATATATGGCTGTAGTTATACCGGAAACGATTCCTAGTTCAGCCTACATCAAAGGGTTACAAAGCTTTTTTGTGCCGTATAACGTGTTTATCATGTTTGTCAAAGCCTTCATTTTCGCCTTTATTCTCACCACGGTGAGTTGTTATAAAGGCTATTACGTTGAAGGCGGATCTGTGGAGTTAGGTGCTGCAAGTACACAAGCAGTAGTTGTCTCTGACATTTTGATTCTACTTGCTGACTTTTTAATCGCAGTCGTACTTACAGGTTAATTCAAATCAAAATCAACTTCCTCAACGCGCTCCCTAGCGCAGTGACGAGCATCCCTTCTCACCTCTTTCACACCCCACTTCTTCTTTATGATTCGCTGCGAAAACGTCAAAAAAAGCTTCGGTGATACGGAGGTGCTCAAGGGCATCACGACTGAGTTTGAGGCGGGCAAGTGCAATCTCATCATTGGACTATCGGGTGCTGGAAAGACCGTTATGCTCAAGCTGCTGGTCGGCTTAATGAAGCAAACGAGTGGGACGATCATGTACGATGACGTGAATTTTAATTCACTCGGCGATGATGAATTGAGGTCTCTACGCATGAAAGTGGGCATGCTCTTTCAAGGATCAGCCCTCTTTGATTCTATGACGGTTGAGGAAAATATCCTCTTCCCGCTTGAGCTTTTCACGAAGAAGACTAAAGCAGAAATGCTCGATCGCGTCAACTATGTGCTTGAGCGTGTCAATCTGGAAGGAGCAAACCAGAAGTACCCAAGTGAGGTTTCTGGAGGGATGCAAAAGCGCGTAGGTATTGCCCGCGCGATTGTACTCGAGCCGAAATACCTTTTTTGTGACGAGCCGAATTCTGGACTAGATCCTAAGACTTCGATGGTCATCGATGAGCTCATTCAGAGCATCACCTATGACAATAACATTACCACGGTTATCAACACGCACGACATGAACTCGGTAATGGAGATTGGTGACAACATCAACCTGCTCCACCACGGTACTTTGGTATGGCGTGGTAACAAAGCAGATGTCCTCACGAGCGATAATGAATTTTTAGACAATTTCATTTTTGCAAGTCCATTCCTGCAGCGCTTACGCAATGCTGCCTTGGGTCGCTCTTAGCAGCTTACCTCCTTTCTGAAAGATTCCTGAAATAGCTGTTTGCATTTACGCTTTAGTGGGCTACATTTGCGCCCGCTTCGCACCTTGTGAGAAGCACTCATCATTCTGCCCGGGTGGTGAAATTGGTAGACACGCACGCTTGAGGGGCGTGTGCTTTAATCGGCGTGCTGGTTCGAGTCCAGTTCCGGGCACATCCTAAAGCTCATCTTGGTTCCCAAGGTGGGCTTTTTTGTTGTGACATGACCTTGAAATGGGAAGCCCTATTACCTAAGGGTTAGGACTGTTGAAAGCTTGGCTAAGTTTTTGATTTAGAGAAGGATAATCCTAATCCTTAAGAAGCGCCCCTCGCTAGCGCAATGTCCAATGAACTCTTCAAAAAACTCGTCCCAAGCTCCACAACTACAATCTGACTCTGCAGCTCCTACACATCTTACACTATTTGAACGAATGGTGCAATTGTTTGAACGAGAATCTGCAAAGCAGCAACGCCTAAGAAGGCCAGACCTCGAGACAGAAGCGGACGACTTTATTGAATACCATAACCCTATGCTTGCGATTAGAGGCTACGGACTTTCGGCGGAGGACACAGCGGGCTAAACCTAGCGGGCCGAGCGTTGTTGAATGTATATGCCCAACACGATCTCGCACCCTACCGTAGATGATGTCTACGCGATTCTCCAGACGGTTCCAGATCCTGAGGTCCCAGTCATAAGTGTACTAGAGCTGGGAATCATACGTGCAGTCGAAGAGGGTCCAACGCATGAGTTTACGGTAACAGTAACTCCCACCTATTCAGGCTGTCCTGCCATAGAGGCGATCAACATCAACATTATTGCTGCCTTACAAGAGGCAGGTGTGAAAGCGAAAATTAAATCTACGATTTCACCGCCGTGGACCACAGACGATATCACCGAAGAAGGCCGAGCAAAGTTGCTTGCCTACGGCATCGCTCCCCCAAACGGATCGGCAAGCAAAGCCTCGCTTACAGGAAATGACAAGCCACGCGCATGTCCGCTTTGTGAAAGCACGAACACCGAACTACTTAGTCAATTTGGGTCCACTTCGTGTAAGGCCTTGTACCGTTGCATCGACTGTAGAGAGCCATTTGACTATTTTAAGTGTCATTAGGGATTTGAGAAGATAGTGAGATGCTTATCATCATGCTCCACATCTGAATTCCATATCTCACGTCTTATATCCCACTTCTCTTATACCTTTCCCCCATGTCTGTTTTGCTTCACGAACTCAGCGAAGGTGTACTCACCCTTACGCTCAATCGCCCTCAATCTTATAATGCCTTTACACGCGAGTTAGCCCTTGCTCTACAAGCACAATTGGATGAGGCGCACTCCAACCCAGCCATCAAGGTTGTGGTACTCACGGGCAATGGCAAGGCGTTTAGCGCAGGTCAAGATCTTGCGGAACTCGTCGCTGAAAATGCGCCACCTATGGGTGTGATTCTCAAAGAACACTTTAATCCTGTCGTCCAAAAAATTCGCGCTTGCGCAAAACCAGTCATCTGTGCCGTCAATGGCGTTGCAGCAGGTGCGGGTGCTAACATTGCTATCGCTTGCGACATTGTGTTGGCTAGTGATAAATCAAGCTTCATTCAGGCTTTTTCCAAAATTGGATTGATCCCAGACAGCGGTGGGACTTGGACACTTCCACGCATCATAGGGTGGCAGAAAGCTAGTGCGCTTATGCTCACTGGAGATAAGCTAAGTGCTGTTGAGGCCGAGCGATTGGGGATGGTATATCAAGTCGTTGCTCACGAGGAATTAGCAGCCAAGACCAATGCGTTGGCCATGCGTATGTCTGCAATGCCGACAAAAGCCTTCACGCTTACCAAAAAGGCTTTAGAGGCGAGTGCCAATAATACTTTCGAAGATCAGCTTGAGGTTGAGGACCGGATACAAGGTCTCGCAAGCCAAACGTATGATTATGGAGAGGGTGTCAAGGCGTTTCTCGAAAAACGTAAGCCCGTTTTCAAAGGCGAATAACCCCTACCCTTTTGCGCAAAATCGACGCACATACCCTTGCAGAAGATCTTCTCTCGGGCAAACGCGCTGCCTTAAGCAGAGCAATTACCCTCGTGGAAAGCCAGCGGTCAGAGGATCGTGAGCTTGCGCGAGAGTTGTTTCGCTTATTGCCTCGACCAGTCACACATACGGGTAGTTCTTCTGCTTCCGCCAAAACCCTCCGCATCGGCATTACGGGAAGTCCAGGAGCTGGGAAAAGTACGTTTATAGAGCAATTAGGTACTAAACTTACTCGTGAAGGGCACAAACTTGCTGTACTCGCGGTGGACCCGAGTTCTAGTCGGACGCATGGGAGTATTCTCGGAGACAAGACGCGTATGGAACATCTTTCTAGGAATCCGATGGCCTTCATTCGACCGAGTCCTGCTCGTTCAGAATTAGGAGGTGTTGCCCGTGCTACGCGCGAAGCGATCAAGCTGTGCGAAGCGGCAGGCTACACGCGAATTATCATCGAAACCGTAGGCGTCGGACAGAGCGAACATGCCGTTCAGCAGCTCGTTGACTTTATGGTTTTACTGGTACTTCCAGGAAGTGGAGATGATCTTCAAGGAATCAAAAGAGGCATTGTAGAATTAGCCGATTTGGTGGTCGTCAACAAAGCCGATGGAGATAGAGAGCCACTTGCTCGGCAGACGAAATCAGACTACAACATTGCGCTTCATTTGGCCCCCGCAAGAGAGGATGGTTGGACACCGAGAGCCATCACAGCCTCATCTGTAGTTGAGGGTGGCTTAACTGGTTTTGGCGAAAGCTTGACTGCGTACACCATGGCCCTAGGGCAAGAAGGATTACGGATGCGCCGTAAGCGACAAGATCTCGAACTATTCGAACGCTCGTCGAATAATCAATCCCTTCGTCTACTTCACGAAGACGAGCAACTTCAGAAAGTGCATCTTGCAGCTCAAAGCGCCATTGAAGCAGGTGAAATAGATCTCGACAAAGCACTTGAACAAGTTCGCACAGCCCTACAAAATAGGCTCTCAGCATGAATACACTGCGCGCCAGCTGGCGATTATTTCTATTCTTGGCCACCTTAGTGTGGTATGCATTTCCGTTATGGATTCGGGCTGCATTGGGTCCTATAGACTGGCAGCATCACCAAGCCGTGCGACAGAAGTTCGCGAAATCAGCCATGCGCAAATTGGGGATTCAAGTTACCGTTGAAGGTACTCCTTATGAGGAAGGGGTATGTGTTTACGTATCTAATCACCGAAGTTGGCTCGATCCGTTTCTTCAGCTATCTGCGGTGTGGGCTTTCCCGGTTGCTAAAGCTGAAGTGGGCAACCTACCCATCGTCGCCCAGGGCGGAAAAGCAACAGGAATTCTATTTGTTGATCGAGGTAATAAAAATTCTCGAAAAGCAGTCGTTGATCAAATGGTTGGTGCCCTCCGCAAGGGTTTTAGTATTCTTATCTACCCCGAAGGAACCACGAGTACCGACCCAGGCACAATTGCCTTCAAACGCGGAGGCTTTACCGTCGCCAAAGATGCCGCATGCCCAATAGTCCCAATGGCTGTGAGATATAGCGACCCCAAGTATCACTGGGGGGATGGCGAAAGTTTATGGAAGAACTTTGTGCAAATAGCTGGGAGTAAAACCACCGATGTCACCTTATATATCGGCAAAGCGAAGATGGTAGATAACGCAATTGAAGAGATGAAAGCTACGCGCGTGGAGATCGATAACTGGATTCTAAATCTGAATTAACGAAGACGTGCGCGAACGATTTGCTCTAGGGTAAGCGCATCTAAGTTCATTGTCGGCGACAAGTCGCATTGATGACCCGTACGTTCGATGTATCCTTGGTGTCTCTCCTCTGATTCCCAAAAGGTGCTGGCCTCTTCGATAGATGTAGAGACAGAAAGTCCAGCCGCTTTCAAATCAGCAACTATACTCCTTAGCGTGTCTCTGTCTCTCAGCTTTCGCCAAAACACAACACTCCGATACTGACCACCCTTAGTGGAACGATCCTTTGTAGCATCGTGAAAACCGAAAAATCCTTTGAGTAGAATTTCAAGTGAGGTTAAATTAGCATCGAAGGTCACCTCCACAACTTCTGCATGACCAGTCTTTTTGGTGCAGACCTCATGGTAGGTTGGATCGTCGGTATCACCACCCATGAATCCTGTGCAAGTGGAAACGACCCCTGGCATTTTACTGAATAGATACTCCTTCGTCCAAAAACAACCGCATCCAAAATAAGCCTTCTGCAGGGCTGCCATTATACAGGGATTTCAGGATTTGTCGCGTTCCACTTTTCAGCGCTGATGAACTTAACTGAGAGGCTATTCACGCAGTGCCGAGTGTTTTTGGGGGTAAATCGCTCGCCTTTAAAGACGTGACCTAGGTGGCCATCACAGTTCGCGCATAAGATCTCCGTTCGTCGACCATCTGCATCCGTTTCATGTCGAACCGCTCCTTCAATCTCATCATCGAAGCTTGGCCATCCGCATCCGCTGTCAAATTTGCTGTTGCTCGGATAAAGTGGATTTTCGCACCTGCGGCATACAAACATGCCTTTTGCTTTTTCTTTGTTGTATTCTCCTGTAAAAGGACGCTCAGTTCCTTTGTGTACGATTACATACTCTTCTTCTGCGGAGAGGGAATTCCAATCAGACTTAGGTAGAGGCATCACAATATAACCTTTGGTGTTGATGAGTAACACTTAACAAGGCTTCATGTTTTGACCACTTATAACACATTGCCTCCCACTAGTATGAGCATTCGTGCGTGCTAGGTATATTGCATCAGCGTTTATAACATCGCAGCTCTCATACGAAGCTTTAGTCTTCGGTTTCGGTCTACACCATTTAAGTTATTAAAGAATGTCCAATAGGTTCGTAATTCTATGCATTTGCATACTAGTCATCTTACTAGGGTCAACTCTAAGCGCTCAAACAGATTCCTCCGCTGAGATTGAGCAAAGGCTTCATAATGCGGACAGCCTTAGGCGAAAAATCAAGTATTCTGATGCTTGGACTCAGCTTGCAATGATTACTGCACAGCAGAATGAAATGACTCCCGAACAATTGGCAAAATTTCATAAACTTATTGGTGTTACCCAATATGGCTTCGGAAATTATGATCTATCACTTGAAAGTTATAAGGCATCTGAAGAAGTATTGAAAACAATCCAAACTGATCAAAGTAAAGTTGATCAAGCCAACATAAAAACCAGTTTTGGTACTGTCTTCAACAAAAAAGGGGAATACGAAAAAGCCAAAGACAATTTTGTAATGGCGATTGAGTTAGGTCAAAGTCTACCTGAAGAGGATAAATTGATTGTCATTAAAGTTGCCCAAAATAACCTCGCCAACACCTATGAGTTGTTGGGACAATACGATAACTCGGTAAATACGAGTAAGGAAGTACTTAAAACAATCACCCAACTCGGAGCGGAAAACAGTATAAGTAGTGGCGTGGCACATAATAGCCTTGGCGTATGCTATAGGCAACTCGGGAGGTATAAGTTAGCAAAACACCACTACGAGAAAGCAGCAGAAATCTTCACTGAGATTTTAGGTCCCAATAGTCCTTACACCCACGCCGCACTCGGCAATGCTGCGACTGCTATCGATGACTACGGTGATGCTGAAAAAGCGATTCCTATTCTCATGCGTAAGCTGGACTTTTTCCTAGAAGATCCAGGAGCAGATCAAATTTACATTGCAAATACCTACTCCACGCTGGGATGGGTCTACAAGCGTATTGGGGATTATGATAAAAGCATAAATTCTTATGAAAAGGCATTAGGTAAACTGAGAAGTTTCGGCTACACACGAAAAGACTTAGAAATACGAATCCTCAAGAGTCTTGCTTCCGCTGAGCTCTTAAACAATTCGATGGAGAAAGCGAGAAAATATCTCGACGAGGCCTTCGCTCTTCAAGCTACCTATCCTGAGTTAGCTCCTGCAGATCTGGTTAGGCTGTATAACAACGACGCAACGTATTATCAATTAAATCACCAAGAACAAGAAGCTTTTTCGTCCATTCAAAAAGCATATCGCACTTCTGTAAAAGATTCATTGAACGAACTCAATCTAATTTTAACAACTACCCCTAGATACATTCATGGTTTAATAAAAAATAATCGACTTGTACTTGCTCAAAAAGTAATTGACTCTACTAACACTTTCGTTAGAGACAACCTTGAAAAACTATCTACTCCAGATCAGCACATTGCATTCGCCAATTTAGATGCTCTACGCGTAAATCTATTGATAAGGCAAGGTAATTCTGAGCTCGCCATTGCTGAAAACCTTGATCAGAAATTACAGGAGCATGCCAAACAACTCATAGAATTAACGGCTTTAACCCCAGGGAAGAAAAACCAGCGATATAGCTGCGCAACTTGCTTTGGTGTTTCCGATATTCTTGAAACATTGGCAAGTCTTCATCTAGCACTTTATCAGAAAGATGTCGCGGATAAAGAAACGCAGTTAGCGCAATTTTTGACAGTCTTGGACATAAAAGCAAGTTACTTAAGGAACGTATGGAATTATGAAAATTTTTCAGATTTGTCCGTTACAGAACGAGAGGATGCGAAAGAAATCAGACAGCGGATAGCCGCTTACGACCTATTGATCTTTGAAAACGAAGCCAATTCTCCGCGTGGTCAGAGACAGAGCGCTTTATATTTAGATAGTATCCTAGTATTGAGACCTCAGCTTGCGTCGTATATTAAAAAATTAAGTCCACCACCAATTGATTTTGACCGGACCTTTAATTTCAAAACATTAGATGAAAATCAATGCCTTGTTTTGTATCACCAGCAAAATGATGCACTACACGTCCTAAGTATCACAAGCAAAGGGTTAGATTTAAACACGCTTCAAAATGCCGATGACCTGCGCTCAGCCATTGAAACGTATAGACTGTTTTGCAACAGTGCGTCTGGAGGTTTTAGCGAAAGCTTAGCAACTTTAACTCTCGGAGCTAAATTGTATACCAGTCTACTCCCTAATAAAATTCAAGACTTTGCTAGAATTGCTGTGATAGAAAATTACCCCGTAGAAAACTTACCTTTTGCAGCACTACTCTCACAAGCAATCCCTACTGGAGCTAAAGGATTTAGAGACATTCATTTTGCAGTGGAGGAACACTCTTTCAGTTACCATCAAAGCCCTTCCTCTTTCTTTAACCTTCAAGCTAGTAGTTCTTTTGATAATACCATTGAGTTGACCGCACTAGCCCCCTCTCAGGTATCCTCTTCACCAATTGCATCGTTGTCGACTACCGATGTAGATAACATCGGACTGGCATATGCGAATCAGGAAGTTGAAACACTTGTCTACGAATATAAAGGCACTTTACTTTCTGGGAAACAAGCAGATTATCAGGGATTTAACAATGCCTTTAAACAGAGCAATGTCGTCCACATCGCTAGTCATGCTAGCAGTAATCTAAATGCAGGTGAGTATAGTTATCTCATCATTACGGACACGGCTTCTTTAAGTGGAGAGCGATTGTATGCTAGGACGATAAGTGAACTTGAATTACCAGCAGACCTTGTGGTTTTAGCTGCATGTGAAAGCGGATCAGGAAAACTCAGCAATGGTGAAGGGACGATGAGTCTTTCCAACGTCTTTTTAAATGCTGGAACCAAATCTGTACTGCATACGAGCTGGCGTGTTGAAGACAAAAAGAGTCAAGACATCTTGCTTTCGTTCTACGAAAGGTTTGCAGAGCAACAACCTTTAGATGAGGCGCTCAGCCAGTCGCAACGTACATACCTCCAAACCGCTGGAGGACAATACCTCCATCCTTTTTACTGGGCGCCATTTGAAATCAGCGGGAAGCTATCTCCACTTGACTCGAGCTGGGACTACTTAGCTTATGGAGGTGGGCTATTGGCGCTTGGACTTGCGCTATTTTTCTTCTTCCGTTTTCGCTAGCGCGGGAGCTTGTCCGAGCTACCTTCGCGCTATGCAACTGGCAATTCTCAATGATACGCTCAAACAGTTTTTTGATGCGCTGGCAAAAGGCTGGGAAACGGGTCTAGAACCACTCTACGAAACCATTAGAACTTGGCAGGAAGCTTGGCCTCCTACATCACCGAGTGCACTTTCGACAACACTCGATGCTGCGCTCTCGAATCAACAAACGCGGGCTTTCTGGCAAGGTCATGCCTATTTTCCCAAGGAGGTGATGATGCAATTTGCTGACTTCGCTCCTGACATGACGAATATGGCCTTCGGTCGCTTATTCAATGAAGAGGTCGAACTTGGAGATCGCTTTCGTGGGTTCAATTTTTACCTAGATGAAGTGCTTGGCGAACTGAGACGCCTCGATTTAAATAAAGCGCCTGCGACGCATTATCATGATGACAACCGCGCCCCAAGTTTGTACTGCACCTGCCGCTACCCTAGTTCACATGCCTACTTTGAGCACGATGTATATCGGAACGCATTATTGGTGTTGAAGGCAAGAGACGTGGAATCGGTAGTCGATGCAACACGTTTTGCTAAGACCGTCAAAGTGGTCAACACTTTTGTACGAAAAGACGAGGCCTACATAAAAGCGCACACCAAACGATTAAAAAAAGCTGATTATAAAGCACCTGCTGCGCTTATCGCAAGTGAATATTTTCGTTTTCTCGAAAGCGAGATCGCCTGATTATCGACGTAAGAGAAGACTAAATGCGATGTGCTCAACCTCCTTGGCAGTCTCTGGTGAAAAGTAGGTTATTCGTAAAACGTAGGTTCCTACCTCAGCAAGATCTCCATCATTGTCGACGCCGTCCCACGTGAATGTTCCTGAGATTCCGGGCGAGGTGTCCTGATTTGCTTCGAGAACTGACCTTCCTAATAAATCAACAATTTCAAACCTGGCCAACACACCTGGCTCTCCAAATGTGTAATCCAAGATGAGTAGATCATCGAAGCCATCTCCATCGGGACTGATCACATCACTAACTAGTGCGAAGGTTCCTTCAGGTACAATTTGTCCTACTCTGGCCTGCGAATTTGGAAGTGTCGGCGTTGCGAAATCGACCGTTGCAGCAGCACTTGTCCAATTAGAAGCGTTTTGCGGCAGTTGCGTAAGGTCGATCCGTTCCAAGCTTACGCCGTCGGTATTTGCATACGCTTGGTTGTGCCAGTCTTCTGTGTAACAAACAGTGAAGTACACCTCTTCATTCACTGGATCGAAAAGTTGGAGACATTCCTCGCTTCCTAAGGTTGGGACATCTGTAGGGACGATACGTGTAAGTAAGGCCGTCGGGAATTGACGGCCGAGCGTCTCAATATCATCTGCATACACTACAAATCCACCTGGCGGCACGAGGATGCTCGATAAGGGTTCGAAAAGTTCCCCTACGGTACCATCGTCATTTTGTCGAGACAAAAACAAGCCACTCGTACTGAGCAACTTATCACTCACATTGGCGAGTTCAACCCAACGACCTTGACGGCTAAGTGGATCATACATGATCTCGTTTAGCTCCCAATCGCCTACTTCTGGAAGGTCGGGAATTCCAACAGTTACTCCTAATTGACTGATGATATCGCTACCTAAACAACTGGAAGCTCCGGGAGCTAACAAAAGCACTCTCGAGTCTCCTAAACTGAGCGGTTGATCTAACTCCAGGAGGTACTCATTTATGAAATCTGTACTCGAAACGGTATAGCCTCCTCCATTTGAGAACTGGAAGGCACTCGTTGCATCTTGAAGCACTCGATTTGTACTTACCAGAAGCGTTGAGGTGCCTAAGACATCAACGCCTGTAATATTTAGACTATCGCCCACAATGGTAGTTGCGATACTATTTGCCGCCCCTGGAGTTCCACCACTGAGACTGGCACTTGAACTCCAATTTGCCTGACCTAATAAACAGGGCTGATTGAGATCTCTGCGCTCTAGAGAATACCCTCCATCGTCTTTCGAGGGTTCATGCCAACTAGGCGTATAGTTGACCTGATCGATGGTTTGACCATTAAAAACCAAGCCTAGTAAGCCTCCTGAATTGGTCAGGGTGGGAAAGTCAGGAAACGTAGTGAATCGCGCATCTCCGCCAGCGTCTCTAGCAAATGCCACGTATGCTTGGGCATCGAGCATAATGGCTGGCAATTCGATTAAGGCACCATCGTCTGAAAGACTAACCGTAGATAAATCAATGGCATCTGATCCTGCATTGAAAAGCTCTATGTATTCAAAATCAGGAAGTCCAATGGCAGGGGTTGGGTCAGGCATGAGTTCTGTGATCAGTAACTCGAAAGCCGCCAGTTGACGAGGCGCAATAAATGTAACTGAGGAGCTAAGATTGGTCGCTTCGTTACCTGCCTGGTCGCTCCATGAAGCAATTGTAAGGGGTGTCGACTGACCAGATACGAGAGCGCTCGCGAGCGTTAACTCAACCCTATTTCCATTAAGCGTTGCGTTTGCAACGACGATGCCCCCAACTTGATAGTTGCCCGCCGCAGCTGCAGTTCCTGATAAGGACTCGCTCGCAATGAGTTCGATAGTACGTTCATCTATCGCTGTGGCACTAACCAAGCTCGGCGCTACTTGATCAATAAATATTGGGTCGATACTAAAATTATCGAAGAAGAAGAGACCGTTGCGCGTTGAGGTGAAATCCAAAATAAGCCCAGCGAAAGCTCCAGCTAGAGGGTTTGTACCAGAACCTGTCGCTTGATCAACGATGCTGCCAGCTGCATCGGCGACTTCAAGGTCCCAGTCCCCAGAAGTTGTTCTACATACTTGGAGACTTGCGATGACAGGATCATTTGCAGCACCTCCTGTTTGACCACTGAGAATAAGATTTGTAGAGTTACCTACCACTTCAAAAAGCTCATATGCGTCGTCTCCACCACTAATCCCACCAAGCTGCAAGAAGTAGCCTTGAATCCCTGCCTGATCTAGTGGACGATCTGCTGCCAACCACCAGACTGCTTTGTTGCTAGCAGAAGGACTAAATTGAAGTTCAGCGTCGAGCGTCCAACAGGCTTCGTTTTGTGTATTGGCAGGAAGCCAGACGCGTGCATTGCTGGTAGGCGTTGGGCGCATGTCGTTAAGTTGTAAGCGCCCTGCATTTCCCACGAAAGCATCTAAATCTCCTTGCCAATTTAGTGAAGGGTCGAAGCCAGATGTAAACTCATCGAGTAGTACCTGACCTGATAGCGTTGCTGAGATAAGCAACAGACTTCCAATCAAGCACACTAGCCTTTCGGCAAAACACCTAACGATCATAGCGGCAAGTTACACGAACAGCTTACCATAGAGTGTTTACCAACAGACCATGTTAATGTCAGGATGTATCTGATTTAACAAAGCGTGGCGCGAGTCTTGTGTACTGTACCTTTGTACGCCATTAAACTGTGTGGTATGAAAGTAGCTGTTGTAGGCGTTACTGGCCTTGTAGGACACGAACTTTGTCGTGTACTCGAAGAAGTAAATTTTCCGGTGACGGAATTCATCCCTGTTGCCTCTGCTAGATCTGTTGGCAAACAGGTTGTTTTTGCTGGAAAAAAATATCCTGTCGTCTCTATGGAGGATGGGGTTTTGGCGAAAGCTGACTTTGCACTCTTTTCTGCAGGAGGAAGTGTAAGTCTCGAGTGGGCTCCTCGCTTTGCTGAAGTTGGAACCATCGTCGTGGACAACAGCAGCGCCTTCCGAATGGATACTGACAAGAAGCTCATTGTTCCTGAAGTTAACGGCACAACCCTGACGGCTGATGATCGCATCATTGCCAATCCGAATTGCTCCACCATTCAAATGGTGCTTGCAATGGGTCCACTTCATGCAGCTTACACCTTAAAGCGTCTTGTAATCAGTACTTATCAATCCTTTACAGGGACGGGTATGCCAGCTGTAAAACAGTACGAAGCCGAACGTGGCGGTGCTGCTTATGATGCCGAAAATGCTGCCTACCCACACCCAATTTTTGAGAACTGCTTACCGCATTGCGACGTATTTCTCGAAAACGGATATACCAAGGAGGAGATGAAACTGGTTCACGAAACGCGCAAAATTCTAGGCGTTCCTGAGCTAGCTGTCACGGCAACTGCGGTTCGCGTTCCTGTTCATGGAGGTCACTCCGAAGCAGTAAATGCGGCCTTCGAGAATCCCTTTGAATTGGATGATGTGCGTAAGCACCTTGCTGCGACTCCGGGAGTTGTAGTTCAAGATGATGTTGCGAATAATGTTTATCCGATGCCTCGGTTCAGTAAAGGGCGCAACGAAGTCTTTGTTGGCCGAATACGAAGAGATGAAAGTCTAGAAAACGCCCTCAACCTTTGGGTTGTCGCTGATAATTTGCGAAAAGGCGCGGCTACCAATACCGTCCAAATAGCGCAGTATCTTGTGCAACAAGGCCTCGTTCGCCAAGCAACAATGGTCTAAATTTCATTAGCGAACAAGCTAATTTCCTCTGTCTCCAGCGCGGAAAGGCTAACATGCCGTTCTTTGCTACACTTCGTCAAATCACACTACTATGCGCGATCGCTTTGTCACTTGGGGTACACTCGAGGATAGTCGACGTTTGTTCACGTTCGAACTCGATGCCGATGAGGCACAGATTATTCGACGTGTTGTACCAGC
>CALDUE010000078.1 GCA_937923485.1 uncultured Saprospiraceae bacterium
GCCTATTTCTGCCTAAAATAAATCCCCATAGGAACTCCCGAGAAATCATACTTCTTCCGCAACTGATTCTCCAAATAGCCCTTGTAACTGTCCTTCACTTGCTTGGGGTTGTTGCAGAAAAAAGCAAAAGCAGGGAAATACGTCGGGAGCTGCGTCACATACTTAATCTTCACATAGCGACCGCGATAGGTTGGTGGTGGCACCTTTTCGATGGCCTCCAACATGACGCGGTTTAATTCTGAAGTCGAGACCTTGCGGTTTCGATTTTCATTGACTTTGAGTGCAGCGTCGATCAATTGGAGGAGTCGCACCTTCTCCGTTGCGCTCGTAAACACCATCGGCACATCGGTAAAAGGTGCCATTTTTTCGCGCACCTTCAATTCGAAGTCACGCATGGTGTTGGTCTCTTTAGAAATAAGGTCCCACTTGTTGATACCGATGACGACACCTTTGTTACGCTTCTGCAATACACGCAAAATGCTCATGTCTTGCGCCTCAATCCCTTCGGTCGCGTCGATAAGGATGATGCTGACATCTGCCTCCTCAATCGCGTTGATCGCACGCATGACCGAGTAAAATTCAAGGTCCTCATGCACTTTAGCCTTCTTGCGAAGTCCAGCAGTATCAATAAGGTAAAAGTCCTTGTCGAACTTCGTAAAGCGCGTGTGGATGGAATCGCGCGTAGTTCCAGGAACATTGGTAACAATGTTGCGATCCTCTCCGAGCAGTGCGTTCACTACGCTTGACTTTCCTGCATTTGGCTGACCGACGATCGCAATCTTTGGTACATCTTCCTCTAATTCCGATTCCGGAATGGCTTCGAGCTTTTCAGTAACCGAATCGAGAATCTCTCCAGTTCCTGAACCCGTCATGGAACTCAAGAAGTAGCTCTCTTCAAAACCAAGGCTCCAAAATTCATTGGCTTCCAACAGGCGCTGGTGATTATCCACCTTGTTGACGGCAAGTAAAACAGGCTTATTCGTCTTACGAAGCAGCCTTGCCACTTCCTCGTCGAGGTCGGTAATGCCAGTTTCTACATCACAGACAAAAATGATAATCGCAGCCTCTTCAATTGCGATGCGTACCTGTGATCTGATTGCGGCTTCAAAAATGTCTTCCGAGCCTTTAACGAAGCCGCCAGTATCTACGACTGTGAAGGTTTTGCCATTCCACTCGCATGTTCCGTATTGACGATCGCGTGTGACTCCCGACTCATCATCGATGATCGCTTGGCGCTCACCGATCAAACGGTTGTAAAGCGTTGATTTGCCCACATTCGGTCGCCCGACAATTGCAACAATGTTACTCATGTCGCGAAGGTAGAAGGTTTAATAAGGAATTTTGTCCCGTATTGGTACGGGATTGAATTTTGAATTCCAGGACATTACTCGACTCCGTCTCGTGAGTGCGTCTCGATCGCGCCACGAACATTCAAAATTCACAAATTCAAAATTCAAAATCGCCTTGGGCTTCCAGCCCGAGGCACGTAGCTTGCACCCATGTCCCTGCCTAACGATCATCCCTACAACCAAAAGCCCGAACCGTTTCAAACAGACCCCAACGCACCCGGGGCTGAAAAAGATGGGGAGCACTTTGATTTGGAACGTGCCCTCGAAGGTTTGGGCAATCCCCTCAACGTCGAGAACGATGAGTCGCACAGGTCTGGATACGTCAATATCCTCGGTCGTCCCAATGTAGGAAAGTCGACCTTGCTCAATGCTCTCGTTGGAGAACGCATGAGTATCATCACCGCCAAGCCGCAGACCACGCGACATCGCATCTTGGCATTACTAAGCGGAGAGGACTTTCAGGCGGTGTTCAGCGACACCCCCGGCTTGATTGAAGAGACACACTATAAAATGCAAGAACGGATGAATGCATTCGTTTCCAGTGCGTTTGAAGATGCTGACGTGTTGCTCTTCGTTGTTGTGCCACAAGAAGAATACGAGGAAGATCATCACCTCATTACTCGACTTAAAAATCTTGATTCAAAAGTTTGCGTGGTCGTCAATAAAACCGACACCGTAACTCAAGAAGAAGCTGATGAAGTGGCAGCCTCTTACAAAGAGCGCATCGATGCTGCGCATGCGGTCACAATCAGTGCCTTAAATCAAAGTGGCACAGCAGAGCTCCTCGATTGGATACTTACAGGATTGCCAAAAGGGCCAGCTTATTATCCCAAAGACCAGATGACTGATCGCCCAGAGCGCTTCTTTGTCACAGAGATTATTCGCGAGCAAATCTTAGAGCAGTACTATCAAGAAATCCCATACGCTGTCGAACCTGTCGTCGAGAAATTCGAGGAAACTCGAACGACCCAAGGCAAAGATCTCATCCGCATCAGTGCCGTCATTTATGTTGAGCGTGAAAGCCAAAAGAATATTCTGATCGGCAAAGGCGGGCAAGACATCAAAGCCGTCGGTAGCAAAGCTCGTCAGCGCTTAGAATCTTTCTTTGGAAAAAAGGTCTTTTTAGAAACGCGAGTGAAAGTGCGCGCCAATTGGCGTAACGATGAAAAGCAGCTCAAGCGGTTTGGGTATGAGTAAGCCAGCGGCATCTGAGCTCTGCTCGGGCTGGTATTTCTCAGGCAATGTAAACGCAGAGACGTTGCTTTGCAACTGCGCAGAGAAGCAGAGGTCGCAGAGTTCTTGACGCGCATTCAATACGCGTAGGCCATCTTATCCAATTCTCATTGTCGACTCCTCCAACATCTGAGATACATAATTCACCAAATCCTTCGGTTTCTTCGGCCTCCACGCGATGTCATTCAGACGATCGCCATAGAAAACGTAATGATCTACCATCGATTGATTGAGTTCGTCGACCACATGGGGTAGGGTATTTATGAACGCAACCCATCCATCACTTTCTCTGGCTTCCTCCACCCACTCTTCGTAATAGCAATTGTCGTCGCCGTGAAAATTGAGGACGTTTTCGCAGAGTACAACAAACTTGGAAACGCCAGCCAAAAGGAGAGGATCAACGACGTTTTCTTTCAGAAATTTGACGTCGTTGTAAAGGGTATCATTCCACTCCCCGATCAACTCGATGACGGCAGTACCTGCTTCATAATCGCCCCAAACCTGTTTTGCGTAAAGCGTCTGCGAACCGAAATCATCCCATTGCGGATGGATGTAGTAGTTATACACCATGTTCGTAAACGTGAACTCAGAGTACACCCGACTGTAGAAGGGACTGTGCTGATCTCGCTCGCTTTGGTAAAGTTCGCGCCAGTGGTAATGTGGTTCGATGTCGTGCATGGAGAAAATCTGAACGCACGAATCTACCTCTCGGTTTTGGCTTAACGCATGCATACCTTTATGTCAATGCGAAAACACATTATTGTGACAGGACCTGAGAGCACAGGCAAGACTACGCTCTCAAAAAAAATTGCCGAAGCGTATGATGCCATTTGGATTCCTGAATATGCAAGAGGCTATTTAGAAGCCCTTGATCGTAAAGCGCTTGGCACCGATTTTCCTCATTTCGTACAGACGACCAATCAGCTCATCGAAGCTGGATTTCAACAACAAGAACGCGCTGGGCAATCGCCAGGAACTATAATTCAGGATACGAGTCATGAAATACTCCACATTTGGCAAGCGGACAAGTTTACCCTAAGTCCACTTGTTGAAGAGGCATTTAAGCATGCGCGCCCGGATGCCTACGTTTTGTGTCAGCCTGATCTCCCATGGGAGCCAGATCCGCAACGAGAAGATCCGCATCGCCGACAAGAATTGTATGAAACCCTTCATGCACTACTGTTAGCAAGTGGTTCAAGGGTGATAGAAGTGTCAGGTTTTGGCGAAAGCAGGACCAAAACGGCATTGTCGCAGCTGAAGTTCATACTGCGATAGCTTTTCTTAAATTACATTTGCGCCACACCGGGGTGCCAACCGCAATTAGCGACGGCTGAGATTATACCCGACGAACCTGGCCAGATAATTCTGGTAAGGGAGTGCGCCAACAAGCCTATGCATGTTGGTAACCTTCGTCGGTAGAAGCCCCACCAATTTGGTCTACTGACATGAAATTTTTACCTCTACTCTTTCTGCTGTTAGCTCCTTTCTGGACTTTTGGTCAATGGGAAACCCAAATTTTGGACGAACATGGTGAGCCTCTCATTGGCGCATATGTCCGCCTTCAGATTCCTAATCAGGAGCAACCAAGCCTTAATTCGGCAACCGACTTGAATGGCAAGGTTAGTTTTTCAGCTGAGCAACTCCAACGCCTCACTTCTCAAAGTGAAGAGATCCATTTCACAGCAACGTATCTAGGATACGATCGCATGTCTAGGATGCTTTCAGCGTCAGATGGCAGGCTTCAACCTGTTGTTTCGCTTTCGCTAAAACCATCGATCAGTAAGCTCCAAGAGGCTGAGGTGATCGCCGTACGTGCGCGTCCATCCGATCCATTTGCGTTTACCGATGTTGATGCGGCGCCGCTCGTCATTGCAAATCCTGCAGGCCAGGATATCCCTTATTTGTTGCGTCGTACGCCTGGTGCTGTCATCACTTCCGACGCAGGGGCAGGAGTAGGCTACACAGGGATTCGCATTCGTGGCGCTGATGCAACACGCGTCAACGTGACCATCAATGGCGTACCACTCAATGATTCGGAATCTCAAGGAGTATTCTGGGTCAACATGCCCGATTTTATCAGCTCAACGGAAAACCTGCAGATTCAGCGTGGAGTGGGGGAGAGTACCCACGGTACAGGGGCTTTCGGTGCCAACATCAACCTGATAACCAAGACACCAAATCCAGAACCTGCAGTTAAAGCTTCGCTCGGCGGAGGTTCGTTTAAGACAGGAAGGGCAATGCTAAGTGCGAGTACAGGCGATCTTGGCAATGGTCTTTCTGCTGAAGTGCGGGGTAGTTATATTACAAGTGAAGGTTGGGTAGACCGCGCGCGCTCACGCCTATCAAGTTTATACCTCAGCACGGAATGGGCAATGAGCGACAAGCAACGTTTACAAGCAATCGCTTGGACGGGTAAGGAACAAACCTATCAGGCTTGGTATGGTATTCCACTTTCGTTTGCGCGTGACTCAGAACTACAAACGAACAACCCTGCAGGTATTAGAGATGATGGGACTTTCTATGATGACCAGACCGATAATTACCGCCAGACGCACGCACAATTACTCTACTCTAATCAATTGAACGACGATTTTCTGCTGCAACTTACTGGTCATTACACGCGAGGCAAAGGCTTCTACGAGGAGTGGCGAACGGATCAGGATTTATTTAGCTACTTCCCTTACCCAGAGCAAATTGCGGTACAGACTGACTTAATCCGTCGTCTCTGGTTAGACAATCATTTCTATGGTGGTATCGCTACGGTTTCGGGTCAGCTTTCGCCAAAACTTAGTGTTACGTGGAGTACTGGCTTGAGCGAATATCGTGGTGGACATTTCGGTACCGTTCCTTTTCTAGAAGAAACAACCCCGAGTGTCGGTGAGCCTGGAGACCGCAGATGGTACGATAATGATGCCGTCAAGCGAGACATCAACAGTTTCGCCAAGTTCAATTACTCGCTTGGGAAAGGGCTCGACCTCTATGCTGACGTGCAAGGACGCCACGTTAATTATGAGTTTGAAGGCGTTGATCGCAATGCGAACACCTTACCTCAGAACGTGGACTTCACGTTCTTCAATCCAAAGGGTGGTATTAGTCTCAAGCGGAAGTGGGGACAGCTTTTCGGTAGTTTTGCTGTGGGCCAGCGAGAGCCAAACCGTAATGATTTTCAAGAGGCTCCACCAGAGCAGCAGCCACGTGCTGAGCGCCTCTACAATACAGAGATTGGCTTTAGGCGATTGGGCGGTTCACGTTACACATTAGAAGTTAATGCTTACTACATGGCCTACCGGGATCAACTCGCGCTTACCGGTCAAATCAATGACGTGGGAGAAGCTACACGTGTCAACATCGATAAGAGTAGTCGACTTGGGATCGAAATCGCAGGCGGCTATGCTTTGAACAATGAGTTTAGCCTAGAAGGCAACGTGGCTCTTAGTCGTAGCAACATTGACTTCTTCGAGGAGTTCGTAGATAATTGGGCTACTGGAGAGCAAGATGTGATTGTACGCGAGGGAACTCCCTTGGCTTTTTCTCCTGAGGTTGTTAGCAACCTAGGCTTGATGTACACGCGGAAAGTGAAGGGTAACAATGAGCTAAAGTTAGCGCTCTGGGGTACTGGTGTGAGTGAGCAATTCCTCGATAACTCAGCTTCTGAGATTGCGCGATTGCCAGCTTACTCTCGGTTTGACCTAGAGCTTAGTTACCGCATTGATAAGCCAGGATTGCCCGTAAGTACTTTTAGCCTACAGGTTCAGAACGTAACGAATAATAATCCAATCACCAATGGTTGGAGTTATCGCTTCAATAGCCCGGGCTACGATCCTCGCCCAGATGATCCTTACGCACGTCAGGAGCAAGGTGATGGCTACGTACTCAATGGTTTCTATCCACAGGCAGGAATTCAAGTGTACGGAGGGATTCAAATTGAATTGGGCGGAAAGCGCTAAATTCCTGATCTACCCAGCATGAAAAAAGCCCTCTACATCGCAAAGATGTGAGGGCTTTTTTCTGCTCTACGTAGAGCTACCGATAGTTACAAGACTTAGTAATTGAAGGTTAGTGACACCCGAAGCGAAATCGGAGAAGTCACTGAATTCACATCATCGAAGAGATTGTAGAAGATTCCAATATCTGAGCCTAAGCCTCCAAAAGATCCATTATAACCAACTCCTATGTTGAGGACTTCTTCATTTTCTCTAGCCGTTGCGGGTTCAAAATCTTGATCAGTAGCGATTCGACCAAAACCATCAGTGAAGAAATCGTTTCGGCTTTCAATACCAAATTCGGGTTGTATGTAGAATACTGCTATCCTTGCACGCGCAAATCCAGATCCAGTGAAATTCCAAAGGTTGACACGGTCTCTAACGCCACGATCCGTTTCTCCTTTAACACCAGTGTAAACTGCACCTAAACGTGGTCCGGCAGAGAGCCAATCATTAAATTTATAACCGACCTGAGGAAGCACACCTATGGTGAATACATTAAAGGCATTATTGCCAGAAAAGCCAAGCGTTCCTCCCGCTCCATACCAAAGACGTTCGGTGAAATCTGACTGAGTTTTTTTCTTGCTCTTCGTTCTAGAAGCACTAGAGTTGGGACGCTTAGGGGCAGACCGACCTCCACGTTGAGCTTCAGCTTCTGGAAGCACAAGAAGTAGAACAAATGCAGCAATTAGGACGCGAAACATCTTCATCAGTAGTTAAGTTGTTGTATCGTTAATGACGCTAAAACGGCTCAATTAGTTGTGTTTTAGCGAAAGCGAGAGTCTTAAATTTTCCCTAAAACTACACTTAATGTCATACTAAAGAGCTATTTAGAAGTTGTCATATTGAAACTAGGGCGCTTAGGAACGTCTCCTGGTTGAACAAGTCCTTTCTCTAAAAGGTAGTTAGCCCACGCCTCAGCCCTTCGACTTGCAGAGAAAGAATAGAACAACTGGTTTTCATTCAATTTCTCGTGAAAACCTAAGCGCGTACCTTCTGTGAGCTCTAATAATCGAATGACTCCATAGGTATAGAGGTCGCGTCGATTTCCACCACCGCTGATGAACGGTAAGACGATATCATAGCGTAGGATTGCATAAATCGCCCCGTAGTCGAGCGTCTCATCTTCCTTCACGATATCAAGTCCGAACTCGGTCAGGTAGGTTCTGTATAGGTCTGCTTCGGAGAGACGTTGGTGCCTGCTCACAAAGGTGTCGATGACCTCTTTTGCATCAATATTGAATATTGGAAGTCCGAAATCTTGATTTAAGAAATTGTAAGGTCGTTTCCCATTCACCTCTGCAAATCTTGGGATGAGTTCCATGACAGCAGGCAGGTCTTTATAATTCACGCGAGACAGAATACTTTCCTGAATGCGAAGTCTTGCCGCCTCATCGATGTCAAGGTCGAAGCTCATACGCAAGCGTTGCTCCACTGTTTTATCAATGAATTGAAGTCTCGCGATGTTGAGTGAAGTATTTTGCTCCTCAAATTCTGAAAGCATCTCTCCTTCTTCGAGGTACCATTGTAAAGCTTCCGCGAAAACAGGTGCGTGGGCCTTAAACGCTGAATCATCAAAAAGTTCTTCTATCCAAGGTTTGCGCATCAAGGCATTGAAGAGCTTTCCGCGTTCCTCCGAAGTGAAGTCGGTCGATTCCGTTATGATATAATCAATTAATTCTGATGGTGGAACATCTGGAAAGAGCTTGTCTAGGTCTTGAACATCCTTATACTTAAGTCCTAAGCCACTCAGTACGACTCGCTCATTCCATGCAAGTGCAGGATCGAAACGTAGCATTAATAGGTGTCGATTGCTCGATAACTTAGGAAGTGCATCTAAGACGATTTGACGGTGATTCGCATCTTGGTAATAAGGAGATCTCAATACCTCGTTTAACTCTGGCCCAGTTACACGCTCGCTATTAGTGATCCGTTCAATATGACGGCCAAAAAATTCCTTGCCCCAGCTTTCATAGCTGCTGCTGTTTGCTTTCCAATAGCTAAGCCATTGATCTGCTTGGTCCCCACCTTTTTTATCAAAGGTGTAATGATAAATACTGCTGAGTAGGCGCGCGACTTGCTTGGGAATCTTTTGATTCATGTGCTCTTCGCGGATCAAGAGTGCCATTAAGTCAGGCACCATTTCGATGTTAAGTTGTTTGTCTAAGTAGGTTCGATAAAGAAACTTTGCTTTTGAGCTAGCCCCATCGTTCATGCGCCAGAGCAATTCACTCAACTGCTCAAGCTCTGGAGTGGGTAACTCGGCAAGTTCGGCTTTAGAAAATTGCTCAGGGAATTCCAAGAAATTATCTAATTCCACGAAATCATGGCTAGTTTTTTCGTTTTGTTTTAGCACTCGTTTAATACCCTTAGAAATGTGCTTATCTGATTCAGAGGTGAGTAGATTAGTCAGCCTTTCGCGTTCAGCAGATCCAAGCGCAATGAATTTTTTGAGGTAATCATCACTTATGCCGATTCCTTCCATTCGCTCGAATAGAATAGCTTTCTTGATAAACAGCCGCAATTGAGCATCAGAGGCGATAAGCTCAGGCCAATGATAAGTATAGCTGTAATCTAAAATCCTTCCAACGGAATACCCTGCGTTCAGATCATACTGATTGATTGAAGCCCAATATTCAATAGCTGTCAAGTCTTCGAGCGTACTTATTGCAATGATGCGATTCTCGAGGTCTATTCGTTTTATCGGACTGAGTTCTAAAAGTAAGCTGTCAAGCTTCTCTTGTAGCACGGGTAATGCTCTGAAGTCAATTCTATTACGTTCAGCATATGCCGTTAATTGAACGGTTTGCTGAAGGTGTCCGTCTTTGAGGGAAGGTACGCGGTTGTTGGTATTACGTAGTAAATCCTTGTACTTGTTTACTAGTTGAAATACTTCGACGGGGTCTGCGCGAGCTAGGCGCTCGTAGGCTTGCAGCGCGACGATATTGTTCTCTGAATTTAAGAGCCTGAATAGACGTTCTAGGTTCTCTGTCTCCAGACTTGTATCATGACGATTCACAAAGCGCAGACGGTGCTCATCGTACTCATAATCTTCGTAGTGGTTACCCCAATAGCGCACAAAATTGACAAGCGCCGTGCGGTCACGAATTACGTCAAGTTGATACACTAGCTTTTCTTGGTCATCTGGCACAGCCACGCCAAGGTTGGTCAACTTACGAAGTAAATAGAGGTAGTATACCGCAGGATAAACGGTTTTTTCTTTTTGCGCCTTTAGAAGCTGTGTACTGATATAAAAAAGTGCACGCGGATGATTCGAGGCGACGAGGTCAATGAGTGCATTGTGTTGAACGTATGGTCTGAGATTAGGCTCAGATAATATTCTTCCATAGTAATCTACGGGCTCTCTAAAGTGAGAGACCGAAAATGGCAAACTCTCTGAATAACCAAACATGCGCACACGCGATAATCCTCCTAAGGAATCAAGGAGTCGCTCATATTTAGCTTTATGCTTTGCGGTAGACCAACTGGCACGAAAAGGCATGTTGCAAAGTCGGCTCATGTAGCTTGCCAAACTTCCATTGCGCAGGTATCCTTTTGCCTCAGATTTGAAAAGTGCGTCAGCGACTTCTATGCTTGGGTGCAACATCAATTGATCCAGGTATAGCAGAAAAGCATCAAGGTCTTGCGAGAGCAATTCACCTGCGGGTCCATCAAGTAAGCTCAGTAGGTAAGCTTGGCCTTCTAAAATTTGTAGATCAGCTACCTTCTCAACGAGGTCGCGAAGGTCGGAGATTGATTTGTACTCAACCGCTTGGTCGATGTACCTGATGTACTTGCGAAGATGCATCGAACGATCACTCATCTGGTAGGCATCCAGCGTGAAGAGTTTGTACTCAGTTGCCTGATTTTCTATTGGAGTACAGTAGTAGGCATCAAGCAAGCTGCTAAAGTGTAGTATTTCACTGTTGTCGTAGTAGAACTTCAGGAGTTCTGCCCGACTTGCCTTCTTTACGTCGATTTGATCTTTGAAGAGTGTGAGGTCAACAAGTCCAGCACGCGCTTCTACCTCCATGGTAGGATTGTTGACGAGGCTCATCAAATCTCTGATGGCCCGCTTATGCCCGTTGCGTGCGGCGTATTCAACTTGCCCGACCAAACTTGAGGTGTCTGGCTCGACCTGTGCGTGCGCCCAGGAATCCAAGAAGCACAGGGCTCCAAGAGTAAGAAGAAAGCGGGTCAGGATAGCTGGAGGCAATTGAAAGGGTATTGACCCTTTATGTAGGCAAACAACGTACCACTAACATCTACCATACGTACTAAAAGCCACACCTAGTTTTCACTAGGTGTGGCCATCGTTGCATTGAGCAAATTTTTCTTCTAAACCCAGTCAAATAGGGCTATGGGCGGGTACGTAGGCTGTCGGTTTTGTAAAGGACATTTTCGAAACCCAAATAAAAAGAAGAACCAAATTTCTCGATACCAAAGAATTGGTCGTTGGTAACATTGCCGAAGGACTCATTGAGCATGAGGGGTTCGGTAACTTCCGTCAATTGATTAGTAAGTTGATATTGCCAGCCCTCGAGTTCTTGAGAGACGAGTTGCTGATCGAAGACATCAACAAGACGTAGATCAGTTACGATTCCTGAGCTTTCCCAGCTTTCACCTGTTTCGCTCGTAAACATGGGTGCGAGGGAAACCTGTGTTGCATAAAACTTATCGTCAAATTTGAAGATGTCGCGAATATCTGTTGGATTCGGAACGAGTGTCTCGAGAACCCCCGTTTCACTTAGGCGGTAAGCTCCAAACTTCGTAGCGATGTAGAAGTGGTCATCGATGTAGCGAATGGAAGAAACAACGCGAGGAGCCTCTCTAACTGTCGGGAAGTCAACCAATCCTACAAATGAAATATCCTCAATTTCGAAGAACGTCTGATCTGTCTCGATAGAGAAAATTAGCATGCCGAGTCGACGCTCATCACGTTGAATAACAGGCTGGATGTAAATCGTACCTAGATCATTAAAGGCTCCGATCTGAGCACCGTCATCTTCGATAGCTAGCAGAGATGAGGTTAGACTATCAATAGAGAAACGACGAACCTCACCTTGGTTAAGTACAAGTTGAAATTCGATTTCATCGGACCCATCTCGAGTGTCGCGAAGGCCTCGCGCAAAGATCAAGTCGTTAGTAGCAGGTTGGCCCAGCGCTTCAAACTGTGGAAGGAAGTTGCGAATTTGGACAACGCGATCAGTCCCCATTTCAACACGGAGGAACTCACTTTTCGTGAATACTTGAAGTTCGTCTTGGGTGGTGTGTAGCGCAATGATGCGTTCGACGGTCTCCACTTCAGTAGCTTCGAAAACTTCATTTTCGTTGCTCATAGTATTTCCACCACCGCCATCGTCATCATCGCAGCTTACGCAGGTACAGGAACCCATCAAAAGGGCAACACTGAAGAAAAGCAAGAAGAAAGTTAAGCGGCTAGATGCCAGAGGAAAATTTTTCATATAAACTGCGTGTGAGATTCGCAAAACTAGGAGTTGAACGACTGTGAGGCTAGGGGATAGTATCTGCCCTAAAGAGGTTACATAATTCCGCCTACTTAGAGACGTCGCATTTAGCCTTAGTCACGTAAGTCGTTGATACTCTAAACAACAAAAGAGGAGCCTATTGAATAGGCTCACCCTTTTATTATCGATTATCGGGCCACTAATGCGGCTTCATCAAGCATCAGGCTTAGGTCAATTCTCGGCACAGCTCTTCTTAAAGCCTTTAATGCGGCAGCTTCCATGGCAAATCCAGAAGGCGCACTTCTGAGGGGCGAATTCAGACTTGGTGGACAATAACCGTCGAGCGCATCTTGGTTTCCTCGGATTCGAGAGCTTATATCTTCAAAGACGTAGACTCCGTTGAAATTTCTCTGTTTGAGGATGGTTCCAGTCGCTGCATTACTTATGGTAATGCGCGCACTGGCCGATGATTGCCTGTAGATAGTTTTGGTGAAAACAGTCGCCTTAATTGTCTTTTTGACAACTTTATAAATCGCGTTACCCGAAGTATCAATACCAACTTTTTTACGCTCTTCGATAATTCGCTTGAAATGATCTTGCGTCTGGTCGCGCCGCGTAAATCCTACATCAGGATTGTCAATGTCTAGCTCTGCAATCAGGTGAGCTTCTGACGCTCTCCCGCTGCTCATCGGATATACGTCGACCCATCTGCCACTTAGAGCTCTTTCTGTAGCTCGGCCGATGTTGTCAATATCGCGATCAGAAATAGGACCTTGAGCGTCTAAGGCTACTCGAATTGTTCCGAGATAATTTGCTCGCCTGCTCAAGGTGTTGACCTCACCGGTGCGTGGGGCATAACGATCCCTTTTTTCTAGTTTGTCAAAGGCTACTCTTGCAGCTATGATGTCGCCGTTTTCGGCCAAGGCGATGAGGTTCTTGCTCTCCTTCAAAAGGTGCGCCGCGGCCTCATACTTAGCAACTGCGAGTTCTTGAGCGTAAGCGGGCTCAGAGGCCTGGTCAACGCGCATGACTCTTTTTGCATTCAATCGAATGTGCTCAACCCTAACCCTCCTACGCTCAAGACAATCAAGGAGGTCAACCATGAGCTCCCAGCGAGTCGGACTACTACTATTGGCTAAACGAGACACTTGACGATAGTCCGAATCTTGCAGAATGGTGTAGGCATTCGCTAAAGCATCAAGTGTTTGTGTTTTAGCATTTTCATTGCGTTCGGCTTGCCATGCAGCGCGCTCGAAGGCTTTTTCAGGTTGGCCTTTTTCAAGAAGCTTCTGAGGTGAACAAGCTGATAGTAAAACAAGAAGACTTAGGAGAGATGTGAGACGTAACATGACTTGTGGTTTTGTGTCACAACGAAGTTATTTTATACCCTATGCAAATGTTTTAAGGTCTGCCTAAAGTCCTGTTACGGTCAGGTTAAAGAATTTAATTCTGGTGGCAGATATACTACTCGCGCGCTTTCTCGTTGGCTTTTTATGAGGTGTTCTACCTGATTTGCAGCATATTCTTGTCATCTGTTTACCGTTTGCAGTCTATGATGCCTTATATTAAGATGATTTGAGCCATATTCGGACTCGGGCCATAATACTTGTACTGACTTCCCTCCCAGAGACTTAAAACCTTCCACACAATTAAGCTTTACCTTTTATGAGGAACTTCTTCCTATTAGTTGCTAGTTTTTTGCTCGCAAATAGCCTGCTTGCCCAACTTCCGACCTTCGAGTCCACCGCAAGTCGTGCTCCACTAAGTCAAGAATCAGCTGAAGCTATTGGCCAAGAATTTAGTGATTTTCAACGAGTCTCTTTTGATGAAGATGTTTTTAAAGAATTTCTAGAGAAGGAAGATGGTAATGCATCTTTTAAGCTAGGTCTAGGCGGAAATGAGTGGATCGTTGATGTCGAACCATTCGATCCACGATCTGAAGATTATGTGCTTCGTATCAAAACCGACAATGGTATTGAGACACGACCTCGCACGGCCAATATGACCTATCGAGGATTCACCCGTGGGCCAAAGCCACAAGAGATCTGCTTTACAGTCATTGACGATTTTGTTTATGGCTTGATCGCTGAAGATGGAGATGCACTCTTCTTTCAAAGCCTCTGGCTGACTGATCCATCTGCACCAAAGGAAGATCTACTGTTATTCCGTGGAAAGGATGGAATTCTTCCTGATGACCACATGTGTGGTACAGACGAGGTTGCTCACGAATCTCCTGACGATCATGATGAGCACAAGTCCAACGAAAATGAGGCTCAACGTGCAATGATGACTTGCTTCACAGTCGAGATTGCTATCGCATCAGACTTCAGCATGTTCCAGAAATTTGGAAACAATGCGATTGCACTGGAGGCACGTAATGCAGGGGTGATAGCTTTTGTTAATACAGATTACTCAGGACAGTTCGCCAATGATTACATCTTTACCGTGGTAGAGCAATTTGTCTCGACTACCAGTACGAGTGATCCTTGGACATCTAGTTTAAGCGCAAGCGCACTACTCAACAGTTTTACAGGTTGGGCTCCAGGTGGATTTAGTTCTTCTCATGATCTAGGAGAGCTTTGGACAGATCGCAACTTTACAGGAAGTACCATTGGTGTTGCATGGCTTAATGGTCTGTGTAATTCTAGTCGCTACCACATTCTTCAAGATTTTACGACGAACTCCAATCTTACTCGTGTGCTTGTGAGCCACGAGATTGGTCACAACTTTAGCTGCAATCACGATGCAGGTGGATCTCCGTTCATCATGGCTCCAGCGGTTCAGAATACTTCGACATGGAGTACTCTTTCTATTAATTCAGTTAACGGATTCGCTCCAAACCGTCCGTGCCTATCCTCATTTAATTGTGGTGGACCAACTCCTCCCGTAGCTGGTTTTTCTGCGAGTACGCAAACCGTCTGCGAAGGCCAACAAGTATCCTTCACAGATCAAAGTACAGGGGCCGATAGCTGGTCGTGGACCTTTCCTGGAGGAAACCCAAGTATCTCTACAGATCAGAACCCAGTAGTAACCTACATCTCACCAGGCCTTCACGATGTGACGCTTACTGTTACAAACACCTTCGGAAGTGATACACAGACCGCCAATGGATTCATCAACGTCGACCCACTACCGATTCCGAATTTCACTACAACGGTTATTGCTCCATTGCAAATTGAATTCGATAACCTAACAGCAGCTGGTCTTGGGTACTCTTGGAATTTTGGTGACGGTAATTTTAGCACTGATTTTGAACCAACGCATACCTATGCTGCACCTGGTGGTTACTCAGTAGTACTAACCGCTTTCAATGCTTGTGGTCAGGTAAGTATCCAGATGTTTATAGATGTAATCGTTCCGCCAACGGCATCTTTCACCAGTACAGCTGCAACTGGATGTGCACCACACAGCGTAACCTTCACTAGTAATAGCACTGGTACAGTAGATACTTATGATTGGGTTTTCCCAGGCGGAAATCCAAGCACAAGTAGTGATCCAAGCCCCACTGTAGTGTATGATACACCAGGATCATATAATGTTGAATTGACGGTGACGAACTCCGTAGGCAGCAACACCCTAGTTGAGAATACATTTGTCACTGTTGAAGATGTTCCTACAGCTGGTTTTAGCGAAAGCGTTACCGGTACAACGGTCGATATCGTTGATACAAGTACAGATGCTGATTCCTATAGCTATGATTTCGGTGACGGAACTACGAGTACCGATGCGAACCCAATGCATACTTACAGTATGGGAGGCACCTTCACGATCACACAAACAGTAACAAATACGTGTGGATCTGACATGGCAACTGCGACGGTTACAATCTCTGCGGCTCCAGTTGCATCCTTCATAAGTTCGGGAGAAGCCTGCTTTGGTGATCCAGTGACTCTGACTTCGACTTCGACTGGAAACGTAACTTCTCTGACTTACGACATTACACGTCCTGACGGATCGGTATTCACGTCAAGTCAAGATCCATTCATCTTTACTCCGACACAACGCGGAAGTTATGATGTAGTCTTGACCGCAAGCAATGCAAGTGGTTCATCTAGTTTCTCGACAGCTAACGCGATTGTTGTTCTCGCAACACCTACGACTAGCTTTTCTTTTGTAGCCAATGGTCAAGACGTCTCCTTTAACGGAAGCGTTTCACCAATTCGACAAGGTTCTGCTGCGACATACACATGGGATTTTGGTGATAATAACACCAGTACAGATCAGAACCCAACGCATACTTATAGTTTGCCTGGGACCTACACCGTAACCTTAACAGCAAATAATGGCTGTGAGGCTGATGTGGCGACGCAAACAATCACAATTGGAAATACTCCTACGGCAACATTTGTAAGATCTCCAAGCGGCGACATCTGTCCAGGAGATCAAGTGACCTACACGGCAACTGTGAACGGTACGGCTACTTCAATCACTTGGAACCTACCAGGTGCTTCAGTAACTAATCCGACAGGGGCTGTAGTCAACGTTACATATCCGCAAAGTGGGACATTCGATGCATCCATTGAAGTTTGTAATGCGCTAGGCTGCAATACCAACATGAGTAACAACGAGATTACTGTGCAAGCATTGACCGTGGCTGATTTTGACGTCACTACGCAAGGAGCGCTAGGAATTTCTATCACAAACACAGCGACCAACGGGACGAGCTACAGCTACGATTTTGGAGACGGTAACAGTTCGACTTCAGAAAACCCAATGCATACCTACAATGCTCCAGGAACTTTCACGATCGAGCAGACAGTAACTGGGCCATGTAATACAGACATCACAACGGAAACTATCACAGTGGGGCAAGCACCTACTGCTAACTTCAGTTCGAATTTAGGTAATGGCCAACTTTGTCCTGGAGAAACAGTAGCGTTTACAAGCACGAGCACCGGTGCAAGCACTTTCGCTTGGAGCTTCCCAGGAGGTACACCTTCAAGTTCGACTTCGGCAAATCCTGTCGTTACCTACGCTGCGTCTGGGGCTTATGATGTGAGTCTCACGGTTACAAACGCTTTGGGTTCCGACACCGAGACCCGATCAAATTTTGTTGGCGTTAATGACTTACCGAGTGCCGCATTTGCGAGCGATGTGAATGGTCTACGTGTTGACTTTACAGATCAAAGCACAACGGTTACATCGTATGCATGGGACTTTGGAGATGGTAATACATCTACCATGGCCAATCCTTCTAATACTTATGCCAACGCTGGAACCTTCACGGTGACACTCACGGTAACAGGTCCTTGTGGTACAGACCAAACGTCGACAAACGTGACTGTAGTTGCAGCGCCTAATGCCGATTTCACAAGTAGTAATCCGGAAGGATGTACGCCACACAGTGTAACATTCGATGCTTCAAGCTCAACTGGACTTGGAACTGTCATGTGGAGCTTCCCAGGAGGAACGCCAACCACTTCGACAGACCTAATGCCAACAGTAGTGTACAACGATGCTGGTTCGTTTGATGCAAGCCTCACGGTAACAAACAGCGAAGGAACAAATACACAGACAAGAACTGATTATATTGTTGTTGGAGCATTGCCAGTTGCAGACTTCACGAGCAACATTACGGGCTTGCTGGTGGATTTCACTAATCAAAGCACTAGCGCAACAACATTCGCCTGGGACTTCGGAGACGGCAACACCTCAAACTTGCTCAATCCTTCACATCTCTACGCTAATGCTGGCACATTTACAGTGACGCTGACTGCTTCTAGTGACTGTGGTTCAGATCAAACGACGGCGACTGTTACGGTGGTAGATGCTCCTTTTGCTAAGATTAATAACAGTACTGCAGAGGGCTGTGCTTCACATACCATCGTGTTCGATGCAACAGAGTCAAGAGGCTTAGGTACCGTAGAATGGGACTTCCCAGGAGGTACGCCTTCGACTTCGACTGAGCTCATGCCAACAGTGGTATACGACAATCCAGGGACCTTCGACGTAACTCTTACGGTAACAAACAATCAAGGAACCGATACCGAAACCATCTCTGACTTGGTAATAATTAAAATGCTGCCTACGGCTTCGTTTACAAGTGATATCAACGAACTCACTGTCACCTTTGATAATACAAGTTCTGCAAGTACATCATTCGATTGGGATTTTGGCGATGGCTCGAACTCCGCCAATCAATCCCCGATTCATACTTACGCGGTGAGTGGAACCTATGTGGTCAACCTAGACGTGACCAACGATTGTGGTACTGCACGTTTCTCTGAGACGATTACTGTTCTTGCAGCTCCCGTTGCAGCCTTTAGTCAGTCGAATGAAAGCGGTTGCGCTCCACTAACGGTTACCTATGACGCAAGTAATTCTACGGATATCGGAACGTTACAATGGACATTCCCTGGAGGAACACCGAGTACAAGTACCGATATGATGCCAACAGTAACTTATAATACTGCTGGAACTTTTGATGCGCAACTCACAGTGACCAATGCATCTGGAACAGACACAGAGATTGTGTCTAACCTGATCACCGTCGCACCGCTGGCCGTAGCTGGATTTAACGTTGATGTAGATATGCTATCCGTAGACTTCTTGAACACATCTACCGATGCAATCTCCTTTGATTGGGACTTTGGCAATGGACAAACGAGCACCGATCAAAACCCAAGTATTACATATGCAGCGGCGGGATCATTCGATGTGACTTTAACGGTTACCAATGATTGCGGTACTGATGTTATCACGCAGACCGTAGTCGTTGCAGAAGGATTACCAAATGCGGAATTCTCCATTAACGAAACAACAGGCTGTGCGCCACTAGTAGTAAACTTTATGGACTTAACCACGGGAGACCCTTCTTCTTGGCTATGGACGGTTTCAAGTAATAACGGAGTGATGCTCACCAGCACAGAGCAGAACCCAGAGTTTATACTTGATGAGGCAGGCGTTTACACTGTCACTCTAGAAGCGACGAATAGCGCAGGTTCTACAACTGAGGTTCGTAGTGATGTTATCACTGTCCGTGATGTCCCAACGGCAGTAGCCTCTATTGTTTCTGAAAACGGGGCTACGATCCAATTCGATGCAACGTTGACTGATGCTGATTCCTTCTTGTGGGTCTTTGGAGATGGTAATACTTCAACAATTGAAGATCCGCTCCACACATATGACGTCAATGGGACCTATACCGTTACTCTGACCGCTACCAACGAGTGTGGCGAGGTCGTTGAAATGTTAACCGTAGACATTGCGGTATCAAGCGTAGGTGAGCTGCCAGAGGCAGCTAAGTTCAATCTTTTCCCTAATCCAGCGAGTGATCAAGTTACATGGATCTTAAGTGGTGTTCCTACAGAGCGTGTAACCTTAGTCGTTACTGACGTACTTGGCAGAGAAGTGAAACGAGAGCAATTAGGAACAGCTTCGACCTTCCGGCAAAACCTGTTCCTCACGAATTGGGCAGCAGGAACCTACGTTGTAAGAATCGTAGGTGAAAGCTATGAGCACCAGGTCCGCGTGGTGAAGCAGTAGCAAGCTAAATTTTATGAGCGATCTGAAGCCCCTGCATCCGAAAATGCAGGGGCTTCTTTTATGTATTTGTAGCGGCTACCAACATCCTACAAGACTTTCTAGCAAGTTGCCCGAGAATAACCTTATTCAACTATTTTTTGTCATAAACGCGGACTTAGAGACCGCTATGATTAAAGCTTCTAATCAGTATTTTTTTAGTGTATCTCGGTAGTTTCCTCTCAATGAGATTTTAATATTGTATGTGAAAACAAGTTTATTAAACTGATATAACCAACTCTTATGCATGTATTTACGGCTATTTTTTGGAGTTCTTCTACGATCGTGATGGTGTCCATAAATAGGTGAGGAGAAAAAGGCTGAAAGAAATTTTATATGGCATCTTACAGGGAATTGATTGTAGAATAAGACTCTCGGTGGAAATTAACCTAACGAATGATCCGAGGTGTTAGTCATTTACTTGGTACATTGCTAGGAGCTTTACGCTGAATTTTCGGATTATCTACACTCGTCTTCTTTAAGAAAGTGGGTTGAACGCATCCAGACGAACTAAAAACGGTTTATGAAAAGAGTCTTAATGCTGATGCTCTGCGTCCTTGAATTAGCTGTAGTTCAATTACACGCACAAAGTCCTGTTTGTGTAGCAGCAACTGAATTCTGTGCGGAAAACAACCTTAGCTTTCCAGCCTCTACCAATGCTGGTAATCCTCCACCTGGCAATAACTATGGGTGCCTGGCAACTCAACCCAATCCAGCATGGTTCTACATGAGCACAACTGCAGCGGGTTCGGCCACTATCAATTTAAATAGTGCCCCTGCCGTTGACATTGATTTCGCGCTTTGGGGACCATTTACTTCCCTTAGTGATGCACTGAGCAACTGCGGTAGTTTGGGAAACCCAATCTCCTGCAGCTATGATCCTGCTTCCAATGAAACAGCCGTTCTTAACTCAGGAGGACCAGGGGAGTTTTTCATTATGCTGATTACAAACTTTAGTAATCAACCAACTCAAATATCAGGAACAACGACTAGTACCATCCTGTCTTGTAATGCCTGTCTTGCCGAGGGCGGCTCATTAAGTCCAGCTAACCAAGCAGGGTGTTTTTCTAACCTGCAAAATATCGAGGTAGACTTCGGTTCGTTTACACCAAGTCCTATCGAGTATGGCTATGCGCTAGTTGTTACAGATCCAATCACTGGTACGATTACACAAGAGTTTGTCGGGACAACGCTCTCTCCAACCTTGCTTGGTCCAGGTACTTTCCGCGTTTGTGGAATTAGTTATGAATTTGCCAGTGGACCTGCAAGTTTTGTAGGACAGAATTACAACAGCATCCAAGCTGATTTAGGATCTGCGACGCCAAGCTTTTGTGGTGACTTATCAGATAATTGCGTGGACATCATTATCCGCCCTGATCCAACACCTACTTTTATAGTGGACTCGGTGTGTACGGGGGCATCAGCTCCAAATTGCCCATTCATAAACAACGCGTATATCTGCGACCCCGGTGGCGGCTCTTTTACAGTACAAAATGCCTTCGGCTGTGACTCTCTGGTTACTTATCTCATTACACCGAGAGGGTCCATCGTCGCTGTGGATTCAGTGCAAGTCTGTCCAGGTGAACCCTTCACGTTCGACGGTGTAGATTATTTTGCACCTGGTCCTGCTGTTATCACAGTTCCAACCTCAAGCACAGGATGCGACACGACCTTGTTCTTATTCATTCAAGAAGAACCGCTATTCGCACTGATTACGCCTCCGTTTTTCAACCTCGATTGTATCAATCCAACGGTAGATTTATCTAGTGCAGGTTCCACCACGGGTACAGATATTACTCAAGTATGGCTTGGTCCAACCGGAGTCGTCGGAACAGGGCAAACGATTACGGTCACTGAACCTGGTACGTATACCCTCACCGTTGTTCGTACAGATCCGAGAACCGGTGAAACTTGTACTGCAATGGCTACGGCAGTAATAACTGAATCTCCGCCCGAAACAGGACAGCCAACCGCTAACGGACCAGTGGCTTTGTGTGTAGGCGAAAACGGAACGTATACCTATTCCTATACAGGCCCGAATGGCCCGTACACCTTTTCCTACGACATCCGAAATATTCCTGCTACAGTCGTGACAGACATTCCAGGATCGCTAACACTCAATTTCACAGCAGGAGGAACCGCAGAAGTTTGTTTCACTGCAACCGGCTCTTGCGGCCCAACACCTGAAACTTGCGTTACAACACAAATAGAAGCACCAGTAACAGCAGATGCTGGGGCTGATGAATCGTTTTGTGCGCTAAATGGTACGGTTTCAGGCAACCCCGCAGGAGGAACATGGTCCGCCCTACCGGGGCCTGATGGAACTGGTTCAGTCACAAACCCCACGCAGGCTTCTACCAATGTAGCTGCAGGTAGTCCAGGTACCTATCCATTCGAATATTCCTTTGGCGGGAACTGCCCTTCGTCAGATACGGTGCTGGTCACTTTTGCAGATCCACTTATGGTGATCAATACGAATGAGACCTGTAATAATGCCACCCTTGAGTACACCGTCACCTTTGAAATCACCGGGGGGACTCCTCCTTATTCGACCACAGGTACACCAGGAACTTTAGCTGGAAATCTTTTCTCGAGTAATCCAATTACTTCTGGTGATAGCTACAGCATTATTGTTCTTGATGTCAATGGCTGTCCGGCAACAGTGCAAGGGAGCTTCAACTGCTCATGTACAACTGAGGCTGGCGACATGTCAAACACCTTAATTGAGGTTTGTATCCCCGATAGTCTGCAGGCAGACCTTGTAAGTAATGAAGTGAATGATGGCGACGATGTTGGAACGTATGTTCTTCATACAAGTCCGACCGATGTACTTGGGACAGTTTTACAAACAAACGCTACACGTTGGTTCTTCTTTCAAGGACCAATTACAGTTGATGTTACTTACTATGTGAGCTATATTATCGGGACTGATGATGGCAACGGTAACCCTGATCCAAACGACCCTTGTTTTGACGTAAGTATAGGTCAACCTGTTGTTTGGAGAGATGGTATCGTCGTGGACGCAGGTCCAGATCAAATAGTTTGCGGACTTTCAACGACTTTGGATGCAACAGGAACTCCTGGGACTTGGACGCTACCAGCAGGTACATCTGTAAGTTCAAACACTGACCCTGGAGCAACATTCTCAGGTCCAGCAGGAACTCATATTTTGACATGGTCTTCCGTTGGAAACATATGTCCAACAAGCGATCAAGTTGAAATCACACTCACAGAGCCAATGGATGCTGTGAACGTAGATGAACAATGCGACAACACTGGCCAAGAGTACATTCTTACGTTTGAGATTATCGGAGGCACGCCACCGTTTATTTCCACTGGTACTTCAGGTATAATTTCTGGAAACACCTTCACGAGTAATCCTATCGCCTCTGGTGATGCTTACAGCATCGTAATCTTGGATAGCAATGGCTGTTCTACGACTATTCAAGGAAGCCATACCTGTGATTGTACGACCGACGCAGGCTTAATGTCTGATGTCCTTATTGAGGTCTGTGTGCCCGATAGCATTCAAGCTGACCTGGTAAGCAATGAGGTGTTCGATGCAAACGATGTAGGAACCTATATCCTACATACGAGCCCGACGGATGTGCTTGGTACCGTATTGCAAACAAACTCATCCCGCTGGTTCTTCTTCCAAGGTCCAGTAGTGGTCGACGTTACTTATTACGTAAGTTATGTGATCGGGAATGACGATGGAAGTGGTAACCCTGATCCAAACGACCCTTGTTTTGACGTAAGTATAGGTCAACCTGTAGTTTGGAGAGATGGTATTGTGGTAGACGCAGGTCCAGATCAGATAGTTTGCGGACTTTCAACAACTTTGGAGGCAACAGGAACTCCTGGGACTTGGACGGTGCCAGCAGGTACATCTGTGAGTTCAAGCACTGACCCTGGAGCAACATTCTCAGGTCCAGCAGGAACTCATATTTTGACATGGTCTTCCGTTGGAAACATATGTCCAACAAGCGATCAAGTTGAAATCACACTCACAGAGCCAATGGATGCTGTGAACCTCGATGAGGTATGTAATAGTACAAACCTTGACTATGTACTCACCTTCGAGATAACAGGAGGCACTCCTCCATTCACTACCGTTGGGACATCAGGAACACTTACGGGAGGTATTTTTACGAGTGATCCAATCGTTTCAGGTGATGCGTATAGCATCGTAATTTTGGACGCTAACGGTTGTTCTACCACGGTTCAAGGCAGTCGTACCTGTGACTGCAGCACGGATGCGGGTGAGATGCCTACAGACTTGTTAGAGGCGTGTATTCCAAGTGATATTCAAGCTGGACTCGTATCTAACGAGATGCTAGATGGCGATGATGTGGGTACCTATGTCCTACATACGAGCGCAACGGGAACACTTGGTACGGTACTTCAGACAAGTGCAACAAGTTTATTCTCCTTCCAAGCGCCAATTACAGTAGACGTAACGTATTACGTCTCCTATATTCTCGGTTCAGATGATGGTACGGGCAACCCTGATCCTAATGATCCGTGTTTTGACGTAAGTATAGGACAGCCAATCGTCTGGAGAGATATTCCTGCCTTGGATGCTGGACCAGATGAGGCGCTTTGTGGATTGTCGACAGTGCTTCAGGCCACAGGTGGTCCAGGCGTATGGACCATTCCTGCCGGTACCACGATTAGTAGCATGAGTGATCCGAATGCGACTTTCTCCTCAACCACACATGGTACGTACATACTGACTTGGTCTTCTGATGGAGCTTTTTGTCCAACTTCAGAAACCGTGCAAATTACCTTCAACGAAGACCCTGAGGCAACCAATACGTTTGCCTGTGATTCTGGCGATCCTCTCGCTGTGGTAACGATCACAGCTTCAGGAGGACAGGCACCGTATACTTTGGTTGGACTGCCTCCAGCAGGTCCCGGTCCAATTTTCACACTCAACCTTCCAGCTGGAATGCCTTATAGCTTTTCGGTGGTCGATGCGAACGGGTGTAGCTCAATCACCTATACAAATACGCCGAACTGCGATTGCGAAACAGTCGCGCCGACACTTGCAGCAGGGGCAACATTGTGTGCTGGTGATGTAGTTCAATTACCAGCAGCTACCGGAGGCTTCAATGACGGGGATGATGCAACAGTCTACATCCTCTATGAAGGCTCAGCAACAAACGTCACAAATCTCCTTGCGACCTCTTCCTCGCCAAGCTTCCCTTGGAACGTTGGCTACACCTCGGGTTCTACCTTCTACATCGCTGCAATAAGAGGCAATGATGATGGAAGCGGTGGGGTTGACCCCGCTGATCCATGTTTGGATACTTCCCCAGGTGTGCCAATAATTTGGAATGCGCTGCCATCAATTACACTCAGCGATGCGATTACTTGCGAAGGAGATACGGCAAGAGTAGCCTACCAGTATAATGGATTACTTCCTGCTGAAATTGATCTAGTCATCGGCGGCGTGACACGAACATTTGCGATCACTTCAAACGCGGGTGAGTTTACATTCTTTGATGAGCAAGGTATGGTAAGTGTTGCAAGCTTACGCGAAAACCCAGGTTGTGAAAACACAGGAGTTACAGCTACTGCAAATGTGTCTATTCAAACGATTCAATCTCCAGAATTAGGTCCAGACTTTAGTCTTTGCAACAGCGATGTAACGAGTGATCCATTTGAACTAGATTTAACGGCCTTAGTAATCTCTGGAGGAGGAGGCACTTGGTCTAGTCCAGATGCCCCAGGAGCATTGACTGGAACGATATTTAACGGAATTGGGCTAGCGCCAGGAAGCTATTTACTCGTTTATGAAACTGCTGCCGTAGCTTCTTGTCCAAGCCAGCGCGCAGAGGTATCCGTAAACATTCGTGATTGTTCTTGTCCAAACCTTACACTGGTTGGTCCGGGCGTCCTTTGTAACAACGACGCACGTATTCAACTCGATGACCTCTTGGAAGATCCGCAGGTTGGTGATTGGTCTTTGACCGCGGTGCCATCAGGCACACGGCCGGGAACAATTACCAGTGGAATTTTTGACGCGACAAGTGCAGATGCAGGTACCTATCGCTTACTTTTTACCCTCACTCAGGGTAATGTTGCTGGTTGTCCAGATACAGCTTCGCTAGCGATAACCGTCGCTCGACAGCCGCTCGCGGGTTCTTCGACAGGCGATCTTTCCTTTTGTGAGGGAGATATGGAGGTAGTTGATCTCGCTAGTCTCCTTACTGGTCAAGATTCTGGTGGTGATTGGGTGAATTTAAGCGGTGGGGCAGCTCCAATTAATGGTACCATTGACGTTTCAACCCTAGCTGCAGGAGATTACACCTTCGAGTATACAGTATCTGCACCGGCTCCATGCGATTTTGCACGCGCCGAAGTTCAGCTTTCAATCAACGAAGGACCACAAGTAAATGCTGGAGCAGATGTTACGTTGAGCTGTATAGCACGGGTGGCAGATTTAGGAACGGCTCCTACACCAGGAATCGACTACCGCTGGTCCAATGCAACTACTGGTGAACTGCTAGACTCTTCCTCTAGGTATCAAACCGATTTGTCGGGGCTTTACGAGCTTACTGCTACGAATCTTGCAAACGGTTGTAGTGCAAGCGACATCGTTGAAGTTGTGGTATCGAATGATGTACCTGAGGTCTTTGTTTCCTTGCAGCCAATCAGCTGTGCAAACGAAATGGATGCTTCTGCGAGGATCGACAGTATTGTCGGCGGGGTAGGGCCGTACATTATTAGCTTTAATGGGACTCGAACAAATACCCGCGTTTGGAGTGAGCTCGGCGCTGGTGCTTACCAGATAGAGATCGAAGATGCCAACGGCTGCAGTGCAGATGCATTAGTGTTTGATATTATCGAACCTGAAGTATTTGATGTCTTCATTGATGCGTCTATGAGCACGAATAGTGGTAGCGGTGAGATAAGACTTGGAGACACCATATTTTTATCTGCCACAACTGCTGGCGATACCAGTGCGGTGGTTCAATGGACCCCTGCTGAGTATGTAGCTTGTGATACCTGTGCAAATACCTTTGGTATTCCTCCAGCTTCGCTGACCTATGCCGTTAGTTTAGTAAGTAGTAATGGTTGCACGGCCGATGACTTCATACAAGTACTTGTTAGAGATGATCGAGTTGTTTTCTTCCCAACAGGCTTTAGTCCAAATGGAGATAACGTAAACGATATCTTCTTTCCGCGCGCTCCCGAAGGCTTGGTCAACAAGGTGAATTCATTCATCATCGTAGATCGATGGGGCGAGATCGTTTATCGCTTAAACGATTTCGATATCAACGACCCGGCCTTTGGTTGGGATGGTACCCTAAATGGTGAACAAATGAACCCTCAAGTATTGGTATTTATCGCGGAGGTTGAATATTTCGACGGAAGAACCGAGCTTTTCAAGGGTGATTTCAGTTTGATTAGGTAGCGTATTCTACCACTCGTCAATTTCTTTTGTGCGCTCTAACCCTCATCGGTTAAACGAGCCCTGGTGCGACAGCCTAGGTTTGGTAGTCCAGTTTACTGGTTTACCTAATCCACACTATGCGCGCACTTTACACACTACTGTTCACTACACTAATTCTTTTATTGACCGCTTCATTAGGGCTTGCCCAATGTCCATCGGTCAATCAAGGAAGTCCGGTAGCTAGTAGTGCTTGTTTTCAATGTCCATTTCCTGCTACTGGGATAAGCGGCAATAATGCCGGAGCCCCTCCAACCTTTGGAGGAAGCTGGTGTACGAGCATAGAAAATGATCAATTTATTGGTTTTACCGCGATTTGTAACAGCGTACAATTTGCTGTTCAAGTCGCTAATTGTAATGGTGGTGTAAATGGAGATGGTCTACAAATGGCTATAGTGGATGCCGATTTTAATCTTTTTAATTGTATTTCAGGAGTCGCAAATGGCTCGACATACAATGCAACCTTGCCATCTTGTGGGGATTATTATATCCGCCTAGATGGTATATCGGGATCTGCATGCGATTATACGATTTCACCTATTTCCGGAGTATTAGATGATAATTTTACGGCACCTACAACTCCTGCAACGATTAGTGGACCAACGTTCTTGTGCGCGAATCAATCAGGTCAATATCAGATATCGGCACCTTCAGGCCTGAATACGTGCCTTGGAGGAGCAAACATTTGCTCAAGTCTTTGCTGGGATATTTCATACAGTTCTCCCTTACTCGCTTCTGAGGTAACAGCCACCCCAACGGACGCCTTTGGTTTTGGATGTACGGACAATATGGAGCAAGTCGTCGATATCATGGTCGGCGATCTCCGAAATCTTCCGTCAGGAACCTCGGATACGATCTTCCTGAGTGCAACTCCTGATTTTGCATGTGCAGGGCCAGGGACGCAAAGTGAGGTAATTGAAATTATAGTTTCAAGACCTCCAGATAGTTTTGATGTTGTCTTCGCTTGTCCGGGCGAAGAGTACTTCTTTGATGGAACGGGATATGGACGTGGCAGTCATATAATTGGACTCTTTGATGCTGCAGGATGCCCATTTGATTTGAGATTAACCGTACAGGAGTTTCCCCCAAATTTCGGCCCGACGCTTCCTCTTGCGCTTTGCGGTACCGGCGGCGTGACCATCTGTCCAAGCAATCCGATCGTCAACCCAGCTCCAGGATTAAATACATGTAACCTCGGTCCAATTGCTTCTAATGGCTGTGACTCATTAATCCAATATGATGTCTATTACTTAGATCCAGAAGCAGTGATAAATGCAAACGCGACGGAACTAAGTTGTACAGTATCATCGATAATCGCCACTGTTAATCCGGGCTCAACAGAAGGAGATACAGTTGCGTACAATTGGACAACTACTGATGGGACATTTTCTCTAAATAATAACAATCGTCAACTTACCGCTCGGGATATAGGCACGTATTATCTAGAGGTAAGTATGTGGAGCAATGCTGATCCATCACAGACCTGTGACGCTCGCGACACCTTAGTTATTACGAGTCAAGCTTCAAATACATTGGATACTCCCATGGTTGCAGGGCCACTAGATGTTTGTATAGGATCAACGGCATCTTATTCGACAGTTGCTGACCCAACTATAAATTCTTACAATTGGACGGCTGCTGGCTCTACAACGGCGTTCCCGTCGAATAATGCTTTTGATGTTGTTTGGACTGTTGCAGGCACCTATGAAGTATGTTTATCGGTCTCAGATATGTGTGGCCCGAGCGACCAGAGATGTATCCAAGTTACCGTTACTGACGACCAGCCTTCGTTTACATTGGAAGGTTCGGCAGCTACGTGTCGTAGTGCTCAACTATCATTTGGAATAACTCCTTTCGATCCGATGGTGACGTATACAGTTACTGGAATGCCTTTCGGAGCTACAGCAGTGATTGATAATGATTCTGTGCGCGTGACACTCGCTAGCAACAGCGGAGATATTTGCGTAACTGGTCAAGGAACCTGTGGCGCTCCCACTCAAGAATGTGCTACGCTAATCATTAATGGTGGGGCAGCTGCTCCGCAAATATTTGGGCCTACTACGGTTTGTGCAGGAGCTCCATTCCTGTATCGAATCTCGAATGATCCAACGATTACACAAATTGAATGGACCATAACGGGTGGCCGCTTAAGCTCTTCAAATACCTCAGCAACTACTGTAATCTGGACTGCCGGAACAGGTCAAGAATTATGCGTTGAGATTACAGACGACTGTGGCTTGGTTCAACAAGAATGCATCGCCGTAAATGTGAATCAAGGTCCAACAGCAATTATGAGCGGAGGTGGCCGCTACTGTGAAGGGAACAATGATTTGACGGTTCAAATAGACTTTACAGGACAAGCACCTTTTACATTTTCTTACCTCTTGGGAGGTGCTTCGCAAACTTTATCTTCTAACGTTAGTCCGTTTGTGATAAGCATGCCAGACACGGGAAACTACATTTTGACTGGGATCTCAGATGCTTCGGGTTGTATGGGCACTATGAGCGGATCAGCGATGGTTGCTGAAGACGCTTTACCAACAGCAACACTCGGTGGAGCATTCGATATCTGCGCCAATGCTGGTGATCAAATTTCATTCGATGTAACACTCACCGGTACAGGCCCTTGGAACTTGGAACTGGCTTTAGACAATGCGCCACTAACTCCAGTAACAGTAACTAATTCGCCTTACACTTTTACGGCTACTACGGCGGGAACCTATACCGTCAGCAGTGTAGTTGACGCCACAACTTGTGCGGGAACAAGCACAGGTTCGGTCGTTGTCACCGAGCGTCAGCCGCTGAGTATTGTGTCCGTCCGAGATTCATGTCTCGCCAATAATGGAGGCTTTATCGTGATGGTCGAATTGGCTAATGGCGATGTAGCTACCTATCAAAATACGGGTCTAGATGCCGGAGGTTTTAGCGGAAACGTTTTTACCTCTGATCCCCTTCCTTCGGGGAGTGACTATTCATTCCTATTTAGCGATCAATTTGGCTGTAGCCCGCAAACAGTCTCCCAAGCAATTGTAAACTGTGATTGCGCCAACAGCGCAGGAACCATGGCTCGCGATACCATGAGTTTATGTGGTGCAGGTAACATTACGCTTCCAGTCGCAACGAGTGCGCTTGGTTCTACAGGAGAGGCAAACGATGCGCTCGCATTTTACCTCCATACTGGATCATTGGGCGCGCTACAGGGTGTGTTGGATTCTGCTTTCACACCAAGTTTTACGTTTGACCCAGCTCGATATCAGCTCGACCAAGTCTATTATATCTCGGCTGTCAGTGCGGATGCTACCTCAACAGGCTATCCTGACTTGTTGGATCCTTGTCTGGATGTGTCGCTTGGGCAACCAATCGTTTGGCGCACCTTACCTACGGCTCAAATTAACGCAGTTTCAGATGCTTGCACTGGCGACGAAGCAACCGTCACCATACTCTTAACGGGCAGTTTTCCCCTTACGCTCAACTACACCCTTGGCGGAGTCGCAGCAAGTCAAACCTTCGCTGCTAGTCCGGCAAGTCTTCGAGTTACGGTTCCTGCACGTGCACAGCCTTTAGCGCTGACTAATGTTATTGATGCGTTTGGATGCATGACAAGCACCACATCATCTGTAGTCATTACACCACATGCTGAAGTAGCGATTACAGGCTTGGAAGTTGACTGTGGCGGTACTGGACAAGATTATACGGTGTCCTTTAGAATCGCGAGTGGCGATGTGGCAACAGCTACTGTCTTGCCAGCAGGTAGCGGTACCCTTACGGGCAACGTTTTTATTTCCAATCCTATTCCTGCGGGAGCTGGTTACAGCTTTACCATCTCTGATGCGAATGCCTGTAACATGCTGACCGTAGCGGCAAGCACGGTCAATTGTAATTGCATGAGTATGACTACGCCCATCAGCCAGAATATTCTCACGACTTGTGGAGCAACGCCAATTACCGCTGCGCATTCACATGCCATGTCAATTCTTGATGCCGATGATGGTATCGGCTATATAGTCCACAGCTCAGCAGGATCTACACTAGGAACAGTGTTTAGTCAATCTCCAACACCAACCTTCAACATCGACCTTGCTGCGGGCATGACCTTCGGGACGGTCTATTACATTTCTCCGATTGTCGGCAACTCACTTGCTAATGGGCGAATAGATTTAGCTGATCCTTGTTTGAGCATCGCTGCGGGCACGCCTGTGGTTTGGGAACAGGGGCCTACAGCGGATCTTCAAGGAGAAACCCTCCTCTGTGAGGGGGAATCAGCGAGGCTTGCCTATGTGTTTACTGGAAGCGGTCCTTTTACAGCAAAATTGGTGACTTCAGATGGTGCTAGAGATACCACTTTCACAACAAGCGAACCAACGATTTCATACCTCGTTTCGCCGATCATAGAGACAACCTATGTTTTGACGGAAGTCAGTACGTCTAGCTGTACAATCTTCCCCAATGATTCGGTGCGAATAGGCGTCGATCAACTATTGACAGCAGGTACAGTAATTGGTGAGCAAACCCTTTGTGCTAATGACAATTCTCAAGTCGCATTAGCAAACTTGTTGAATGGCGCCGATGTCGGAGGATTGTATGCACAAGCTTCTGGTCCTTCTGCTATTCCGCTTGATGCATCTACGGGTACATTCGAAAACACTGACCTCGTAGGAGGGCAATATGAATTTACATACACCATCGGTTCGGGAGGTGTTTGTCCAACGGAACAAGTTCAGATGATCGTCAACTTGACGCCTTCACCAGTCGCTGATGCTGGGGTTGATCAAATGCTGACATGCGATGAAACGCTTGCTAGTCTAGGGGGACCTAACACAAGCTCTGGAACAGGAATAAGCTATGCTTGGACAGGCGGACCAGTTGCAGATCCTACTGCTGCACAAACTACTACGACCGTAGGAGGTGTGTATACCCTAACCGTCACCGATGCAGCAGGTGGCTGCCAAGTATCCGAAGAAGTCGTGATCGACATCAGTAGCGATCGACCAAATACAGCGGATGTCATCGCGACGCCTGCAGATTGCGACGGCGGGGCAACGGGCGCGATTTTCGTTGGAAATGTGCGTGGAGGAATCGCTCCGTATCGCTACTCACTTAATGGAAGCGCACCTACTGGCTCTGGAGATTTTTCAGCGCTAACTGCCGGAGACTATACGCTTCTTGTTACCGACGCAATGGGCTGTGCATATCAAGAAGATATTACCGTTGGGGGGGCAGATGCCATAGAGGTTAGTGCTGGCCCAGACCTTGAAGTGAGTTTTGGCGAAAGCGAGACCATTCAACTGCAAACTACAGGAGCTATAGAGAGCATTTTTTGGAATGGAGGTCCTTTCGAGTGTGTGGATTCGAATTCCTGCGATGAGATCATCATCACACCTACTGCGAGTACCTTTTACGAGGTGACTGTTGTCGACTCAAATGGATGTGAAGCCACAGACGCGTTGCAAGTAATTGTTAGGCGCGACCGACCTGTATTTGTCCCAACAGCCTTCAGTCCGAACGGCGATTTGGTCAACGATATCTTCTTTTTGAGATCTCCTGAAGGGGTGGTTTCTGTGATTAATTCGTTCCAAGTTTTTGACCGGTGGGGAGAAACTATATTCCGCTTGAACAACGTACCACCAAATGATCCATCCTCAGGTTGGAATGGCGTTTTTGCTGGTGAATTCTTAAATTCAGGGACCTACGTATATCTGATAGAAGTAGAATTTGCTGATGGTGTGACAGAGACGATAAAAGGTGACTTTAGCTTGATTCGCTAGAGTACCTAGTATGTCGTATATTTGAAGGGCCTTCAAGTATAGCGGTTTTGGCGAAAGCCGACTGAAAACCGATTGAACAAGGGCAGGAACCATGGACGCCCCACACATTTTCCGCTACGTTCACCGCTGGTGTGCGATGGTAGTCGCTGTAATATGCACTACTGGAGCTTTTGCTCAGCCCTGCGTATGTGTGGATTGTCCGCAACCTATTCCGACGATATCTGATTTCGAGGTTTGCCTCGATGTTCAAGGCTTAAGCAATCCGACTTTGGGTGCAAACGGTCAGGCAGTATGTGGCGTGAACCTTGAATTTACACACGATTACATTGAGAACCTTTCCCTTAAACTCATAAGTCCTGCTGGTCAGGAAGTTCAATTACTTGGACCAGGCTTGACCGGATTTAGTGCGATTGCCACTCCAGGAGCTCGCTGGAATGTGGACATCCTTGATTGTGCTGCTACTGTTCGGCCTCATCCAGGAACAGGGCCTCAGTTTTCTGGAAGTAACAACACTTGGCAAGTGTTTGGAAACTACTCTGGCTCCTATTATCCTTTTGTTGGATGCCTTTCTGATTTCAATGCTGGGCCAGCCAACGGTCAGTGGTGTTTGCGAGTTGAGAGTAATGCAATCGTTACAAACAACGATCGGCTCGTCAACTTTGCGCTTGACTTCTGTGACGATACTGGAGAAAGCTGCTGCTATGTAGATGTTCCTGTAAGTCCAGTTTTTGGACAAGACACCACCCTCTGCCAAGGCGACCCTGCCTTAAAGCAATTCGTCGATTTCAGTCCCCAGTCGGAAATGGGCTACCTGAATCGGCTTGTGATTTCGCTAAACGACACCATTCAATCTTATGCTGTTGATACAGTTGATTTGCTAGGAGCTTTGCCTGGTGCGTATGAAGTATGTGGGGTTTCCTATTGGTTAGGAGATGCGATCTCTTTGCCGCCTGCAGGGACACCCACCAACGTTTTAAAAAATGCACTTGCCACTGGTGCTTTTTGTGGAGAGCTGTCTGCGAGTTGCTTGCGCTATAGAATCCTTCCAGCCCTAAGCGCTTCGATAATTGATACAGCGATTTGTGAAGGAGAAACGCTCACGGTGGCTGGCGTGCCATATACTGTTTCTGATTCATTGATCATCAACCTCAACTCAGGTGGCGGTTGTGACAGTCTTATTGATCTTCGACTAAGAGTGCTTGTTGCGGACACTACAATGCTCAGAGACAGTATTTGTGAAGGGGACACCTTCCGCATTGCTGGTGTGGACTTGACGACTGGTGGCGATTATAATTTTGCTTTTACGAATCAATTTGGCTGCGATAGTCTTGTGGAACTCGAACTTGTTGAGTTCCCGATTTATGAATTTAATCGAGATACGGCCTTTTGCACAGGAGTCGGAATCGATTTTGATGGAGTCCTTGTTTCTTCTGCGGGGGCCTTTCGGCAAAACCTACAAAGTGTTCACGGCTGCGATTCAATCATCAACTGGAACCTGATTGAGCTAAGTCCGACAGCTGAAATTCGGATTGCCGATTCGGTACTTAGCTGTGCGCGAACCTCAATTGCACTAAGAGGAGTCGCTCCGTCTGTTCCTTCCGGTGCAGTATTGAATACGCTATGGAGAGGGCCAAATGCAAGTACAGCGAGTGCTCCAGACTGGGTTGCAAATACTGCTGGTTGGTACCACCTCGAACAAACCTTAAGTTTTCGCGGAAGCTCATGTAGTGCCGTGGATAGTGTTTTCATTGAACAAGATTCGGCAGTAGCTGGTGTAATACTTCCCGACACCCTCCTGCTAAATTGCATAGTAGATACACTCCTGCTCGCCCCTCAAACATCGGGTGGGGTAGCGTATACGTTTC
>CALDUE010000079.1 GCA_937923485.1 uncultured Saprospiraceae bacterium
TCAGGCAACCGATAAATGAGCAAGTCGTCAACAATGCCACCTTCAGGAGTTGGAAAACAAGAGTATTGTGCCTGACCGATTTTGAGCTTCGACATGTCATTACTCGTGACGTGCTGAATAAGCTCTTTGGCCTCTTTGCCGCGAACGATAAACTCACCCATATGACTCACGTCAAACATTCCCGCTTGGGTTCTAACAGCCTCATGTTCTTCCCTCAACGTACCGTAGGAAATAGGCATATCGTACCCCGCAAAAGGGGCCATCTTAGCATTCATCGCCAAGTGACGACTGTGTAATGGAGTGAGTTTTAGCTGATCGCTCATGTGTATGAATTGGTTAGGGGCAACAAATTTGGTTAGCGGAGACGCATGCGCATTTTATCTCCTCTTTGAAGGGACAAGATTACGTCCATTCCTTCTACAACGCGGCCAAAGATGGTATATCTACCGTCAAGGTGGGGCGTCGGTGAATGCGTAAAGAAAAATTGGACGCCTTCGGTATGTCTTCCAGCACTCGCCATGCCGATATACCCTGCGCCATCATAATACAATGGTGGTGTTTCCGTCCGAATCGTGTAGTCCAAACTTCCATATCCATCACCTCGATTGCCGCCACCTTGTGTGACGAAATTCGGAACGATGCGATGAAAACCTTTACCGTTGAAATACCCGTTTCGAATCAGTTGCACGAAATTGACCACTGTCCCTGGTGCTTCTTCTCCAAACAGATCGATAACTATGTTTCCCGCATCGGTCTCGACCACCGCTTCCAAGCCCGGTTGGAGGCTTCTATAAATGTCCCAATTTATCGGATGGTTGAAGTCAGGAATAGGCTTTTGGGCAGTGTAATTATTCTTGAGCACAGCTTTCGCGTCTTCAATGGCATAGTAGGTCTCTGTATCCCTTGGCAAGTCTAAGCGCTGCTGCGTTGCGTCTAAAAATTCGAGAGACTCGTATGCCGTTTGAAAGTTCAACGTTGAAATGGCATAGGTATTTGCGGCAAGCGCTTGCAACCCCATGTTATCGCCCTCCATGACTTGCTTCAGATAGATTGCATACTCTCTCTTGAAAGAAGGAAAGCTCCCCCTGAAATACTCGACGATATCGGGGCGTGCAGCGATACTCAGCAGTGCTTCACCTGCGCCAGAAGCAATCACTTTATTCGTCTCGGTCGAAGCTCGCTCTATTAAGTAGCGATAGTTCCAAGGGTCCTCGCCTAGCGTCCTCAATATTTCCGCTTTCTCGTAGGTGTTTTCGCTTGCGCTAAAACGGGCCTTCAGTTCATAGCGAATGTATTTGCGGTATTCTGTGAGGTAGGGCGGCATGTGTTTAAGTGCTGCCGCATAAAGTGGATATTTGGCTGGACCGGATATACTGTCTCTAGCGATCCGCCAGTATTGACTTGCGTCCTCACCTATACCGATCTGACGAAGTTGATTTGCCGCGGTTTCTGCAACAAGGCTATTCTCATCAGCCGTCGCGGCCAATAAAAGGAGTCTGGCTGATTCGTAGGGTTGTTTACCTAAGGCATTCAGCAACTCTAATCTTACCAGTTGATTCGCCTCAGCTCGATACAAAATCGCGATTTGTTCGGGCGTGTTCGCTTCTTGGGTTTTGCCGAGCGCACGCGAGAGCGACATCCTTACATCAGCAAGAGGTTCTTCAGCAATGGCCTGTGTTATTTTTTCTAGATATCCATTTAAATCGATTTTGGCTCGCTTCAAATAATTGGCTGCCACCACCCTCACAGAAGCAGGATATTCCAAAGAAGTGGAATACTTAAGCATGGTAGCTGTTCCACGCAGATTGGTTTCTCCTCTGATCGAGAAACGATATAGACCTCTCGACTGGCCAAGTAGTAAAGCGGTATCTTTTGGTGTGTAGGTGCTGATGTTGGACAAAGCCGAGAGCATCGTCGTGTCACCCACTTTCCCAATTGCCTCGAGAATCGCTGCATTGGACTCCTTATAGGTGCCAACAGTATCTCTAAAATCGAAGGCTTGCAAGAGGGCAAATTGTGCCTTCGCATTTTGCTGCTGTCCTAAGGCATACGCCGCAATTGCACGCACTTCATTCACGGGGTCGAGTAAGAGTCTCGTCAATGGCCCAACAGAACTATCGCTAAGTATGGAAGCAAAAGCATTGGCAGCAATGAAACGCTGCGAAACATCCGTGGCTTCCAAGTAGGGCAAGAGGCTGTCTACCAAAAGACGGTCTTGCATATCGTACAAGCGACGGTGGATTGGGTCGTTAAAATCAACCACCACTTGCGTACTTGGGTCTGTTGTTTCAGACACAGGAACACAGCTACCAAAGGCCAGCGCAAACCATGCAGCAGCGATGATGTATGGCAAAATTTTACAGGACCAGTGATTCCGGCATTCCCTCATGGGTGCCAAATTACCCTCTTTGTTGAATGACTAGCGCATCGGACCTAGAGATAATTATCCTCGAAGAATTGTTGATACTCTGCAAAAGCCTTCGAACGAAGCACTTCTCGATAATTTCCTTGGGAAATGAGCAAGGGCGTAAACTCTTTGCCACCTAGGAATTCCTCCATGGCGCCGAGAATTTCAACATAGTAAGACATGCCCTCTTCTTGCGTCTTGAATCGACGGATGACTACGACTGGGGTCTGTTCACCATCTGAAAGCATGTACACGTTTCCGATCACAAGCTTATCTAAACGGTGGTGTTCTCCGTTATAATCAGCAATCGACGCTTTAGCCTCAGAAATGCTTGCGCCCTTAGGTAGCGCAGCCAAGAAGTAGTGCGATTTACTTGGAGTGAGCGTGAAGTTTGTGTTTGCTGTAGCTCCACCGGTCTTCGCCGCCTTGTCGAGCGCTGCACTACCCGCGCGCTCTCCAAGCAGACGGAGAATCTCCTTAGCCTTCTTCGATTCGTCGCTTTTTGGATACTTGGAAACGACCTTCTTCAACTCTGCTACATAAGGATCCCTGCCTTCAAGTTTACCTACGACCATTGAATTAAGTAAGGCAAATCGCGATTGAAGATCATTGTCCTCTCCAAACTCTGTTGGTACTAGATCAATGCGCTCCTTAGCACCTTTTGCGTCGCCAGCCTCAAATATGCTATACGTCTTATCGTAATAATCGACGAGCTTTTTTTCTGCATCTTTTGCCGCATTAACAAAGGCTGGATCTAAGAGTGATTTCGCATACTTAGAGTCTGGATACTCCTTCTTGAGACGCTCGCGCGCTGCACGAGCCTTGGCTGCTTCGCCCGTGGCATCGTATGAAAGTGCCAAGAGGTAAAGTGCTTCGGGCATGTTCTCGCTCTGCGGGTAGCGACGAATCAACTCTTCGAGCGCTTCTGCAGATTTAGCAGGCTTTTCAAGCTTTTCACGGTACTGTCTTCCAAGTGATAAGAGCGATTGCTCTATAATCATGTTCGCCTTTGTCGAGGCTTCAGGGCTGTTCGGCACATCGGCTAAGATCTTGGCTAAGTCCTCTTCAGAAGAAGAATTAGCTGCAACATCTGGCAGTTCTTCTTCCAATACTGCCTGATTCTCTCTAGCATCGATTGTTCTCCAATTGTCAACCAGTCTACGCTCACCGAACTTCTTTTGGAAGGCTTTCCTTCCTCGTTTCAGTGCTTTATCATCGTAAGCAAAAAATGTCGAGGTTGCCTGCGCTGCACCCCTTCTTGCTGGGCCTTTGGCTTTGCCAGGGTTATTTGCCGCATCACGGTTAGCCTTAATGGCTGCATCCAAGGCTGCTTGACGACGATCTTTATCCATCTGAACTGCGAGGTCGCGTTGCTCTTCTGGTGAGAGTTGGGCAATAGCGAGCAGGCTATCCTGTAGTGCGATAGCTTCTAGGTTCTCTGCGATTGGTTTTAGATTTCTCGCATAAGCATCGATCTCTTCATAGCGAGGATCGTCTTTGGAGAGCACCTGGAGAGTTGAGTCAAAGTAGTTGTTGGCAAGAACGTAAGACTCATTTTCGAAATAGAGATTTCCCAAGCGCAAGTATCCTTTCGCTGCCTGCGTTTGATTACCAACGTTGGCCGCTAGAGACTCCTGTAAATATTCGATTCCTCCAGGGCGATCACCACTTTCTAATGCGATTTCTGCCATTTGGTAGAAGATCTGATCGCGATACTCTTCGTTCTTCAACTCTCTCGACATGCGACGCAACTCCTTGATGGTAGCTGTCGCGTCAGCTTGACCGACTCGGTAAGCAGTTGTTGCTAATTGTAATTCAGCGTTAAATGCCATCTCAAAGTCTGGCTTCAACTTCACCACGCGACGGAAAGAAGCGTAGGCTCCTTGCGTATCATTGGTGCGTTGCTGAATCTGACCGAGAATGAAAGAGTAATGTGCTTTCTCCTGCTTGTCTTTAGAAAGTGCCACTGCATCCGCTAAATAAGGAGCCGCTGCAGCTAGATCCCCTTTCTTGATATACAGATCGGCATACGCTGCGGGGAGCTTACGACGAACGTCTTTAAAGGTATTGCCATCACGTGCTAGCTTGCCGAGTACGCGCTCAGCGTCCGTGTACTTTTCACGAGAAATTTGCGCTCTCGCCAACCAGTAGCTCAGGTCTTGCACAGCAGATTCATGAACAAAAAGTCCTTTCTTGTTAATGTCGCCAGGCTTCCCGGTTACAGGATCCACAAGGCCTTCACCATCGTCGATAGCACTAGCCGCATCGGGAATTTTGCCAGCTTCTATTTTCGCTAAGCGAGCCGCCTCAGCAGCTGCTGCTTTTTGTTCTGCTTCTAAAGCAGCTTTTTCCGCGTCGGTTTTAGCTTTGATTTCTGCCTTCTCAGCAGCTATGCGCTTTTCACGCTGCTCTTTGGCCATCTCCGCACGACTTTTCGACTTGCCTTTGCTAGGCGCTGCTTTCTTCTTCTTTTTAGAAGCACTCGATTTTTTACTAGCCCCCTTTTTTGCAGGAGCTTCTTTTTTCACTCGAGAATCACGCTGCTGCTTACGCTTGGCGGCTTCTTTACTGCGCGAGGGAGCGGTAGTCCTGGTTTTGCGTGTTTTGGTCTTGCTTTTCTTAGACTTTCCCTCTGCTATTTTCTGCTTCTCAATTCTCTTGAGTCTGGTGGTCTCGTTGGCTGGGTCAAAATCTTTTACAGAATATTGGAAGGTGTACTCTGCTTCTTCAAAATTCTGCTTGAGCAGCTGAGCTTTTCCAAGCAAGAGATAGCTGTCGTCTTCATAACGACTCGGACGGTGAATGTTGACTACTAGCGAAATCTTCTCCATCGCCTTATCCAAGTTGGCGGAGGCAGATTGCGGATTCTTTACGTCATAAGCTGGATAGACCGGAAGTAGCTCGTTGTAGTTCAACTCTTCTGCAGCTTCGAGCTGAGCTTCGGCTTCATCGATGAGTTCGTTGGCGTTGAAATACCCGTTGTAGCGGGCTGCAAAACTGTGGTACCATTTACCAAGCGGCTTGCGTTCGCCAAAGCGTTGCGATGATTTACAGCCAGCGGCAATAATCAAAACCGCGAGCAAAAGCACGGTAATCCTTGAAGCTGAGCGGAAAGAGGAGAAAAATTGGACCATATACCTAACGACTTATACCTCGAAACGGGGAGCAAAGTTGCGCATTTCCCTCGATGATGAGATATCCCAGTTAAAACTGATGTTTGGGTAGGGTTAGTATGTCTGTTATTGGACGTTAAGGGTTGGGGCCCGCGGCGCTTCCTTTGGGATGTTGATGCCCACGGCGGGGGGATCTACAGCACTGCCTTTAGGGAGGTTCAGGCCTATGGCGTTTTGGGACTTATGCTTCTCGAATAAGCATTGAGGTAGTTTTCATGCGGCGCTCTATAAAGTTACGTTCAGATAAAAATCGGAGTCAAATTAGGCCACAGCCCCAGCTACTAATACCTTTGTCTTTCTATTTCGCACCACCCCACCCTATGGCAAGCAAATGGCAAGCCTTCAAAGAACAAATCTCAGAGCCTTACCGCGTGACGGTGAAGCGCGAAGAGACCTTCGAAGAAGTCAAAGTCTATAACGTCAATAAAGCCAACCTCTGGGCACTGGCGATCGGTGTAGTGCTAACGGTAGCCTTGCTCACTTTTGCCCTCATTGCACTCACTCCACTTCGTACTTTACTCCCAGGATTTGGTGCACTCAATGAACGTAGGGAACTGGTAGACCTCAATCGTCAACTGCGCGAAATCGAGGAGACCGTCAATGCCCAAGAAGCCTATACTACCAACGTACAGCGCATCCTTGTAGGAGACGTAGAAACCTATGATGAAGTAGCAGAAGCGAACGCTGAGGCCATTCCAGACAGCGCCATCCACACAGAGCGTATACCCGAAGATGAAGAGCTTCGCCAAGAGGTAGCTTCCGCCAAAACGCGCTATCAGTCCAATACCAACAGCGGCGGAGTACCACTCGATCAATTGCACCTCGTCGCTCCCCTACTCGGAACCATCTCAAGCCCGTTCGACCCGACCGACCGTCACTTTGGAATTGACATCGTCGCCCCAAGTGAAACCCCAATAAAAGCGACGCTTGATGGCTATGTCGTAGAAGCAGGTTGGTCGCCCGAAAACGGTAACGTCGTAGGCATCCAACACGCAGGTGACTTACTCACCTTCTATAAGCACAACTCTAGCGTCCTCAAGCGCGTCGGGGATTTTGTAAAGGCAGGTGAAGCCATCGCAATCATCGGAAATACAGGCACCCGCACCGACGGACCTCACCTTCACTTCGAACTATGGTATCGAGGACAACCTGTAAATCCTGTGGGATTTGTCGCTTTTCAATAAGAAAGTGTAATTCTTCTGCTAAATCTGCCGTTTATTCGTTCAGACTTAGCGTACTTTGTACACCAAGTAATTTTTAGCACTTCAACAAGCTCACCATGGCTACTGACAAGACCCTTCGCGAAACCTTCAACGAAAAAGGAGAGCACATCAGCCCAGTTTTGCCGGAAGGCGTAAAAAACTTCCTCGTCGATATCGACGGAACTGTCTGCGACGATGTGCCCAATGAGGAGCCAGAGCGCATGAGCACGGTACTACCCTACCCAGATGCGCTCCAGATGGTGAACCAATGGTATGATGAAGGCCATATCATAACCTTCTTTACCAGTCGCACAAGCGATACCCGTGAAATCACCATCGAATGGCTCGACCGTCACGGTTTCAAATACCATGACCTGCTGATGGACAAGCCACGTGGCGGCAACTACCACTGGATTGACAACCATATCGTAAAGGCGACCCGCTACAAAGGACGCTTCACTGATCTCGTCGTAGAAACCAAAGAGATCGAAGTATTCCGCAAGTAAGCACTTACGCTATGCGTCAAGACAAGCCCGTCTCGCGACTACGCAAACTGGCGCTCATCGAAGGCATCTCCTTTCTAGTGATCCTTTTTGTAACCATGCCACTCAAGTATCTGATGGACATGCCTATGCCCAATAAAGTGTTCGGCATGGCACACGGCGTACTCTTTATCCTGTACCTAGTTTACCTCGTCTACATGTGGATCAGCCGTAAATGGTCTTTTCGTGTACTCGCATGGGGACTTGCCGCCTCTATCCTGCCATTTGTAGTATTTTGGGTAGAGAAGAGGGTGTTTGCTGCACTCCCGGCCCAGGCCGAGCCCTAGCGAGGCCCTGTCCTGCGGACCACTGGTCCGCAGGCAACACTCGCGTCACAAACGCATGCGGCATGCAGCACGCATGCAATATCGCAACACACATGCAGCATGCACGCGCGCAGTATGCGTGCTGCAAGCACAAATACAACACCCACCCTACCCCACCAAATCCTCCAGCGCCCCTTCTACATCGGGAAACTCAAAATCAAAACCTAGTTCATCCACCAACTTCTGCGAGCTCACTCTACACGAGTCTAAAATGGTATGACTCATCTCTCCAAATACGAGCTTGAGTCCAAAGGCAGGTACAGGTAGCGCAATGGCTGGATTGTCAATAGCTTTCGCCAAAACCTTGGCCATGTGTTTGTTTCGCACTGGAATTGGAGAAGTCGCATTAACGGCGCCGACATACTTATCCTCATCAATCGCGGCCATGTAGATCCGAGCGAGGTCGTCAATATGAATCCACGAGTACCACTGCTTACCATTACCGAAATAGCCTGACACGCCGAACTGTGCTGGCTCAAGCATTTTTTCGAGTGCCCCGCCTTTTGGTGAAAGCGCAACGCCCGTGCGGAGGTAGCAATTTCTAATACCCGTGGCTTCTGCGGCAGCTTCGATGGCTTTTTCCCATGCGAGGGTGCTCTCACTCAAAAAGCCACTGCCTGGATCTGCATCTTCTTTCATCCAGCTTTCGCCACGATTGCCATAGTAGCCAATCGCTGAAGCCGAAATGAAAGCTTCGACCTTCTTCCCATACTCCATAATGCCCGTCGCAAGCAAAGCTGTCGACTGTGCACGACTATCAATAATCAATTTTTTACGCTCATCGGTCCAACGACCATCGGCTATTCCAGCTCCCGCGAGGTTGACGACGTGGGTTACTCCATCGAAGGCTTCTGAATCGATAGTCTGTTCTCGCGTATCCCAAGCGAAAGCTTTATAATCGGATACTTGCGCAGGATTCCTTGTAAGAATATGCACCGTATCTCCGCGCGCTGTCAGCATCTCTGCCAGGCGTGATCCAACAAGTCCCGTACCTCCGCCAATCAATATCGTCTTTGCCATAGCTGTAATCGTTCGTCTGCCTGTGTAACTATCTCACCCTGTCGAAGTTGGCGAACTTCGCACTCTTCAGCTAAAGTTAACAACACGAACTCTACTAAGGTGCGCTTCACAATTCTCAATCCCGCTCCTATCTTGGACCTCGCAGAGAGCTACCCAAACCTATGAATAAACTTACCTCCATACTCGGGCTTTGCCTACTCGTTGCAGCTGGCAGCTGGTCCTGTGGCAATCCACCACCGGAGGCTTCGCTAACTAGGATTCGTGCACAGCTGCCCAAAGAACCGCGGCGGCTTTTCCCTCTACTCGCGGCTTCGAGTTATGAAACACAGGTCAACGATCTCATTTATCAGTATATCCTTCATTTTGACCCTAAAAGCGGACGTATCGTCCCTCAATTGGCAGCCGCGATGCCGGTGGTCACAGATCTTGAAGATGGCAATACCCAATACACCTTCACCTTGCGCGAGAACATCCGTTGGTCTGATGGAAAGTCGCTCACCGTTGATGACGTACTGTTCACCTTCAAGGCCATCTGGTTTCCGGGCCTGGCTTCTTCTCCCTTGCGCGGCAGCATTCGGGAATTGGTGGATGTGAAAAAGGACCAAAGCAATCCGCTTTCTTTCTCGATCATTACGGCGACCAAGAACTTAAATGGAGCTGGCTATTACGGCAACATTCCGATTCTACCTGAGCATGTCTACGATGCTGATAAGCAGTTGCGGAGTGTTGAATTACCGATGCTTATCTCTGCTGCAGCTACCGATGACCTACCGGAGGGTATTCGTGCCTTTGCTGCTGAGGAGCGTGTTGCACCTTTCGGCAAAACCCAGGTTGTAGGTTCTGGTCAATACCTGCTTGATCAGTGGGAACCGGAGCGCTTCGTACGCTTGGTGAAAGATGAAGATTTCTGGGGAAAGGACATAGAAGGTGCTCTGTTCTTGGCAAATCCAGACACCATCGAATTTCTGCCTGTTCCAGACGCAAATGCAGCAGAAGCAATGCTGGTCAATGGCGAACTTGACTTATTGGCCAACGTGACTCCGCGTGATGCAGTGAGACTTGAGAAAGACCCGATGTTCGACCTCTACTCACCACGCCAACTCACGCGAACCTTCATCTATCTCAACACTAAAGACCCGCTACTTGCTGATGCGGATACGCGAAAAGGCTTGGCGCATTTACTTGATGTAGAAGGGTTCTTGAGAGATGTGCAAATGGGTTTTGGCGAAAGCTTAAATGGCCCTTACCATCCTGTGCAACCTTATGCTAAAGAGAGCAACAATCCCATGGCGTTCAGCCTTGAACAAGCACGTGCTTCTTTTGCAAAAGCAGGCTGGGCTGATGGCGATGGAGATGGAATTCTCGATCGCCAGAAAAACGGAGTGTTTCAAACGCTTGAATTAGAATACCTCTACCCATCGGTCAGTAGTAGTTCTGAGGCTCTGGCGCTGCTCTATGCCGAGGCAGCAAATGATGCGGGAGTTTCTGTCACTCCAATTGGGAAAGAATTTGGTGCATTGATCGGTGACTTGACGAAGCGCAACTTTCAGCTCGTGCAAGGCGCACTAGGAGGTGAGGCGATCCCTGATGATCCATACGGACTCTGGCATACGGATAGTGACTCACCGCGAGGTAAAAACCGCTCTGGTTTTGGAACGCCAGAAACTGATGCACTCATTGATAGTATTCGAGTCAACCTTGATGAGACTTCGCGCAACCGCCAATACGTGCGTCTCGCCGCAGAAATTGCCGAACAACAACCCGTCATTTTCTTGATCGTGCCGAAAGAGCGATTGCTCGTCAACAGTGCATTCAAACCGATGCTTACTGATCGGCGTCCTGGCTATTGGTTGCCTGGGTTCCGCCTCGATGATTCACCAAACTAATACGTGAGTTGGGGCCGCTACATAGTACGTCGACTAGTATCGGCGCTTGGCGTGTTGCTGGCCGTCGTATTGCTCACTTTTTGGCTTTCACGCTATGCGAGCGACGATCCAGTGTATGCTTATCTAGCTTCTACCGATGAGCTGGAGCAGGCGGGCAGCGCAGAAGATTTGACCGCTTACCGAAGTGCTGCACATAGACTCGGACAGGACTTGCCAAGCTTTTTTTTCAGCTTACAGCCTTCACATTATCCCGATACGCTGCATCTTGTAATGCCACTTTCGCGAAAACTCCAGGCCCAAATGCTGCTCAAAAACGGCGTGGAGTGGTCGGCCATTGAACGTTTTCAATCTGCGCTATGGCTGAAAAACAACCGCTATTCGAAAAGCCTCCGAAACGTAACGAGGTTTGAGACTTTCGGCAAAGTGCAAGCCAGCTATGATCAAGATCCGAGGATAGACTTGAGTGCTACACGCTCAGACTTCTTTTGGCCATCCTTGCGTTGGAACGGTTTTCAAAATTCCTTCTGGCATTTCGCTGGTGGAATGTTAGATGGTAATTTCGGTTACAGCCTACAAACAGGGGAAGCCGTATCCACTCGAATCGCACGAGCCTTCAAGACCACTTTCCCAATTGCCTTGCTTGCCTTAATCCTGAGCGTCATTTTAGGTACTTGGCTAGGAACAATAATGGCCAAACATAAATCAGCGTGGCTGAAGCAAGGCTGCTACGTGCTGCTGAGTTTGCCCGGATTTTGGATTGTATCCTTTGCCATGACACAACTCTCTGGCCGCAACAAGCCGTTTCCTGGACCAGGATGGATACTAGATGGTTCTTTGAGTGATTGGCTGGCGCATACGAGTTTGCCTATCCTGATCCTTGCTATTCCGGCTGCTGCTTATTTGGCTCTGGTCATGGACGAAAGTCTACAGCAGGCTGATCGCATTCCGATTCGAGATTTTGCTCGGCTGCGTGGGCAGAGTGAAAGGAAGGTTTGGTTTGGCGACATGTACCGTCTTGGGCTGGTGCCTAGTGTAGTTACCGTTGTTGGTCTGCTGGTTCCAGCGTTCATCGGCGGTTCGGTAGTTGTTGAATACGTCTTCAATATTCCAGGCTTAGGTCGAATGGTCTTCGAGTCCATCTTAGCGAGAGATTGGCCTGTGGTTTTGGGTGTAGTAGTGTTGAGTTCCTTCGCCACAATATTTGGTTACATTCTGCTCGATGTAGTGAATGCAGCATTGGATCCTCGCTTCAGAAAATTGACGAGCCATGTTGCTTAGTGCCCAACATAAAGAGTCGTCTAGCCCTTGGGCGCAGCGTTTAGCCTTCGTTTGGCTGGCGGTTGTATTGGTAGCTGCGCTTTTGGGCGGCTGGTTTATCGATCTGCTTGGCTTGCCTGAAGCAAGCGCAATCGATGCTCGGTGCATGGGAGGCTGCGCTCCTTTTCGAGGTTCTGAAAGTTTACACCTCTTGGGCACCGACTCTTTAGGGCGAGATGTGCTCAGTCAATTGATTGGTGGTGCACGCACGGCCCTTCTTGGTGGCATAGCTGCTTCGGGACTATCCTTTTTGATTGGGTACGCGCTTGGCTCTTGGTCGGCTTGGTATTCAAAAACAGGTGAGAAGTTTTCGTGGCTTGTTTTGGCGGAAGCTGGACTACTCCTCATTGCCGTCGGCTACCTGTTCAAGTATGACAACACTCCCCTTTTGACCATAATCATGGCGCTTCTAATCGGAGGCGCAATCATTGCTTTAACGCTGAGGTACACCAAGTCTTCAACTTTCGGAATACGAACGGATAGCATGTTACTGTACGTTGCCGAGGTCTTTTCAAGTGTTCCGGCACTACTCCTCTTATTAGCCTTAGCGGCAATGGCATTTCGACCGGGGCTGATTCAACTTGTAATGATCTATGTCTTTGTGCGCTGGACAAGGTTTGCCGTCCTCGCGCAGCAAGAGGTAAAGGCTGCCTTGGCGAGTCCTTATATACAGACTGCTTATCATGCTGGACTATCTAATCGCAAGGTGCTGTGGCAGCATATTCTTCCGAACACTTTTGGTACGCTGTGGGTGCAGGCGCTTTTAGGAGTATCGGCCTTCATTATTATAGAAGGAACATTCTCCTTTCTCGGACTCGGATTGCCAGTCGAACAAGCGAGCTGGGGCCGCCTTGTTTCTGAGGCCAGATCGGTGAGTGGAGGATGGTGGCTTTGGGTACTCCCAGGGTTAGTGCTAAGCGCTACTCTTTTGAGTCTTCAGTCTGTCGGTAACAGCTTTCGCCAAAACAAATACTCGTAAGGCTTTCGTTCTGTAAGATCAACAGAATCCTTAGCCGCGCATATGCTTCGGGAAGAGGTTGGAGCTACCCTTTTTCTTAGAGAATTTCCCGTCTTTACCAGGCTTGCTGTGCGCCGCCTCATTGACTGGACAGCCAGATTTTCGGTTGCATGCAGTGGTTGATCCGAGCAGAATTAGGGCTCCAAACAGGTAAACGAGGATGCTTTTGCTAGGTCGAAAGAGGCTTTTCACAGGTATTTTTTAGAAGAAACGGTAAGGTAGGTCATAAAATTTAGGCTAAAAAGGGCCTAAATGCAGGTATTTATCTACAAAAACGTCGCCTTATTTGTATTTGCTTGGTTTTCATACATGTACTGCTAAATTTGCCGAACGTTTAAAACACTACCCTCAGATGAATAAAGGAGAACTAGTTTCGCAGATTGCAGCATCAGCTGATCTTTCGAAGACACAAGCACAAGACGCTCTTAACGCTGCACTCGACGCTATCGGCGGTGCGCTTAAGAACGAAGATAAGGTAACACTTATCGGATTCGGTACTTTCTCAATCAACCACCGTGCAGCTCGTCAGGGCCGTAACCCACAGACTGGAAAGACCATTCAAATCAAGGCGAAGAACTTGGTAAAGTTCAAGGCTGGAAAGGAGCTTGCAGACAGCGTCAACTAAGACCAAAGCAAGCAATTTGACTAAAAGCTTTTAGTCGATAAAAAGGGGTGATTCTGTGAAAGCGGAATTGCCCCTTTTTTAGTTGGCAAATTGTAATTGTTAATTGCCAATTGATAATTGTCAATGGCGAGACGGCTAGCTTGCCTGCTTAGGGAATTTTGAATTGACTACCAAGCTCCGCTTCGATAATTTTGAATTATCGCGACGCACTTTAGGGATGAACCAGAATGCTAAGCTCGCCTTCGGCTCATTTTAAGGGTTCAGTGCGAGACGCTGGTCCAGCTAACAGAATAGTAACGTAGCGAACACGTTGTGGCCTTTGATTTCTATTTGAGATAGAGCTGTTTCCTAGCCTGAAAAAACCTGCATCTCGTGTAGATTGCAGCGTAGCAGTGAACCAGTAAGGCATTAACGCTATCTACTGGTTTGTATTCAACTTTTAGCCCACACACCTCGCTCATGGCATCTACACAAGAATTACAAAAAATTGCGTCTCAAGTTCGAAGAGACATCGTCCGTCAAGTAGCTGGCGTCGGTACTGGTCACCCAGGTGGGTCATTAGGTTGTGCTGATCTACTCGTCGCTTTGTACTGTGATGTTATGAAACATGACCCGAGCTTCAACATGGAAGCAAAAGGGGAAGACGTATTCATTTTGAGCAATGGACACATCAGTCCAGTTTTCTATAGTGTACTGGCTCGTTCTGGTTATTTCGATCCAAAAGAGCTTGCAACGTTCCGTTTGATAGGCTCTCGCCTGCAAGGTCACCCGGCAACACACGAAGGCCTGCCAGGTATTCGCGTAGCAACGGGATCACTTGGACAAGGCATTAGTGTCGCATCCGGTATTGCTGCTTCTAAGAAATTAGATGGTGATGATCGTTGGGTATTCTGCCTTACTGGAGACGGTGAGCAGCAAGAAGGTCAAGTCTGGGAAGCCGCACTCTTTGGTCATCAATACAAGCTCGATAATTTTATCGTGATTGCTGACCGTAACCACGCACAGATTGACGGTTCTACCGAGGAAGTAATGAGCCTCGGTGACTTGAGCTCAAAGTGGGCTGCTTTTGGATGGCACACCATGAAAATGGATGGAAACAACATGGAGGACGTCGTTAAGACACTCAATGCTGCCAAAGAATTGAAAGGAAAAGGAAAGCCAATCTTTATTGAGATGGCAACCACCATGGGTCAAGGAGTTGACTTCATGATGGACGGTCACAAATGGCACGGTAAAGCTCCGAACGAAGAGCAAAGCGCTATTGCCATGGCGCAATTGGAGGAAACACTCGGCGACTACTAAGTAGCGACCACCTCTAACCTTTCTTCCCCCTTTTCACGATTACAACAACAAGAAATGTCTTCTTCTTCACTATTCCCCAACTTTCCAGTAACCGGCAAAAAATCAACACGCGATGGATTCGGTGCTGGACTAGCCGTCGCCGGTGATAAGCACGACAACGTCGTTGCACTTTGTGCTGACCTCGTCGGATCACTCAAAATGGAGGCCTTCATCGAAGCGCATCCTGAACGTTTTTTCCAGATGGGAATCTCAGAGGCCAACATGATGGGCGTTGCTGCAGGCATGGCTGTTACTGGTCACGTTCCATTCACAGGAACGTTTGCGAACTTCTCTACGGGTCGCGTCTACGATCAAATCCGTCAGTCGATTGCCTACTCTGATAAGAACGTCAAGATCTGCGCAAGTCACGCAGGACTTACGCTTGGAGAAGACGGTGCAACACACCAAATTCTCGAAGACATCGGCTTGATGAAAATGCTTCCGGGGATGACCGTAATTAATCCTTGTGATTACAACCAAACCAAAGCGGCAACCATCGCTATTGCCGAGCATCACGGTCCGGTATACTTACGTTTCGGTCGACCAAGCTGGCCAAACTTTATGCCCGAGGATCAGCCATTCGAAGTAGGTAAGGGCATCCTCATGAAAGAAGGAACCGATGTTTCTGTATTTGCTACTGGACACATGGTTTGGCAGGCAATGGAAGCAGTCGCTAAGCTCGAAGCAGAGGGCGTAAGCTGTGAGTTGATCAACATCCACACCATCAAGCCACTTGATGAGGAATTGATACTCCGATCTGCAAAGAAGACAGGCCGCGTCGTAACCTGCGAGGAGCACAACCGCATCGGCGGTTTAGGTGATGCAGTCGCTCAACTTATGGCCCGCAATCATCCTGTCCCGCAGGAGTACGTTGCCGTCGATGATAGCTTTGGCGAAAGCGGTAAGCCTGAGCAATTGCTTGATAAGTACGGCTTGAGTATCGATGATACGGCGGATGCTATTCGTCGCTGTGTGAAGAGGTGATGGGATTTGGGATCTGGGATTTGAGATTTTGGATCGCTGATAGGGATGTGAAATCCAAACGTGCATTTGGCGTCGGGATAAATCCCATTCTACATTCGGGCAATCGTGCGCTCTGCGGCTCACCTGCACGATGTTGGGATGGTCGTTTTGGGTATATATGATTTGGGAATTTGGGATCGCTGTGAGGGATGTGAGAACCGGCGGAGCACTAAAGTACTCGCTTGCAAGTAGAGGTACCTATCGGCACCAAGTATTACATGTCAAGCAATCGGGCGAAATGCAAGTGCATCCTGTCCCGTGTATTGCCCCGCTGTTCGCATGGGTCGACCCTCGCGTCTCGACCCATGCGCTGAGCGGGGCTGCGCGCAGGGCCTCTGCGGTCTCTGCCCTCTGCGATTTTGCGAAGCAAAAGTCTCTGCGATAAAAGACGCCATATATGCCTACGCGTGTTGAAGGTGCGTCTTGCCTTGCGTTCTTTGCATCTTTGCGCAGACCGCAGTCTTTTGCTGTTCAAATTTTCTTAGGTAGACCGCTGCAGCGGTCTGACCACATTTCGGAGCACGTCATGCACTCCACATCCCAAATCTCACGTCCCAAATCCCCTTCATGAAATTCGCCACCAAAGCAATCCACGCAGGTGTACACCCAGACCCAAGTACAGGAGCAGTGATGACCCCGATCTACCAGACAAGTACGTATGCCCAACGTGCGCCTGGAGATCACGACGGCTATCAATATGGGCGAGGAGATAATCCAACGCGCAACGTGCTGCAAGAGAATCTTGCAGCCCTCGAAAATGGAACACATGCCATCGTGTACAGCAGCGGGATTGCAGCCTTGGATGCGGTCCTACGTTTGCTCGAACCGGGCGACCATGTCATTGCGCAGAGTGACTTGTACGGAGGCTCTTACCGTCTCATGGTGACGCAATACGAGCGCTATGGGATCAGCTTTGATTTTGTGAACCTGAAAGAGGCGAGGGATTTAAGTACGCTGGTAAAAGCAGAAACAAAACTGGTTTGGTTGGAGACGCCGACCAACCCGATGCTGACCTTGATTGACATCAAAGCAGCTTGTGAAGCGGTAAAAGGAAGAGCGCTCGTCGCAGTAGATAACACCTTTGCGAGTCCGTATTTGCAAAACCCATTGGACCTCGGTGCGGACATCGTACACCACTCAGCTACCAAGTATTTGGGCGGGCACTCAGATGTATTGCAAGGTGCAATCATCGTCAAAGACGATGCGCTAGCACAGCACTTTAAGCGGGTGCAGAATCATGTGGGCGCGATCCCAGGTCCTCAGGATTGTTTTTTGGTGTTGCGGGGCATAAAGACTTTGCACTTACGCGTGCAACGTGCTTCCGAAAATGCGCTACAGATTGCTAAGTTCTTGCATGCACACCCGAAAGTGAATCACATCTATTACCCAGGCTTGAAGGATCACGCACAGCATGAATTGGCGACACGCCAGATGCGCATGTATGGTGCAATGCTAAGTTTTGATTTGCATACCGATACCCTAGAGCATGCTTCCAAGTTGCTCTCTTCGACCAGCCTCTTTACGCTCGCCGAAAGTCTTGGTGGTGTCGAGAGTTTGATCGGGCATCCAGCAACGATGACGCATGCGAGTATCCCTCGTGAGCAGCGGTTGAGTGTTGGACTTACAGATTCACTAATACGTCTAAGTATTGGCGTCGAGGATGTCGATGATTTGATTGGGGATTTGGAAGGAGCGTTGGGGGGATTGTAGACGTTATAGCCGTAATCCTCAGTCAGACTCTGTTCCTCGTACTAATCAGCCTGACGGGATTTTGACAAGACATTACCTACTTTCAAGATAAGATATACATTTTGTCCTCATATTTATTTCAATTGTGATACGTATTCTAGTCTATATCATTTTAGCAGCAGTTTGTTTATCCTCCTGCTTCTTCTCTGACGATGATCCTTTACTCCCTCCTGAAATTACTGACCCTTGCTCGATTGTTCACGATACGTATCCTAATGTAGGTGAGGACTCTTGCTCTTGGGTACTTAACGTCATGCGTAATTTTCAGCCCCCTACTGTTTTGCCATCCGCGACAGATACAGGAGGACAACTACTAGCTGCACGCGTGATCACTGATACAAGTGAATTTCTATTTGTAGCAGGTGGCGTACCAGATAGATTTCTAGGCACTCCTTGTACTTGGTGGAACTCACAAAGAAATGGTGAATTACCGTTATCGACTGTAAGTGGTATTTACTGCCGTAGGCCGCCAGTTGATCCTAATGAATATTCTCTCACATTTGACATATCAGATTCTTTAAAGATTTATCAGGAAGAATTTCGTTTTAGAGTTCGCTTTGAATATGGAAGCATAGTAACTGGGCAAACGGTTTTTGAACTAGTTGACACAGATGACTTTAGATTTCATCAATTACATGAGAACGATAGTTCTAGAATTTTATCAGGTTTATTTGAAGCCACTTTACATAACCGAGACGACCCAACTGATTCAATTCGGCTTGTAGATGGTCGCTTTGACATGCGATACTAATAAGTAGAAAAATAAATAAATTTAGCACTTAGCGAGTGAAGCACATTTCCTCACTTACCGAGAGCTTATCTAAAACAGATCATTCAGATCTCATGACTGTCGATTTTCTCGACATTCATGAGAATCCAAGGTGGGCTCTTTTTTATTTTACGCCATTCTTTCCAATATCCTCTCCCAATATCCCACCGCATAATAAGGCAAATTGATAAGGGTGAACCCATAGCCTCTCGCTGTCGTCGCTTGCTCTACAGAGAGTTGATTGCGCAACGCACGGAAGGCTACTTTGGAATCTGAACGTTCTAAGAATTCATGAAGTGACCGCAACCGACCTTGGGCGCCAGCTTTAACCTCAAGTCCATACGTCTTAGACCCAGCATGTAGGAGCGCATCGACTTCAGCACTCGCTCCAGCTTTTTCACGGACCCAGAAATGGATGTTGACTTCGCTTCCATTCTGACGAGCAATTAATTCTTGTGTCACGATATGTGATGCAAGTCTTCCTTTATAGCCAGCAAATAAATCATCAATTTCTAACATCTCATGCTGTACATCGCGTACCCAATTTAAAAGTCCCGTATCCAGAAATTGAATGCGCGGCGCGCGCTTTATAGCAGGAGTAAAAGGTATCTGAATTGCAGTCGTCGGAAAAATCAAGCGCATGATTCCAGCCTTGCCTAATAAATTGAAACCCTCCGAGATTTCTTCTGATCTAAATCTTCCATCCCCAAACTGCGTGTACTTTATGCGATCATCCGCGTAGGGCGCAACATGCATTAAGTGCCGCAAAACAGCAAGTTGCCTCGCGTTGAGTGCATACTTCTCGACATCCGTTTTGTACGCGGCCCAAATACCATCGAATACTGGTGTGACATCCCCCAGTTGAGCACCATTTGCTAAGGGCCCGACAATTCCTGGCATTCCCCCAATCAAAGCATACGCATGAAACGCTTCGAGCAGTAACTCATGTTGGACAGGACTAAACTCACCACCTTCCAATACATTTCTCAAGGAATCTTTTTTATTCCATGTCAGGTATTCAGCAAACGATAAGGGATGCAGTGAATAGAACTCTACTCTACCTACGGGAAAACTCCGAACCTCACCTAATGCAAATTCTAAAAGTGAGCCCGCAGCAATTACCCTTAGGTTAGGATAATTTTCGAAGAAGAACCTCAACATGAGTATCGCATCTGGAACTTCTTGAATTTCATCAATGAAGAGCAGTGTATTGTCTAGCGTCCCTGGATAGTTAGGAAGCAGGCTTATACGCTCTATGATCGAATCGACAGACTCAACAGTTTCGAACAGGCGTCGGTCTGAGTTGAGCTCCAAATTGTACTCTACAAAGAACTCATAAGACGCTGCGTGAATGCGTACCAGCGAAGATTTGCCTACCTGCCGTGCTCCACGCAGAATCAATGGCCGCCTGGAAGACCTGTCTTTCCATTGCAAGAGGTGGCCTTCGGCATCGCGTTTGTAAAGGCTTATCGCATTCATTACGCTAAATAACCCCTTATTTACTCAGTAAACAAGGGTAAACAACCCCCTATTTACTCAAATATATTGGGTAAATAACCCCCTATTTACTCATGAATAATTATAAGTAACTAGCTTACAGCGAGTTATGATTATCCTCGGCGACTCTCACTTCAGTAGCTAAATCGTGGTAAACGCATGATATTCAGAAATACCATGACTTAAGATATACTCGGCGAACTGACAGTGCTGGCAAGGACCTGCGAAGGTTTTTGACATCCCCTACCGCGCTCCAATACTCCCCTCTACAGCCTCACCATTCTTCACTTTCTTGAACTGCTGCAAGCCACAGTCTAAGAATGCTTCGTACTCTGCCACATCGGGTGTGTAGGGAACAGGTTGGTTGAGCACCTTGCCGTCTGGGCTCATGAGCACGTAATAAGGCTGAGAATTACGGTCGAAGTAGCGTGCTTGGAAGTCCGCCCACTTGTTACCTACGGTACGAATTTTTTGGCCAGAAAATGAACTGGTGAACGTTGAATCGAGCGCTTCGCGTTCATCTACGTAAAGACTTACAAGCACGTACTCGTCCCTGATCTTATCGTAGACGCCTGGCTTGTCCCAAACGTTGTCCTCCATCTTTCGACAGTTTACACAACCGTGGCCTGTAAAATCGACGAGAACGGGCTTGTTGACGGTTTTGGCGAAAGCCATAGCCTCATCATAATCCTTGTAGCAGTCAAGGTTCTGAGGACAGTGATTTGGATAGATAAAACTATGACCTGCAGGAGGTGCGAGACCGCTTAACAAGGCTGGCGTATTGAAGGCATGCGACTGCTCATTGTAGCGATAGCCCATGCCAATGTAGACCGCAAAGGCAAGCATTACTGTTCCGAGAACCATGGTGAGGTTACCCACCTTTTGCGCACCGTACTTTTCGAGCGGCGTCTTCAACCAACCGAAATAGTACGCCGCAAGACCGAGCGCACAAAGCACCCAAACAGCAACGAAAAGCTCATACGGCATCCACTTGGTGCCCATGATGAGATCGGCAGTAGAAAGGAACTTCATTGCCAATGCAATCTCAACAAAACCGAGTGTCACTTTTACTGTGTTCATCCAGCCTCCAGACTTCGGAAGAGAAGCTAGCGCCGCAGGGAAGGCTGCGAATAGCGTAAATGGAAGCGCAAGTGCACTAGAGAATCCAAGCATTCCGATAAGTGGGGCTACAGGGATACGTCCTAAGATTGTAGGGCCTCCTCCTGTTGCAGTCTCAACGAGCAAGGTTCCGATGATTGGACCTGTACAAGAGAAACTTACTAAGGATAGCGTGAAAGCCATGAAAAAGATGCCGAGCAGGCCACCTTGGTCGGCAGCACGATCGGCTTTGTTTGACCATGAACTCGGAAGAGTGATTTCGAAAAAGCCAAAGAAGCTTAGCGCGAAAACAATGAAAAGTATCCCGAACGCGAGGTTGAACCATGCATTCGTACTCAGCAAATTGAGGGCATCAGCACCGAAAAGTCCAGTAATGACGAGGCCAAGTGTGACGTAGATTGCTATGATACTTGCACCATATATCATTGCGCGCTGCAATCCTTTTTTACGATCCTTTCCTCTCCCCGTAAAGAAGCTAACGGTAAGCGGAATCATCGGGAATACACAAGGGGTAAGAAGTGCAAGCAAACCTCCACCAAAACCGAGGAAGAAAATGGTAAACCAACTTGCATCCTCAGCAACATCGACCTCTCTCGTATCCTCACCACAAGTGGCCGTCTCCAATTTTTTGTCGATGAGGTATTGAGCGTTTGGATCAGAAACTGGGCCTTGCGGGGCAACAGCTATTCCGCCTGCTTCATCATTTCCGGAAAGTGCGCTCTCATACTGATCGTAATTCAGCTCACGTGCAATGCCTTGCGCAGGCAAGAATTGAAAGTACCGCTCAGAAGGCGGCAAGCATTGCTCCTTGTCGCAACTCATGAACTCGAGGTAGCCGACGATCATTGCTGACTCATCCTCTACTTCGACTATCTGAGAAAAGGTCGCTGAAGGAGCCAAAAATTTTGTGACGTTAACCTCAAAAACAGGATCGAGGCCCGACTTCTTTTTGCCTTTCTCTTCAACTTTTCCGACCAGCTTCGCAGCACTCACTTTGTCAAAACCAAAGCTCGTTGCTACTGGTCCGCCTTCATCAACTTCTTGAGAGTAGACGGTCCAGCCTTCTTCAATGGCTGCAAGTGCAGAAATGCGGTACTTGTTCCCTTCTACTTTTTGAGTAGTGAATGCCCAGACCACTGGATTTATAATTCCTTTCTTAGGCTTTGGCTTTGCTTCTGGTTTCGCTTCAGGCTCAACCGTAGGAGTTGTTTGCGCTGAAAGATCAAGATTCGGCTTCTGGCTACTGAACTTTGTTTTGGCGATTTCCTTTTTGGAAGCTCCCTCCGAAATGACAATCGTCTTTGGCGAAGAAGGAACTTGGACAACCTCTTCTTTGACTGCCGCTTCGATAATTTCTTCAACTTGACCGGTACCTGCTGAAACAGGTTTTCTCAACTCGAAGTCAACATCCTTCGGTGGTAGACACTGTTCTTTATCGCAGGTCATGAAGGTGAGGTAACCAACCACAGGCGCCTCGCCCGTGAACTCTACCTGCTGACGAATCGTGTATTTCTTAGCAAACTTGACAACCTCCATGTCGAAGAGCTTGTCAAAGCCAGCTTTGCGATTGCCGCTTTCTTCGGCCTTGCCGATAAGTTTGATTGCCGCTGGCGTATCGTAATCTATAGAAGTCGCGACAGGCCCATCATCGCTCTCGAGGTATTGAGAATAGACGGTCCAACCGTCTTCAATGCTCGCATCGAAAACGAGGTACGTTTTTCCATCGATCAATTCCGTTTTTACGTCCCATGTAACGGGCGTAAGAATTTGTGCTTGCGCTACAAAACCAGTAAAGAGGAGAAGGAGAAAAGAACTAATCTTAATCAAGCGCAAAGCCATGGATAGTAGAATTAGACGTTTGGCGAATTTGAAAACCAGCGCAGTCAAAAATTAAAAACTTAGCGGGCCTTGTCACTGAAGCTATCGTGCTAAAGGAAGAGCGATGTCAACTTCAGTTGGAGGCAAGCATTTTTTATTGGTGCATGCCATGAAGCGGATGGTTCCAACAACTTGATCGGCACCATCTTTCGCCATAAAACCTTGCGAAAAAGATGCCTGCTTTGCGTACTTGGTGACGTCCATCCCGAAGTACTCGTCAAAGCCTGAAATTTTTTCACCTGACTCGGTCGGTTTTCCAACCAACTCGATAGCTGAGCTGCTCTCTAGGTCGAAGGTCGTTGGAATGGGACCTCCGTCTGCCAAGAATTGGCTGTAGATATACCAGCCGTCAGCCACTTTCGCTTCCGCTAAAACGGCATGTGTGCCGCCTGATTCACCTAAGCTGAAGGTCCATTTTACAGGATTATCTTGCCCAAAAACAGTTGCTGAAAGCGACAAAAACAAGGCGATGATGAGTGTGCGGATCATATGATTTGAACTTAAAACAGGCCAGATTCTAACGTCAGAAACGCTTCCTAGCGTATACGTTAAATCAGGCCTTAAGGTACAAGACTTAAGTACTTGCCCCCTAGCTAGTTACCAGTACTTTTTTGAGCAGTCCAGCGAGCATCGCATAACCATCGGTATTGCCCAGCAATTCTTCGGCTGCGCGCTCGGGGTGTGGCATCATACCAAATACATTGCGAGATGGGTTGCAGACGCCGGCAATATTGCGAACTGAGCCATTCGGATTGGCCTCTTGTGTCACATTTCCATCTGCATCGCAGTAGCGGAAAAGCACTTGATCATTTGCTTCAAGCTCGTTGAGCACTGCTTCACTGGCGAAGTAGCGCCCATCGGCATGCGCAATTGGAATTGAGTAGGCTTTGTCCGCATCGAGCGTATGCGTCATGTCGCTGTCTGAGGTTCCAGCTTTGAGGTAAACATTGCGGCAGATAAACTTCTGGTGCTCGTTACGCAAGAGCGCTCCTGGCAGTAATTCGGCCTCACAAAGGATCTGAAATCCATTGCAGATTCCGATGACACGACCTCCCTGACCTGCAAACTCAATCACGGCTTGCATGATGGGGCTAAAGCGTGCGAGTGCTCCTGATCGGAGATAATCGCCGTAGCTAAATCCTCCAGGCACGAGTACCGTATCGGTTGCAGGGTCGAAATCTTCCAAGCTTTCTTGCTTGTGCCATAATTCTACTACCTCTTGCTCTAGCACCGTTCCGAAAACGTGCAATAGGTCGTGATCACAGTTTGATCCAGGAAAAACAATAACGCCAAATTTCATGCGGAAAGGGGTAGTAGGTAAAGCGCAAAGATAGCTAGACAATAGCCTTCCAAAGAAACCCAGCGACTACCAATAATAGAGCAGTCATCGAGGCGATGTCAGCCTGTTTTCGCGAAAGCTCAGAAAGCCAGATACCGAGTAGCATACTTAATGGCAAAAGCACGTAGGCGAAGGCCCAAGGATGCACTGGTCCACTAAATAAAATCGCCAACCAGCCTGCACCTAGAAACATGTAAATCAGGCGATTAAACCGTTGCTCTTGGATAGGTCGACGAGTGGTGAGCTTGGCCACTCCGGCAAAGGTGAGCAAAGATGCGACCAGCATAACTGAAAACCAAGGCCAGTCCGCGAGTAGTACCGAAACCTTTGGAATTTCAAAAAGCGACTCGGTAAGCTTCCAATGTGAACTCCCTTCTATCCATAAGAACCCTTGAAGCGAGTCTGTGAGATACCGATACATACCAAAGAGGAAGGAGGGGAGCAATGCTCCGACCAGCATTCCAAAGAAGTCTGTGAAGCGAAAGCCTCGAAGTTGTGCTAAGCCGATGATAGCAGCAGGAAAAAACCACAAAAAGCCGGGTGCGATCAGCCATGCACAACCAATGAGTAAACCTGCGTCGAAGACTGGTAGCGATATGCCTTGATAGCGGTAACATTCAAAGAGTCGATAAACCGCGTAGCCTATGAGGTAAGCCCCGATGAGTAAGGGGGAAAATCCAAGCCACCACCAAGTAGCTGAACCTAAGACTACTGCTGTAAATCCTGGCAACATGCCCGCTGAAGACAGCCGATAATGCTGCAAGGTGAAGGAGGCTCCAAATCCAAGGATGGCGACCAATGCAGTACCCAACAGCCAGTCTGCGAATCCACCGCCTACCCATAACCCTTGCAACCACAGGCCCCATGGATTGAGGACGCCTTCAGGTTCGGCAGGAATGTCCACCACAAAAGCTGCGGCGCGCATCAGCCCCGCGAACCCAAGCAGAATGAAAACCCCTGCGACTTGAAAAGACCGGAAGACTTGTAGCATTGAGCGGCTGGGTTGTGAATTCTACTTCGCCTAAAATTAGAAGATTTCAATCTGACGCCGATAAGCGCTTTTGCAGACAAGCTCGAAAGTAGCAGAAGCATTGCATCCTGCAACTATTTCAACTTTTTTCAAAGGAAAACGTGGAATCCGTAATCGGGGCCAGTCTTACAACCAGAGCACAGGCTTAGCCCGCTTAGATAAGCTAACCAAGAGGTACAAACTGTAATCTGCGGAACATTCCTAGAAGCGGTAATTCAAAAACCGACAAGCAGAATAGCTCTTTGCGTCCCGGCCTCCACGAACCTTTATTTATATCTCGTGGGGCCGGGCCTTTTTATTTCAGCGCCTTTACCATTCAACCTTCCCTGCTATCAGGTGTAGTATCAAGGCTAGCTAGGTTGAAGTATAAACGCGTACGCATGCCTAACACTCCTCAGTAGACTACCTCCAACTTTTCATTAGCTGCTTAGCTTAAAAGTGAAGGAACTTTAGTCGTGAAGAGGGTTTATGTTCACGCTCTTAAATTGATCACGCCACAATGGGCATCACCCTTCGCGACATACAGGCTCCTGTCAAAGCTGAACTCAAGCAGTTTGAGAGTCACTTCAAAGCGGCGATGAAAAGTTCGGTGCCCCTGCTCGACAAGATCACCAACCATATCCTACGTAGAAAAGGCAAGCAGATTCGTCCGCTTTTCGTGTTTTTAACGGCTGGATTGGCTGGTGAAATTCAGGAGCAAACCTATCATGCGGCAAGTCTGGTAGAGCTGCTTCACACGGCCACACTAGTCCACGACGACGTGGTAGATGATTCGCAAGAGCGGCGAGGTTTCTTTAGTCTCCAAGCCCTCTGGGGAAAGAAAATTGCCGTACTCGTTGGTGATTACCTGCTGAGTCGAGGTCTGCTGCTAGCACTTGACAACAATGCGTATCGTCTCCTACACATTCTTTCCGTAGCCGTACGAGAAATGAGTGAAGGAGAGCTTTTACAGATTCAGAAGGCGCGTCGTTTGGACATTACCGAGGAGGTCTACTTCGAGGTGATTCGCAAAAAAACGGCTTCGCTTATTGCTGCGGCCTGTAGCGCTGGGGCCGCATCTGTCGGTGCCGAAGAGGCTAAGATTGAAAAGGCCCGTTTGATGGGTGAAAAAGTGGGTATCGCCTTTCAGATAAAGGACGATCTCCTTGATTTTGGTGAGGACGATATTGGAAAGCCACTCGGCATCGACATCAAAGAAAAGAAGATGACTTTGCCGCTTATTTTTGCGCTTCAAGAAGCAAGTGCAAATGATCGTCGTCGCATTTTACGCCTCATCAAAGGTGGAAGTGACGACCCTAAAAATGTGAAGGTGGTACTTGAGTTTGTACGTGCAAGTGGAGGCATCAAATATGCACGCAAACGCATGGATGAATACCTTAACGCTGCACGCGAAGAGCTTGACGGTTTCCCTGAAAGCTCTTTCCGCGAGAGTTTGCACGACCTTTTGTCCTTTGTAACTGAACGAAAGAAATAAGTGGGCGTTCATTGCCCGAATTCAGAACCTGAACTATGACCATTTACGAAACCATCCACGGCCGCCGATCTGTTCGCCCTGGAGCTTACACGGATGCACCTGTTTCAAGAGAAGTATTAGAACGTCTCATCGGTGCGGCCAATGCGGCTCCTTCTCACCGTCGTTTGTACCCGTGGAGGTTCATTGTTTTCGATTCAGCTTCCGCCAAAACCGAACTTGGGGAGTATCTCGCTGAGCGCCAGCAGGCCAATAGCGAAAATCCTGTTCCTGCGCCTAAACTCCGCATTACACGCGAGCGTCCGGGTAAAGCTGCAGCGGCCATCGCTATTGTGATGAATCCAGATTTGGAAAAGCTCCCAGAGTGGGAAGAAGTAAGCGCAACAGCTGCGGCAGTACAAAACCTCTGGCTAGCACTTTCTGCAGAGGACTTAGCGGGTTATTGGAGCTCACCGGGTACCATCTGCAAGGGCGCCGAAGAATTCCTAGGTCTTGCTGAAGGTGAAAAGTGTCTCGGCTTGTTTTATCTCGGGTATCCTGCTGAGCAACCAGGACCTATTGAGCGGCCTGCGGTGGAGCGTAAGGTTGAGTATCGCTAGGCGGCCGAAGGCCTAATTTTGAATTGAAATTATTCTCGGCGGCTTCCGACCTCTGGTCGAGCCGAGAATAATAATTTTGAATTTTGAATGTGCGTGACGGCCAGCTCTTAATTGCTAGCTGGTAATTGGCTATTGATAATGTGCGTGACAGCCAGCTCTTAATTGCTAGTTGGTAATTGTCAATTGGTAATGACCTTGACGGCCAGTGGGATGAGAGCGTATTGCACATTATCAACTAACAATTAGCAATTGACAATTCCCCCTAGACTCGCCACCACCATCGAATAAGTCTCTTCAAGCCCTCTCCGAGCCCGCCTTCTCGCTGAGTAAACGTTGCCTTTTGGTTAATGCGACTCGCCACGGGATAGGGATAAATCTTACTGAAGATGTCATTGAGGGTGGCACCAGTTTGTTTGGCGAGAATCAACTCTTGGATCATTTCTCCCGCTTGAGGCGCAATCATCGTCCCGCCAAGGAAATAGACCTTTCCCATAAGTCCCTTCTTCTGTACGTAAAGTCGCAGGTGCGCATCTTCGTTGTATCCACCCGTTATCGCACGATCGTCGTCCTTGAAGGATTGATCAACTACCTCATAGGAGATCCCTTGCTCTTTTAGTTGTTTTGGCGTAAGCCCAAAGGTCGCAACTTCAGGGCCCGTAAAAGTGACCCATGAGAACTGCGCCAAGGTGTGCCGCTTCTTGATCGGAATCAAAATGTTGCGAACCAAATCACGGTTGTGCATCTCTGCACCGTGACTCAGCTTTTCACGATTCATGGCATCACCGAGGGCGTACACCTGCTTGTTGGATGTCTGGTAGTAATCATCGACGATCAAGTTGCCGCGCTCATCGGTTTTAATTCCTGCAGCAGATAAATTCATATCCTTGATCGATGCGTCTCTACCAATGGCGATCAAAATTTCATCGAATGGAATAGAAATGCCCTTCCCTCCTTTTTTGACATGAGCGATGTTGCCTTCAGAAAAACGCTCCACTTCAGCCTCGTGGTGAATCGTCATTCCTTCTCGAGTCATAACGCGCTCAAGAATTTCGCTTGCAAATTCAGGTTCCCGCCCTAGTAAGCGCTCGCCCCTATTGACAATCGTCACCTCACTTCCGAGTCGCTGCATAGCTTGACCAAGTTCGCAACCTATCGCCCCTCCACCTACGACGAGAAAACGCTTCGGCAGCTCGCGCTCTTCATTGAAAAACGTGTGATTCGTGTGTAGTCCTTTCACTTCATCAAGACCAGGCACATCGAGCATGCGAGCTCTTGAACCGGTAGCTATGACGATTCGCCTAGCCGAGTAGCGCTGGCCTTCAACTTCGAGCGTGTTCTTATCTACAAATTTGGCCCAGCCGATGGCGACATCCTGATGCTCTTGCGCTTCAAGCCACTCAACGTTTTCATGGTTTCGAATATGATCCTGCGAGGCGTGCACATGTTTGAGCACTTTCTCAAAACTGATCTTTCCTTCAACCCTAAGTCCGTATGCTTCACTTTCATGGGCGGCGTGCACCAAACGGCTTACATGAAGCAGCGCTTTCGACGGTACACAACCAAAATTGAGGCAGTCGCCACCAATGTTGTCTGCATTTGCATCAATAAGTAAGGTCTTTAATCCTAGTGTGCGCGCTATTGCCGTCGCACCTAGTCCACCAGAGCCACCTCCGATAGCGATGAGGTCATAGTGTTTTGCAGAATCTGAGGTAGCCATATTCAAAGAAACACTAAGTTTATTCGACGTGTTGAATGACATTTGCTTAGATGTACACGTTCAAAGAATAACCTACGTTATTTGCGCCCGAATGCCGCTAACCCGTTTTTCTCTTTTTCTTGTTCTTTCGGCCCTGCTAGGGTCCTGCGCAGTTGTGTCTCGACCTTCGGGTGGGGAGAAGGATATTACACCCCCTCGTCTCGACAGTTTGCTTTCAACGCCAAACTTTCAGACCAACTACCATCCAGAAGAAATCGTCCTTGAGTTCGATGAATTCATTCAACTCAAAAATGCGACGCGAGACATTATTCTCACGCCCGTTCCAGAGGCTGGAAAGCCAAAGTATCAGCAACGAGGCAGGCGGGTCAACATTGACTTCAGCGAGGTTGAATTACGCGATTCTATCACCTACCAGCTTCAGTTTGGGGATGCTATTCAGGATTACAACGAAGGGAACCCCGTAAAGAATTTACGCTTCATCTTTTCTACAGGAAGCTTTATCGACTCGTTTTCTATTCAAGGCACCGCCGAGGATAACCTCACAGGAAAGCCAAGCATTAATGCGCTCGTTGGCCTGTACCGATCGCCATCCGATACCATTCTTGCGAAAGCTTCACCAGACTACTTCACCCGAACGGATTCGAGCGGGCGTTTTAAGATCGACTACTTAAGTGCAGGAACGTACCAGCTCGCTGCATACATCGATGACAATTCCAATTATCGTTTCAACCAAGGAACAGAAGCCGTTGGTTTTCTAGATGAATTGGTCAGTGTATCGGCATCCTCGCAAGACAGCAGTTTTAACTTAGTGCTTTCGAACGAGCTTCCGCCGCTCAAAGCTGTGCGAGGAGATCAATGGTTTCCGGGTTTGGTACGCGTTACCCTCAATCAACCTGCACGTGCAGAAGTAGTCGTTGAGGATGTTCCTGGCACCCTACTTGCGCGCTATCAGGAGGTAGACACCCTCGTCGTTGCCTATGCACCTGCAAACGATACCCTTCCTTTTGTAGTGCTCTCCAATGCAGGAGAAACAGACACCGTGCGCTTGCGCAAAACCGCACGAGAAGGAGCTCCAAAACTCAGCTTACCGCCAAAACCAGACGCTGTAGCAGGAGAAACCATGGTTGCACTTCGCGCTAATCTTCCGCTCAAATCTATCAACGAAACCCTCATCCAAATAGAAAGCGATTCTATGCAAATCGCCCTAGGCACATGGAGTATTTCACAGTTGGACAGTCGAGTACTAAACTGGGAGGCACCCAAAGACTCTTTCAAACTGCTAGAAATCACCTTCCTCCCTGGAGCGCTGTCTACTGTATTTGATGGTGTAAACACGGACTCACTTTTCGTAAGCTATCGTCCGACCAGCAAGAAGAATTTTGGAGAGGTAGACTTAACGATTGCAGGCTTAGACAGCCTCACGAGCTACGTTGTCGAATTGCTCGATAGTCAAGACAAGGTTGAACGAACGGTTCAACTGGCTGTAGGTCCAGAAGGTAGACCCACACCAGAGGAACTTTTAAAACTCAGCAGAGTAAAAGGCGGTGATTACAAAATACGAATTACCGAAGACCTCAACAAAGACGGACGTTATACCCCTGGAAATCGACGTTTAGACCTACAACCAGAACGAATCACGACCTTAGCGCTCAACACTGTTCGCGCTGACTGGTTGGTAGAAGAGCGCCTTGAACTTAACTTTTAGCCCATGCAACTACGCTCAGAAAATTTAGTGAAGCGATACGGCAGCCGCACGGTTGTAAAGGGCGTCAGCGTCGACGTAAGTCAGGGAGAGATTGTTGGATTACTCGGACCGAATGGCGCGGGCAAGACAACGACCTTTTACATGTGCGTAGGCTTTATCAAGCCAACAGGCGGTCGCGTGTACCTCGACAATGAAGACATCACTGAACTTCCGATGTACCGGCGCGCACAGCGTGGTGTAGGTTACCTGCCTCAAGAGGCAAGTGTTTTTCGCAAATTGACGGTGAGCGCAAACATCAAGGCAGTACTTGAAATGACCGATCTCTCCAGAGCAGATCAAAAAGTAAAACACGATTCACTCATCGAGGAATTTCGCCTCCAAAAAGTGATGAACAGCAATGGCGATACCCTTTCGGGTGGAGAGCGCCGGCGTACAGAAATTGCTAGGGCATTGGCAACAAGTCCAAACTTCATTCTACTGGACGAGCCCTTTGCAGGTATTGACCCTATTGCGGTGGAAGATATTCAAGGCATCGTCTCTAAGCTCAAGGAAAAGAACATCGGTATCCTAATTACCGACCACAACGTGCAGGAAACCCTCAGTATCACCGACCGTACCTACCTCATGTTTGAAGGTTCGATTTTGAAAAGCGGTAGTGCTGAAGAACTCGCAGCGGATGAACTTGTGCGTAAAGTTTATCTCGGTCAAAACTTCGAATTACGTAAAAAGGCCACGCCCTAATGAAGCAAGCCTTACTCGTTTTACTGCTGGCCTGTCTGGCTTCTATGGCCTGTGATGATCAAAAGGAAAGGCCCTTGAATGCGAAATCAAGAAAGCAGGTCTCCCAAGCCTACGCGGATACCGTGCGTAAGATCACTCCGATTGTCGATAGCATTTGTGCAGCGAATCAAGACAAGCTCGTAGCCGAACTTTCCGATAGCCTGTACAAAGTGCGGATTGCGGATTTAGAACGTCAACGTAAAAGGTTCCAGTAATGAGTAGCCTTGATTTCATGCGCACCTCTAGGAGGTCTAGAATCCTCTTGCTTAGAAGGTCTTCAGCTTTCGCCAAAACCTGCATTGCTATTGCCATGCTCACTTTGGTCGTTTCGTGCAGCTCTAAAGCAACAAAATCTACCCAAGAGCGCATAGAGGAGGAGGTTGTGGTAAAACTGCGGCAATGGAAAAGTAGACGCGCGGCGTCTTGCCGAAAGCAAGCAATGGAAATCGCTCTCGTGAATGCTGATTCTATGATCCTCGATTACGCACGTGAGCAGAAGTTACAATTGGAGCGACCGTCTAAGCCCATCCGTCCTGAAGAACCTGAACTGAGACGTCCAAACGATACGCTCAGGCTAGAACCATTTCTAAAGGACAGCATGTAGTTCGCGGGCATGTCAGATATTTAACATTTGATTATGTGCGGGCTACCCTAAATGTGTTACATTCGATCCATCAACGAGCATATAATCCCACGGACGTCAAGTCCCAAAAACCGGTTTACCTAAACCGTGGCCTTCAGCAGAGTAATCTGTTGAGGGCTTTTTTTTAGATGAGATGTGGGATTTGGGATGCATATAGAGACGCTAGCATTCGGATATAAAACTTACTCGTCCAAATTTCTCAAGACCAACTTCCCTTTACTATTTTTGCGCCCCCCATTAAGATTAGTAACACTATGCTCCCAAACGTCGACATCGAACAGATAAACCAGCAAGTACGCGCCGATGCTGAAATTACTGACCGCATTTTTGCGGCTGCAGAACCTGTAATCGTCGGTCAGCGTCGCATGATGGAAGCACTCATGATCGGCCTCCTTACCAAAGGACACATCTTATTGGAGGGTCTTCCAGGACTGGCAAAGACCCTGGCTATTCGCACACTGGCAGCAACCGTCAATGGAGCTTTTAGCCGAATCCAGTTTACGCCAGACTTGCTGCCTGCCGACATTGTAGGTACTATGATCTACAACCCTGGCAAAGCTGATTTCTCGGTCCGTAAAGGTCCTGTTTTTGCCAATTTTGTGCTCGCAGATGAGATCAACCGTGCACCTGCAAAAGTGCAGTCGGCTTTGCTAGAGGCGATGCAAGAAAAGCAAGTAACCATCGGTGGCGACACCTATCAACTCGACGAGCCTTTCTTAGTACTTGCTACGCAAAACCCCGTTGAGCAAGAAGGAACTTATCCCCTACCCGAAGCACAAACAGATCGTTTCATGCTTAAAGTCGTGGTTGATTATCCCGACCGCGAATCAGAACGTGAGATCCTCCGTCGAAACATGACGGGTGCTGCAGTACCGCCGCTCAACTCAGTCGTTAATGTGCAGGACATTGCCCGTCTTCGTAAAACTGTTGCGGGTGTATATCTCGATGAAAAAATCGAATCTTATATCCTCGATTTAGTGTTTGCCACTCGCCGCCCGCAAGACTTCCGTTTGGCCGAATTGCAGCCACTGTTGAGTTTTGGCGCAAGCCCTCGTGCGAGCATCAACCTCGCTCGCGCTGCCAAGGCCCAGGCCTTCTTGCAAAAGCGTGGCTATGTGATACCAGAGGACATCCGAGCAATCGCGAAAGAAGTACTCCGCCACCGCCTTGGACTTACTTACGAAGCAGAAGCGGAGAACATCAATGCAGACGAAATCGTCACTCGTCTCATCGACAAGATTGAAGTCCCTTAGCTTCAGCGAAGCCACCTCGGCGAGTTCTTGTCCATTTACTATATCAGTCTAGCACTACCCCACTATGCCATTACTTAGCCTTAAGCAATTTGTTGTCCTGAGTACAATGCTACTCTGCAGCGCAACAAGCTTGCTACAAGCCCAGTTGGCCTATCAAGGGGTGCTGGATGGAATCTATCCAATGCGCTTGGTGATTGAAGAATCAAATCCAACGGCGACCTTGAGTATTAGCTCGGCAAGCACACAGATAAAGTTCATTGGCGGCTGCGACCTCGGAGATTGTAAATATCGTGGAGTAGATACCAGCCTGGCGCTTGTCTTTGAACGCACAGCGCAAAGCATCGAGGGACGCATGCAAAATGGGGAGGGCGCCTCGAAGGGATTCGCCCTTGAACAGGTAGCAATTGAAAGCCCTTTCGCGACTGGTTGTAGCAATACCTTTTGGCTAAGGAGTTATGAAGACGCGGATGAAAAGCACCAATTGACCTTGGCCACCCTTCCGGGAAAACAAGTGAAAGGGTCTTTCTACTTGGCAGAGCTCGGGACAGGTTTTAGCGTAAGCGGAACCCTCGAAAATGGAATCCTAAACCTTAGCCTTGAAGGCTCCGCCAATAAAAAAGTAGGAACCATCAATGGCATCATCGGCAATCTAAATAACGCAGCTGGAGTAGCAATGATCTTAAATCTAGAGGGATCTGAAACAACCATCGAGTTAGCACTTTCCGAAGAGATGAGCCTAAATTGTATGGAGGTCGAGGGTCGATTGGACATGGTGCATCCAGTGCTTGAGGGGACGGCTTATTCATCTCTTCCAAGCAAGCTTTGGAAATCCATGCTCAGCGAACAAGATGGCTATGCGCATGCTTGGTTTGAGCCAACACTCTTCAATGCGTACATGCTCAGTGGTTGGATGCACCTTGAAGGACCATCTGGTCGGACGAGTAAATCTATCAATCTGTTGCGCGACAAAAAGCACTCGTTCAAGCAAGGCAAATTGCTCGGCAGCAAGCGCTCAAAAAATGAACTTACCGAACGTTATAAAGAACGGGCTATCGCTCAGCATCCGCTGCATGCAGATGAAGACTTTCAGGATTGGGCCAAGGACTTAGACTTCTCGGAACACACCTTTACCACTGAAGGAATGACCCTATCGAGCGAACGCGACCCCGTCTACGGTCAGTTGCAAGTGATCGTTCCATGGCGCGAATTACCTAAAAACGAAGCCCTTCCAACTTGGCTGACTCACAGCAACTAAACCATGACTTCTACTGAACTCGCCAAGTTTGTTCGTCAGATTGAGCTAAAGACCCGCGGTCTTTCTAGCCAAGTCTTTTCGGGTGAATACCACGCTGCGTTTAAAGGACGAGGCATGTCGTTTAGTGAGGTCCGCACATATCAACCTGGTGATGATGTGCGCGACATAGATTGGAATGTGACTGCGCGTACTGGCGAACCGCACATCAAAATTTTTGAAGAGGAACGTGAGCTATCTGTCTTGATGATGGTAGACCTTACTTCTTCGATGCTCTTCGGTACCCGTGGACAAACGAAGCGCAGACTCGCTACCGAATTGGCCGCCGTTATCGGCAGCTCGGCACTCAACAACAACGACAAAGTGGGCGCTATCCTTTATGGCACTGGCGAACCCTTCTACGTCCCTCCAAAAAAAGGCTTTCAGCACATCCTTCGCATCGTACGGGAGCTAGGCATTGAGAAAGCGCAGGCGGGAGAGGCTCGCTTTGCGGAGGCCCTGCAATTTGCCAATAATGTGACGCGCCGACGCGCGATCATGTTTGTGATTGGTGACTTTTTGCAGCAAGGCGACTACACCGTTCCGCTTCGTGTAGCAGCTCGTCGACATGACCTCATTGGATTGCAACTCGTTGATCCCTTTGAAAAAGAGTTGCCCGATGTCGGACTGCTTCCAATCAAGGACTTGGAGACTGGAAAGTCTTCGATCTGCGATACTTCAAATACGAAAACGAGAGCACGCCACCAATCTTACTACGAAAACGAGCGCGCACAGGCGGTGCAGCAGTTTAGAACAGCAGGAGCACAAATGTTAGAGCTCTCGACTGGACAAGACTACATCCCGCTATTGATCAATTTCTTCAAATCACGTCACAAACGAATGGGTCGATGAGCAAAAGAATGATCCATATATTCCTGCTTGTACTCGTTGGCTTACTGAGCTTTACGAGCATACAAACACATGCGCAAGTCCGCGTCAAGGCACGTCTTGATTCAGCGATCATGTTGCTCGGTGATCCCAATCGGGTGGTGGTTAGCCTTGATGGTTTTTCAGGCAATGCCAGCGTAGATTGGTCTGTCTTAGATACCGTTGATGAGCTGACGATTATTGGTGATCCGACCACTGCGAAGCAAGGGAATCAGATGCAGTTTGCGCTACCGTTCTCGGTCTATGACAGCGTCGGATTATTGTTGCCGAGCTTCCCCGTCTATTTGCAAAACGAGACCTTGTACACCAATGATCTCGCCCTTCTGGTAGACTTCCCGCGACGCGATAGCACCTTGAATCCTTACCGTACAATTCGCACGGAGTCTGCTACGCTGGCGGACTATAAAGCTTGGATCATTGCCTTCGTTTTGGCTCTTGCCTTCATAGCTATACTGCTGTACCTCTTCTACTTCCGTAAAACAGAACCAGCACCACCGCCACCACCACCAATCCCTGATCCTGCACACGTCATTGCGTTTAGGTCACTCGAGAAATTGCGCGGCCAGGTTGCGTTGGAAGACAAAGATTACTACTCTGCGCTCGATCAAATCTTGCGTGGCTACCTTGAAAATCGCTACGATATTCCTGCCCTAGAACGTACAAGTTCTGAAGTGGTGAGTTTACTTCGAAACGAAGGGATTCCAGACAGCGATGAACTGCGCGATCTACTCAGTCAGGTAGACATGGTAAAGTTTGCCAAGGCTGAATTGCCACAAGAACGCCGTGCATCTGGCTGGGATCGCGTTCGAGATTTCGTAGATCGCACCAAGCGCCTCGCTCCTCCACCCCAGCCTCCTTCACCCGAAAATCCAGTTGCCGATGTCTAGTGGATTTGTCTTCGAGGATCCGTGGTGGTTTTTGCTCTTGCCGCTACTTGCCTTTTTTTGGTGGTGGCTACAGCGAAAGAACCGCATCGCGAAAGCACAGTTTTCCGTGCCGAGTATGGAATCTCTACGCACTTATGGTTCGTGGCGGGTACTCGCCTATCGCATTAGCCAAGGATTACTGGCGCTAGCAACACTTTTGGCCATTACGGCATTGGCAAGACCGCAAGAACAATTTGTAGAACGCGACGAAGAAGCCGAAGGGATTGACATCTTTTTGGTGATGGATGTCTCGACAAGTATGCTTGCGAGAGACTTTACACCTGACCGCTTAGAGGCGAGTAAGGCGGTGGCGCAGCAGTTTGTGGCTAATCGTCCGTTTGACCAAATTGGCTTAGCAGCTTTTGCGGGTGAATCGTTTACGCAAACGCCGCTCACCCTCGATCATGCTATCGTCCAGACGATGCTTGGTGAGCTTCGGGCAGGTCTGCTTGAAGACGGAACGGCCATGGGCATGGGCTTGGCCTCTGCCATCAATCGCCTTAAAGATTCAGAAGCTCCAAGTAAAGTGGTGATCCTTCTTACTGATGGGGTGAACAACTCTGGCTACATCGATCCTCAAACGGCGGCTGGACTTGCTGAGGAATTTGGAATCCGCGTGTATACCATCGGAGTGGGTTCTAATGGTCAGGCCTTGAGTCCGATTCGCTACAACGACAATACTGTGCGTATGCAGTATGTACAGGTGCGCATTGATGAGGCCTTACTAAGAGACATTGCTGCTAAAACAGGCGGCAAATATTTCCGAGCGACAAACAACGAAAGCCTAGCTGCGATTTACGCTGAGATTGATCGCCTCGAGAAGCGCCCAGTCAAAGTGAGCGTTAGCCAACGGTTCAACGATCTATTTCCATGGGTACTTGGAACGGCCTTACTGTTTGCTTTGGTAGCTGGTATCGTTCGCATTTTCTTCATCCCACGACTCGTCTAATCCATGTTGAGATTCGCCCAAATAGAATGGCTTTATCTGCTTCCTGTGCTGGCACTGCTGGCCGTGGTGGTGGTATGGCGTTGGGGTCAGCTTTCGCAAAAACGAGCATTGCTTGCGGATGCAGGACTGCTCGATGACCTTACGGGGGGCATGTCTTTCAGCTTCCGCAAAACACGGTGGCTACTCGGATTAGGAGCGTTAGCTTGTTGGGCTATCGCCTTGGCCAATCCGCAATGGGGAACGCGCTCGCGCATTGCCGAAGTGCAGAGCACCGAGGTGGTTATCGCGCTAGACATCTCAGAGAGTATGCTTACTCAAGATGTGCGACCAAGCCGTCTCGACCGAGCTAAAAACTTTCTACTCGACCTCACCAATGCTATGGATGGCGAGCAGGTAGGCTTGGTACTTTTTGCCGGACAGGCCTATTTGCAGATGCCGCTCACGACCGATTATGGTGCAGCGCAACTGCTCATTCGTTCGGCGAATCCTTCGCAAGCACCTACGCAGGGAACAAACTTCTCTGCGGCCATCTCGCTCTCAAGACAGCTACTCCAACCTCAAGACAATGAACTCAAAGCTGTGCGTCGCATCGTCGTGCTCGTCAGTGATGGTGAAAACCACGAAGAGCTAGCAGAAGAGACACTCCGTGAGGGAGTATCCGAAGGACTAAAGCTCTATGCCGTTGGCGTAGGTACCGAAGCTGGAGGAAATATTCCTGCCATCAATGGCGGGCGCAACGCCTATAAACGTGGACCGAATGGAGGCCCGATACTAAGTAAGTTCGATCCTGCTGCTATGCAAGCACTTGCTTTGGCAGGAGAAGGGCGTTACTTCGATTTGAGTAAGAATGCGCTTGGGGTGGCCAACACCATCGCCGAGGCGATTGCAGAAGGTCCAAGCAGTACTGTAGGCGAAGAGGTTTTCTTAGAATCAGCGAGCTATTACCAAGTATTTCTTGGTCTCGGGATTCTTCTCTGGTTGGCTGCATGGTGGGCAGGCGTAAAGCTCTATCCTAAGCAAGAAGACACTGAAGTTGAAGCTGTTGAACTAGAACCATCCACCGAAACGTTAAGTCCAGTAGCATGAGTTACTTGAATAACATATCGTCGATTTCGAGAGCTTGTTTGGCATTGCTTCTAATGCTGGTTTTGGCGAAAGCCCAATGCGTAGCTCAAGGATTCACGCAAAACGGGACTGGAACTGCCCAAAACTCCGTGCAAGAACCTGCACCCGTTACTGCACAAGCAACACAAAAAGGCTCAGCACATGAGTATCTGCGCGCAGGCGACAAGGCTTTCCAACGAGGTGATTTTGCCCAAGCCGAACTCGAATACCGTCGTGCTTCGGAAACGGATCCTAATTTTAAATCGCTTTACAACCTTGGCGTCAGCCTCGCCAAGCAGGATCGTGGCGAGGAAGCAGCCGAGCAATTTGAACGTGCGAAGCGCTATGCCGATGCACAAGATGAAGTAGTTGATGCGAGTTACAACGCGGGCAATGCGCACTTGCAACAAGAAGACTTGAAGAAAAGTATCCAGCAATATGTGGATGCACTTCGCGCCAATCCGGAGGATGTGGAGGCCAAGCAAAACCTCGCGGAGGCTATTCGAATGGTGCGCCGCCAGCAGCCTCCACCCGAGCAACAACAGCAGCAGGAATCGGACGAAAACCAAGAAGGTGAAGAGTCTGAGGAGCAGCAGCAACAGCAGCCTCAAGAGCCTAGCGAAGGTGAGCCGGAAGAAGAGCCGCAACCTTCAGAAGGAGAGGAGTCTGAAGACCCATCTGAAGAAGAAGGCGAAGGTGAACCAGGCGAGCCTGTTGATGTAGATCGCGAAGAAGCTGAACGCCTGCTTAAGTTAGCTAGCGATCAGGAAAAGAAAACGCAAGAGAAAGTACGCCTTGGCGAACAGACGCGTCAGAAACCAGAAAAAGATTGGTAATGAATTGGACTAGGCTATTTACTATCACCGCTCTGTTTCTACTCACCATAGCTACTGCCCAAGCGCAGACGGTAACCGCGACTTTATCCAATACGGACACCGTTCGGCAAGGCGAAGTACTGCAACTCATCTTCCGATTTGAGAACGTGGAAGCCAACACTTTTGAGCTACCTGAACTTGTTGGTCTGACCCCTTATGGCGGTCCGAGTCGCCAATCGAGTATGACGATCATGAATGGGGAACGTACTTCTTCGAGTGCTTACGTGTACCGAGTAATTGCAGAACAGCCGGGGCTCGCTTATGTGCCTTCGATATCTGTGATGCATGAGGATGAAGAATTGAAAACGGAACCTTTGCAGGTTTTCATAACAGAAGATGCGGAGTACGTTCCGATGCAGCAGCAAGGTGAGCAGCAACGTGAAGCCGTTCAACCGAAGAAGCGAAAGCGACCTACAGTAAAAATGTAAGTTGCTTCAATAGCTGATTACCTTCGCATGGTGAGAACTCTCTTTGTCCTACTCTTTAGCTCTTTGTCGATCCTCGTGCTCAATGCGCAGGGGGAATTTCGTGCATCGGTGAGTCAGCAGTCTGTGGATCAAGGCGGCACGTTTCGGCTAGTCTATGAGTTGAAGAACATGGCGGCGCAGAATTTCACGCCGCCAGATTTCAAAAATTTCGAGGTGCTTTCTGGTCCGAATCAAGGTTCGAACACGACCATCATCAATGGACAAGTAAGTCGCTCTATTCGGATTAGTTATGATCTGCTTGCGCCAAAACCAGGCAAATTTATCATTGAGCCTGCTGAGGTACTCGTCAACAACAAGCAGGTAAAATCCAATGTGGTCACGCTTAAGGTTAATGCTATAGATCAGACCTTGCTCGCAAAAGGATTGAATGGTGAAGCAGAGGTGCAAGTTCGCCTAAACGTTGCGAAAGACACGGTCTATGTCGGTGAAGAATTGCGTCTTGAGGTAGAGTTAATCAATCGGGTTGATTTCCGAACCTACAGTTTGGTGAGAGCCTTAAGCACAGATGGAATTCGTACGGAAGACTTGCGCAATTATAGTCTTAATGAGCGGAAGATTAAGATCGACGATACGCCTTATTCTGCGCGTACAATTCAAGCGCTGAGCCTCTTTCCGAATAAGCCGGGTACGTACACGATCGGGCCGATCATAGTACGCGCCAACGTGTTTGAAGGGGAACCATCTCGGTCGAGGGGTTTCTTCTTTTCGCCGGCTACTCGACCAGTGGATGCTACCTCAAATTTAATAGAACTCACTGTTCTTCCGCTGCCTCTCCCTGAAGCTGAAGGCTTTACTGGGGCGGTTGGGAAATGGCGATTTCAAGGTCAGTACGATCAGATTTCAAACATGACGACTGCGGATGCGTTGACGTTCAAGTTGTTTGTCCAAGGTCAGGGAGACCCTGGTCGGCTACAGGCACCTGACTTACAGTGGCCAGATGGTTGGAGAGCTTACCCTCCTGAGACGACCACTGACCATAGCGTTGAGACAGATACAGGTTTGGTGCTAACACGCGTGTATGAATACGCCGTTGCTCCTATCAGAGGAGGCACATTCAACCTAAGTCCTAAGGCCTCATTTTTCTCACCTGATAGCAATCGCTACTTGACTTGGCAGATGCAGCCAAGAACTATTTCTGTAACGGATGTAGGGACTACTTTTAATGAAGAAAATGCGACCGCAGGCCCGAATCTTTTAGTGGTACGCGGTACGCCAAAACCAGCTAAAGGGCTCTGGGTAGATCAAGCTTGGTTCTGGTATGTCTTTAGTGGAATGCCCCTCCTTTTGGCGCTAGCTTGGTTGGCTAAGCGCTTCGGTTCTCGACAGGATAAAGAGGCTGAGCAAGAACTGAAAGATCCTATCGCCGAGGGTAGGCGTAGGCTACAAAAAGCACGCGCTTCTATTGCTGATCCTACAGTATTTTATCAGGAAGTCCGTGAGGCCTTGCAGCAATATGCGCATGATCGATTGGATCTTCCTCCGTCGCAGCAGTCGCCGTCTGAAATTCTTTCAGCTTTCAATAAGATCAAAGACGGTGGAGCGCAGGGCCGAAAATTTATGGAAGCGAGCGCCCTCGCTGATCGAGGTTTGTATGGTGGTGGTACGGATGAAGAAGGGAGACGGACTGCGTTGGCGGAGTTGGAGCGGTTGCTAAGTGAGTAACACTCTGGCACAAGCCACCACAACAACAACGACCAGCACCACATACGCTACCTGATTCACCTTCGGCGAACGCACAGCAAAGCGGGTAGTAAAGAATGCCCCAATCATTTGACCTACTGCTAGCAGGATTCCGAAGGGCCAATGAACCTGTCCAGCCGCAACGAAAGCGATGAGCAAAATAGGTGTGTATAGCAGGACCACAACGATCTTGTAGACGTTGGCTTCTGCAAGTGACATACCACCTCCGAGTACGGCAAGTCCAAGGAAAAGCGGACCGAAGCCCATCTGAATAAAGCCTCCATAAAATCCGACGGCAAGTCCGACGAGGACCATGATTGGAGTTGACCACTGTTGCTCAGTAGCTTCTTTGGAGAGCCAGCGTTTAGGTTTGATGAGGACGACGACGAGTAGCAGGACTAACAACCAGCGAAAGACTAAGCGAAACTCTTCATTGCTAACTTGAGTAGCGACTAAGCCTCCGAGAATACCTCCTAGTCCGACAGGGATGAGTAGAATTGCTCCTCGGCGCCAGTTGATCTTTTTGTTGCGCCAGTATTCTAGAAAGGCCGTTCCTGATTGAGCGAGTGTTCCAATTCGGTTTGTACCGTTGGCAACGAGTGGTGGAAGTCCCATGGCTTCCGTAAGAATCGTGAGTGTGATCGCTGAACCGTTTCCTGCGAGCGTATTGATAAATCCTGCGAGGGCACCTCCAGCGAGGGCCAATAAAATGATGGGCCAGCCTAGCTCTGCGACTGACATAGTTCGACGAGCACACCGCCCGCGCTTTTAGGGTGAACGAAACAGACAAGTTTGTTGTCTGCACCTACGGTTGGGTTTTCACTGAGCAGTCGAAATCCTTCTTTGCGCAGTCGCTCCATTTCTACGTGAATGTCTTTGACTTCGAAGGCTACGTGGTGTATGCCTTCGCCGCGTTTTTCGATGTGCTT
>CALDUE010000080.1 GCA_937923485.1 uncultured Saprospiraceae bacterium
AAAAAAAAGAGCCCCTGCATAAAGCAGAGGCCCCTCCAAAATTCGGTATGCTGAGATAAAAAAGCCAGAATAAGAGTAGCGCCAGACGCAGTCAGCCCGAAGGCCCGTGCTGCTTTTGACAACTACTCATGCACCCTATGTTGTTCATAGTTGAGTTACATATCACGCTAATGGCAGGGTGCAAACCAAAAGTGCGAAGGTTTTCGAATCAAAAATCAACAGGCGTGTTCAGAACCCTATCTTGATCCATGTTTGTCATAGTTTGTGTTTTGAGACCGTTTGGCAAGGTGGTCACCGTTCCCTAAAAGCTACCGAGACTGATTTGAGAAAAAATAGTGTTTGTTCGTGTGTTTGTGTGTTACAGTTAGGGTTAAGGCAAAACACGGTTCAAATAGCCTTATGTATTGTTCAGAATCACCCAATTTGTGACAAGAAGTTTTAGCGAAAGCTTCCCACCTAAATGTGCCGAAGCTCAACAAACACTAACAGATTGAGAAAAAAGCGTAGTTCAAACGCATCAATTCTTGGCAAAAAAAAACTCGAAAAAGAGTGCTTTTTTGCCTGTGACTTCATCACTTTTATTCGTACAAGAGGTCATTTTCGGCTAAAAACGGGCCCTGAAAGGAAAAAATCATCGGCTGAAAACTTGATTTAGTATCTGATTGACTGAAATTTGATGCTTGAATGATCCATTTTGACTGGCAAATCCACTTTATTAACTCGATACTGCATTTCACTGGAGGAGATTCTTCTATTTCAGCGGCACTTAGTGTACATTTGACGTTAAGCCTAACCATCTCCAAATCTCATTTTATATGCTTCTTGTCGCTGACAGTGGATCGACCAAAGCTGATTGGACCTTCATTGACGAAAACGGTGCGCGTACCGATGTTAACACTATAGGTCTCAATCCAAACCTGCACACTACTCCCGCTATTCGCAATGTCATAGAATCTGTTGCCCCAGATCACATCTCAGGGCGCAAAGTGACTCAAGTATATTACTATGGTACGGGCATTTGGGACCACAGCAGAGCGGACAAAATCGCAAAAGTGCTCAAAGAAGCATTTGGCAACGCGGAGATTCATGTAGAACACGATTTGCTTGGCGCGGCCAGAGCTGCTTGTAAAGATGAACCTGGAATAGCATGCATATTAGGTACTGGCTCAAATACATGTTTGTACGATGGCCTAAAGGTTGTCGACAACGTCACGAACCTCGGCTGGCTGCTCGGTGATGAAGGATCTGGAGTTGACTTAGGCAAAAGACTAATTCGTGGATATAGCTACCGCGAGTTACCGGCGGCAGATCGCGCCCTCTTCGAGGAAAGTACCAACCACAACAGAATGAGTATTGGAGATGGCCTTTATGGCACTGGCAATCCAAATAGATTTCTCGCGAGTTTTAGTCCATTCATACATGACAACTTAGACAGACCCGCTATTCGCAAACTTGTGGAAGATTCCTTCACAGAGTTTTTCCACCGCCATGTCCTTAAGTATAAAGATGCAAAGTCGCTACCTGTAAGCTTTATTGGTAGTATTGCGTTTCATTATCAAGAAATTCTTCGTCAAGTTTGTGATACGCTCCACCTTCAGTGTCGTAATATCACAAAGAAACCTATTGATGCCTTAGTGGAGTACCACAAGGACCAACTTCATCTCCCCGCATGAGTAAAGAAATCAAACGCATCGCAGTAATGACCAGTGGTGGTGACGCCCCTGGAATGAATGCAGCAATACGTGCCGTTGTCCGTGCAGGCGCATTTCACAATCTCCATGTCTACGGAATAAACCGTGGCTACGAAGGAATGATCAATGGCGATATTCAACGCTTAGAGCCAAGAAATGTAGGTAACATCATCCACAGAGGTGGCACATTCCTAAAGACTGCAAGGAGTAAAGAATTTCGAACGCCTGAAGGGCGTGCAAATGCATACGACGCTCTCGTAGCGCATGACATAGATGCACTCGTTGTCATTGGAGGAAATGGCACCTATACCGGCGGTATGGTTTTCGGTGAAGAATATGACATTCCCATCATCGGCGTTCCTGGAACGATCGACAACGATATCTGCGGTACGGAATGGACGATTGGCTACGACTCTGCTGTCAATACGGCCATGGATTGTGTCGACCGTATTCGAGATACTGCTGAGAGCCATAGTAGAACCTTCTTCGTTGAAGTTATGGGACGTCATTCTGGCTTCATCGCCTTGAGCACGGCGGTTGCTACAGGTGCTGGTCGGGTACTTATTCCTGAAAGTACGGAAGGTGCTTTAGATCGCACGATCGACTTCCTCAAGAAGTCAATGAAACGAAAGAAGCAGTTTTCACTCATTATTGTTGCTGAGGGCAATCCTTTTGGTGGAGCTTCTGAGATAGCAGATTTGGTAAGTACCGCCATACCTGCAATGGAAGCGCGTGTTGCGGTCATCGGTCACTTGCAGCGTGGCGGTTCACCCACACGTATCGATCGAATCATTGCCTCTCGCATGGGTTATGGGGCAGTCGAAGGTCTTCTCAATGGACAGCGCAATGTTGCCATCGGACTGATCAACGATGAGCTAACCTTTACACCTTTGAAAGATGCGATCAATAACGCGAAGCCTGTAAGTGCAGAGATGATGCGTTTGGCAGAGATATTGGCCTTGTAGGTGAAAGAGCGACCTCAACTGAATCGACTGATAGATTACTATCGAAGTTGTTATCAGCTTGATACCCGTGCACTTAATGTCAGTCATGCTTTCGCCAAAACAGGTGGGCTCTACACCTTGGTAGATACGCTTGAGGTATTTAGTAGGGAAGGCTACCTCTATCCTTTACCTACTGAGGTTGGTGAGGCTTTTGAAAAGTGTCTTGCTGAAGACGGTCATGAAAAAGCACATTGACGCCATCGCTGGCGTTGAGAAATGTATGCACCTTTTACGTCTTCACCTCTCTATTCACCCTCAATTGTCTACTTAACGGTAAAAAAAAACACGAAATTCGGCGAAACGTATCAGATTCCTCATTACTTGTAACATTAAATCATCTAAGTAGTTAATTTAGCAACATGCGTAATTCAGTCTCTAGTTCTACCTATTTTCTTCTACTCTTCCTCATCACTTGTTTTGGCGTAAGCTGCACAAATGAAGTGCAGGAAAACAGCATACCCCTGTTTCCTTCAGCTGAAGAAGGTGGAGACGCTGGAATGGCAAGAATAAATTGGATCGAAAAGATGCACACGGGCGGGCAAGATCGATCAAGCTGGCGTGCCATCGAAAGAAAGAATAGAAAGGAAATACGAGCCATGTTGCAAGCCCAAAGGGACTTGAGTGCACGAACCAATGCAACCGACACCCTTTTCCCAGGATTTGAAGGAACATGGTCTGAACGTGGATCAAACAACCAAGCTGGTAGCGTCATCGCAACAACCTATGATTCGGTGAAACAAGTGCTCTACGGCATCAGTGCTGGTGGCTCCTTGTGGAAAGGTGACCTCAACGGTTCCCCATGGGAGGTCGTCGAACAAGTTCGTAATTTTGGTGGCTATGTCTTAGAAGGCATTCGTCTTCCAGACGGATCAATGAGACTTCTCCTTACCGAAGACAATATTCCATTTATTTCCGACGACTATGGAGTGACCTGGACGGAAAGCTCTGGTATCCCAGATGCGATAAATGGCTGGGGGGATTCAAGACATGCAGTGCAAGTGCAACGTGACGGTGCCCTTGAACTATACCTGCTCTCAAAAGAAGGCTACTGGCAAGACATCAACCTGTATAAAAGTATCGACACCGGACTCACGTGGACAGTGGCATTAAGTGGAGTTGGTTTCCAGTTTAACGACGTCGCCTTGAAATTGCCGCATCACTACGACAATCCGCTGGTGCTTTCTCTTGAAACCAATACCCTTGCTGAAATTACAGCAGACTCGGTAGTATCGCATGGCAGCGCACTCTTTGATGACTTTTCCATTTCAAGAATCAGATTTGATGGCGGCGTAACGGATGATGAGCTCTTACTCTATGCGATCGACGAACACAAAACCGTGCTTCGCAGTGCAGATACAGGGCGAACCTGGATTGAGCAGGCAACCTTGAGCGAAAATCCATGGAACGTCGGAATTGCAGTCAATCCAAGCAACAACCAAGAACTTGTCGCTGGAGCTGTGGACGCCTACGTGAGCCGTAATGCTGGCCGAACGTTTACGCGCGTCAATGGCTGGGCAGAGTATTACAGCGACCCCGTCAATAAAATGCACGCGGACATGATGTCGTTCACCACCATCACGGTTGCAGGTGGAGAGGAGATAACCGTGATTGGGAATCATGGAGGCTACTACCTCACGGACGATTGGTTTGGATCGACCTTTAACATCGGGCAAGAAGGCTTAAACGTCGGTCAATTTTATACCGTCCGTTCTCATCCTCGATATCCAGATTACATTTTCGGAGGCACGCAAGACCAAGGATTTCAGCTTGGATCAGGCCCGAACGGTGAGATCATAGAAATGGAACAGGAGATTAGTGGAGACTACGGCCACCTCACTTTCACGGATAATGGCCGCCATTTATGGATGGTCTACCCAGGCACTGCAGTTGCCTATTGGGACAATCCACTGGGCGGTTTAATCGATTGGTACACCGTTGATTCAGAGGATGAATCTGTTTGGCTAAGTCCTGTAATAGCTCACCCAGATGTTTCACGCAATGCCGTGTTGGTAGCTGGTGGCAGCGCTTTCGATGATGCTGAAGGAAGCTACATCCTCACCTTTGAGAAAAACTTAGTCGGAATCGAACCGACGCAGGGAGATTTCAATTTTAAATTGGAAAGTGCAGGTGGTGTGCTGAGCGCATTAGCGACCAATCCACTCAATCCAAGTATATGGTACACAGCTACTGACAATGGCCGATTCTTCCGTTCTGAAGACGCTGGCGATTCATGGGAACAGACGATCAACTTTGTGCCCGATGGTCATTACCTATACGGCCAAGCGATCGAGCCTTCTCCCGTTTTGGACAGCACGCTTTGGCTAGCCGGGAACGGATACAACAATCCAGCTGTCTACCGTAGTTCAGACTTGGGAGAGACCTTTGTGGCCGACGATGAAGGTCTACCGAATACCCTCGTTTTCGACCTAGCAAATTCTGATGACGGTAGCTTGATGTTCGCCGCTACGGAAGCTGGTCCTTATGTCTACATCGCAGATTCATTGCGTTGGTACAGCCTCATGGATGCAACTACGCCGATGCAAACCTATTGGAGTGTTGAGTGGGTGAGCGCCGATTCAATCGCTCGTTTTGGCACCTATGGACGAGGTATTTGGGACCTTCAGATCAATCAACTTTCACCTCCTGACACCATTTTAGTTTCAACCATTGAGCAGCTGATCGAATTTGAAGCTTATCCAAATCCGGTCTTGAATCAACTTACCGTTCGTTCTTCAACCCCAATCAACGCATACTCTGTAGTTGACCCCTCAGGTCGTATCGTACTGCGTGAGCAATTTTCGTCCCGTACAGGGCACTTGGATCCTCTCCATACGGCAGGGCTTTCGCCAAAACTTACTTTACAGTTAAACACGAGTGACTGGGCTTCGGGCGTGTATCGTGTTGAGGTTGAAACGAGTGAAGGGAGAGGGGTGCGATCTGTTGTGAAACGATAGGTTGAATGCCTAAGGCGGTGAAAAAGCCTGCGGCGCTTGCCTTTATTTAGGGATGTTGTTGGTGCCTGCGGCGCTGCCTTTAGGGATGTTCTATATGCCTGCGGCTCAGGGTGTGACATCAGTCATAATCATTCTTTTGCGGTGGCTTTATAGGAGGTGTCTCCGCTATAAAAACTGGAAAGCTGTTGTGCTATTCATGTCCACGCGCGCTTATCGTATATCTAGGACTTTGCTCCTTTAGTAGGACTTAGGCCGTCTCCGCGTTGAAGAGAAGCGGAGCGATCCATCCTGTCCCATGCGTAGCCCCGCTGTTCGCGTGGGTCAATACACGTGGATCCTCGCGCGTGGCTCTGCGTTAAACCTTTCTCGTTCTACGCTATGTGAAGTCCTCTGATGCCAGACTGAGCAGAGCACAGATGCCGCTGGCAGCTACGCCGCGATTCAAAAGAACCCCACCCGCAAGGCTCCTGACAAAAACTTAACACTAGCGTAATCCACAACGCTTGGTTGTGAGACATTCCTGCCTTACGTTTGTCTTGTCTTAGACTAAGTCTAAATAAGAACAACGGCCAATCATGAGAACACTACTCAGTCTTTTCCTACTAGCTCCTCTACTCTTCGCCGCTTGCAATGATGACGATGACAATCAAGTCGTCGCAGAACTTGAAGTCCCTGAAGCTTTCACCTTTGAGAACGTCTCCTTTGACGGCCAACTTTCACGTCTCGCTCAACTCGGCGAACTCAAAAGCTACATGGTCACTGCCCAAGACGGTAACGTACTTGACGCTGATCGCCTCAAAGCCATGTACGCCAACGAAGTTGGTGCAAACTTCAGTCGCGCTTACGAAAAAGACATCCGCTCAAAGACCTTTGAGATCGTCCGCGAAGACTTCGATGCCTATCTCGAAGCGCTTGCTCAAAACAGCGCCTCCACTACCCTAGCAGCCAACGGTGTTGCTGGATTGTCGACAAGTGCAGACGGTGAAAAGACATACGTCTTTAATGAGAACGGTATCGAGTATGTGCAAATCATCGAGAAAGGTCTCATGGGTGCCTGCTTCTACTACCAAGGAACAACTATCTACCTCGGTTCAGGGCGAATGGATGTCGATAATGAGATCGTCGAGCCAGGAGAAGGAACGGCCATGGAGCACCATTGGGATGAATCCTTCGGGTATTTTGGAGTTCCACTAGACTTCCCATCAAACACTGATGGACTTGTCTTTTGGGGAGACTATTGCAATGATCGCGACGCTGACTTGGGCACCAACTCAATCATGGATGCTTTCCTCACAGGACGCGCCGCTATTTCAGCAAAAGACCTTGAGACCCGCGATCAGCAAATCGAGATCGTGCGTGAGAAGTGGGAGCTCGTTTCTGCTTCAACCGCAATCCACTATCTAAATAGTGCTCTTGAAAATACAGATGATAACACGCGAAAATTTCATGCCCTTAGTGAGGCGGTTGCTTTTGCCTGGTCTTTACAGTTCAATGAAGCGACTCGGATGTCACGTCAACAAGTTGAAGCATTACTCACAGGTTTTACCGGAAGTGCGGACATCGAGGAGATGAATCTATACACAACCACAGACGCGCAGATAATTGCCGCACGTGATGTTTTGGCGGAAGCTTATGGCTTGGAGAACATGGCAACAGCCCTTTAAGAAACCAAACATGATCAGACTACTTTTCTTACTTTTTATTGTTGGATTAGCTGCTTGCGGCTCAGATGATGAGGGAACAACGACGAATTGTACTTCGTCCGTAGATCAAGCTCTTGTCCTCAATAGATATGCTGACATTATTGAAAGCCGAGCTTCTACTTTAGTTAGCGAAGCAACCAGTTTGAACGACCTCGCGGAGGCTTATTTATCAGCACCGAGTGAAGACGGTCTAGATGACTTGAGAACTAGTTTTCTGGAAACGTCAACCGCTTTTATTCTTGCTGAACCGTTTGCGTTCGGCCCTGATGGTTCACTCTTAATCACCGAACAAATCAATCCTTTCCCCGTCGATGAAACTGCTGTTGACGACCTCCTAGCTGCTGGAAGTTTTGACGAAAGTCTAGCTCCAAATTTTGACCGAGGACTTCCTGCGCTCGATTTTCTACTTTTCAATGGTACGCTAGCAGAAGTCAACCAACGACTCACTGATAACCAAGGAGCAAGGCAAGTAATTTCGGATCTCAGCAACGCGATTTTAACTCAATCTAACTTGCTTCTCAGAACTTGGAATGATGCAGAATCTTCTTTCACAGCAAGTACAGGCACCTCTGCTGGAAGTGGATTGAGCGTACTCATTAACGCATTCAGCAGGCAATTTGAGAATACCCGTAGAGACCGACTCGGGACACCATTCGGCATTACTACCCTAGGATTTCCAAACCCCCAAACGGTAGAAGCTCCGTACAGCGGAACGTCGCTCGAACGACTTCGAACAGCGATTGATGCTAATTCGACGGCCTTTTTCGGAGCTGATGCAGTTGGTGATCAGAACCAACCGAGTCTAGCAGATTACATTCAAGGATTGTCCACTTCAGATGCAGGGACTTTGGTGACAGATATCGAAGCTCAGTATACGATCATGTTGACCGCGTTAACTGCAGTTGACGCGCCTCTCGAGGTTGCGGTCGAAGAAGATACCGACGATGTCCAAGAAGCTTACAACCAAATTTCTCGACAGGTCGTGAATTTAAAAACGGACGTTCCTGCGGTTGCTTGTGTCTCGATCACCTACGTTGACAACCCAAGCGACAGCGACTAAATGGGTAATCTGCAGCACATATTACCTAGTACCGAAAACGGGCGTAATGGCTTCTGGCATCACCAGGAAGGCATTACGCCTTTAGTCGTTTTTCGAATCCTATTTGGACTCGTCGTTGCTTTCGGTGCACTAAGGTTTATAGCTGAAGGTTGGATAGAGACCTTACTCGTCGAACCGAAATTTTTCTTCAGCTTTTGGGGATTTGAATGGATTCCTCGGCCAAACCGAATTGCTGCGTACGCTCTCTACGGCCTAATTAGCGCATCTGCCATTGCCGTGAGCCTTGGCTACCGTTATCGCTATGCGCTTGCGGTATTATTTTTCAGCTTTACTTATGCGGAGTTACTAGATGCAACCAATTATTTAAACCATTACTATTTAGTAATTCTGCTCACTGTTTTATTATTTTTCATTCCAGCCAATCGCGCCTTTTCTTTTGATGTTTATACTGGTCGAGTTAGTAGCCAACTAGAGGTTCCTAAGTGGTGTCGCTACATGTTGCTGCTACAGCTCGCCTTAGTCTACTTCTTTGCTGGTTTGGCAAAGGTGAACAGTGATTGGTTGTTGGAAGCGATGCCGATGGCCATTTGGTTACCAGCGCGCGCGCACTACCCTATCCTTGGGCAGTTGTTCGAGCAACCTTGGGTTGCCTATGCGTTCAGTTGGGCAGGTTGTCTGTATGATCTTACAATCGTTGGCTGGCTGCTTTGGAAGCCGACGCGCAAATGGGCATATGTGGCCGTGATCGTTTTTCACCTCATGACTTGGGCCTTGTTTAATATCGGTTTATTCCCGCTGATTATGATGACGAGCACCTTATTGTTTTTTGATCCTAAAACGCAAGAGACCTTTATGAGAAGGCTTCGGGTTTGGCTTCAAGTAGTAGGTCCGCGTTTCAATGGCGTACTCGATGAATTGGTATTGTGGAATTCAAATCCAGAGTTGGCGGGATCGACTGGAGTATTTTTGTCGGTTGTTGGAAACATCCGACAGGACGAGAAAAATTTTGATGAGGGTGCTCAAGCAGAGGTTGTTGGAAACACCCAACAGTATATGAAAAGTCATAATACGTGCGCTAATCCAAAGGTTGTTGGAAACATCCAACAGCATATGAAAAATCATAATGCGTTAAACGCTAGTACAGGTTCTTTCGCTTCACCCTCAGCCAACTTCAATCTTCCCGTCGCCATCTTCCTCACCCTCTTCTTCCTCCTACAAGTTGCCCTTCCTCTTCGCGCACTGGCTTACCCCGGTCCCGCAGCTTGGGGCGAAGAAGGCTATCGGTTTGGGTGGCGAGTCATGCTCGTCGAAAAAGCAGGCGATGCAACGTTTACCGTTACCGATGGTGCAACAGGACGTCGCGAAGAAGTCAACAACCTTGACTACCTCACACCTTACCAAGTGAAGCAAATGGCGATTCAGCCAGACTTCATTTTACAATTCGCGCATCACCTCGCTGAAGATTTCAGCACGCGCAACAACTTCGCAGATCCAATTGTCAACATCGAGAGTTTTGTTGCACTTAACGGACGCAGATCACGCCGATTAATCGATCCCAAGACCAATCTTGCACTCGAGGTAAATGGGCTTTCGCCAAAACCTTGGATACTCCCTTTCGAACGATGAAGAAGCGTCTACACATCTTGAACTTCTGCCTTTTGTTGGCCGCTACTTTAGTAGGGCTATCGGCTGAGGTTATGGCGCAAACACCGATCTCCGGGATCATCCTCGACCATACTACTGGTGAGCCGCTCGATCTTGTTGTCGTTAGTGCAGCTGAAGGGAAATTCAACACCCTCAGTAATGCGAAAGGTGAATTTACCCTCGACTTCATATTACAAGACGTCCCAAGCGAGTTTAACGCCGAGCAATCAATAGCGATCACTTTCCAGATGCTCGGCTATTCGACGGTTACGATTGACCTAAAAGCTGGATCGACGAACAACAACATCAAATTAAGCGAACAAGAATTTGAGCTATCTACCGCAACTGTCGTTGATAAAAGTCGCGGCGAACTTGCTCAGGTAACCCTTCGCGATGTAGATGGTGTAGCCATTTATGCTGGCCGCAAGAACGAGCTTATTCTTCTTGACAAACTCGATGCAAACTTAGCGACGAACAACGCTCGTGAGATATTTAAGGGCGTTGCAGGACTTACCGTGTGGGAGAACGATGGCGCAGGCTTACAACTTAGCATCGGAGCCCGCGGACTTGATCCAAATCGGAGCTCAAACTTTAATACGCGTCAAAACGGATTCGACATTTCGGCCGATGCTCTCGGCTATCCAGAAAGCTATTACACGCCTCCGGCTCAGGCCCTACAACGTATCGAATTGGTGCGTGGTGCGGCCAGCCTGCAGTATGGACCGCAGTTTGGCGGTCTGCTAAATTTCAAGTTAAAAGAAGGCGTTGCTGATCGCAAATTGGAAGTCGTCTCCGAACAAACTGCCGGCAGCTACGGGCTTTTCAATAGCTTCAATTCAGTTAGTGGCACGATCGGCAAAGTTAGCTATTACGCCTTCGGCCAATACAAGCGTGGTGATGGCTGGCGCGATAATTCTGGTTTCGAACAGAAGACAGGATACCTAGACGTTCACTATCAGCTTTCGCCAAAACTGCGTATCGGTATCGAGCTAACCAAAATGCAATACCTCGCCCAACAGCCAGGCGGTTTGCTTGATTTTGAGTTCGCACAAACTCCTCGACTTAGTAAGCGATCACGCAATTGGTTCCGCGTCAATTGGGGACTCGCAGCACTTCACTTCGACTACGACATCAGCGACAAAACGAAGCTCAACATCCGCACCTTTGTGCTCGATGCGCAGCGTGATGCACTTGGAGAGTTAGGTCCGATCAATCGTCCAGACCCGATGCGTGAACGTGAGTTAATTGAAGGCAAATACCGCAACTTCGGTCAGGAAATCCGTCTGTTGCATCGCTACGATATTGCTGGCAAACCTGCTACCTTAATTGTCGGTACACGTTTCTACAGTGGACTCACCGAAAACCGTCAAGGTCTTGCGAGTGATGGTTCAGATGCTGATTTCACCTTCAATAATCCATCGAGACTCGAGACTTCAGATTATGATTTCCCAAGTCGCAATTATGCGGCCTTCGCGGAGCATTTGGTCAATTTAGGCAAAGGGTGGTCCGTCACGCCAGGCATACGCGTTGAGCACATTCGCACTGCTTCCGATGGGTACTTCAGCCGAATCGTAAGGTCTGGAAACGAGGTGTTACTCGACACCACAATCAACAGCCAAAATTCAAATCCGCGCTCCTTTATAATCGGCGGACTTGGACTTTCGCATCGTTCTGAAAAAGGTTTGGAAGTCTATGCCAATGCGAGTCAAAATTTCCGCTCGATCAACTTTGCAGACATCGTTGTCGTCAATCCAAATTTAATCATTGACTCGCTTCTGACCGATGAGCGTGGTTACAACATTGAGTTAGGTTTTCGCGGAAGCTCACCAACCGGTATCTGGAACTTCGACGCCTCTTTGTTCTTTCTCCGCTATGCTAATCGTATCGGTATCAAAGAAGTGCTCATTCCTGATCCTGTCCAAGTGGAGCGACTCGTAAGTCTGCGCACTAATATCGGTGCAGCGAACATCTACGGTGTTGAGGCTTTCGGAGAAGTCGACCTTGTTGCTTGGCTCAAACCAGAAGCAAAAGATTGGTTTGTTAAGCCTTTTCTCAACCTAAGCCTCATCAAAGGAGAGTATCGCACCGGTGGTCCTGCCGTCGTTGGTCGTGACGTAGAATTGATTCCTCCGGTTTCCCTCAAAACAGGCGTTTCGGCTGGCTATAAAAACCTTCGTGGTCAGATCCTCGTCACTCATGTCACCGAGCATTTCTCGGATGCGACCAATGCCATCCTCGTCGCCGATGCTACTCGCGGCCTTATACCCACCTATACCGTCGCTGACTTCACGATGAGCTACTCCTTCGGCAAATTCCGAGTTCAAGCTGGTGCAAACAACCTCTTTGACGCTCGTTATTTCACTCGTAGAGCGCAAGGCTATCCTGGTCCTGGGATTATTCCTTCTGAGGCGCGGAGTATTTATGGGGGTATTAGAGTTACACTCTAACAATTGGTAATTGGTCTTCGTCCCGCACAGGTGCGGAACTCAAATTGATAATTGTTAATGACGAGATGTTTGCAAGCTCCGCTTGGGGGTCAAGGCTTAAGTGTACCCTCCCTGCGTCCCTAACGAGCGTCACGAACATTACCAATTACCAATTACCAATTTTCAATTACCAATTTTCAATTGGCAATTGGCAATTGGCAATTGGCAACTAACAATTCTTGCGTCAAAATGGAGCGTAGCGGTCTCTGCCCTCTGCGGATAGGCGTAGCCAAGGCTCTGCGATGAACGTCATCGCTATTAGCAGAACACCCGGCCTTGCGCCCTTTGCCCTTTGCGTAATAAGCGCAGCTTATTTCCTTGCGATGAAATTAGGAGCGTAGCGATCCATCTGGTCCCTTGCATTGCCCCGCTGTTCGCGTGGGTCATGACACATGGACCCTCGCGTATCGACCCACGCGTTGAGCGGGGCCACGCGCGGGGCTCTGCGGTCTCTGCCCTCTGCGAATTGGCGCAGCCAAGGCTCTGCGATAAATACCTCCGCCTTTTGCGATATAGCCCAACCAAACACCCAGCAAAAGCCCAGTTCTTAAGTCACCTAACCGATCAAAAATCCTTGATACCTTCGCATTTAAACAGTAAACCCTAAATTGCTGCTTTCCCTTAACCTAAGTGCGCCCCCCAGCGCACACGGCCTATGACTCTACTGATTGTCTTTTTTCTCGTTTCGATCGTATTTTCCTTCCTCTGCTCCATGTGGGAAGCTTCACTACTTACCATTCCACCAAGTTATGTGGAGTCACAAAGTCAGACAGGATCTGAATACGGACGCTTACTCAAGGAATACAAAACCAATGTCGACCGACCGCTATCAGCGATCCTGACGCTGAACACCATCGCCCACACTGTTGGTGCAATTGGAGTTGGTGCACAAGCGACGAAAGTCTGGCCAGGTAATGAGTTGATGACTGGTGCAATTGTTCCTGTCGTAATGACCTTGGCCATTTTGATCCTTTCTGAAATTATCCCAAAGACTTTAGGGGCAACGCGTTGGAAAGCAATGGGACCTTTCACGGTCAAGAGCTTGAAAGTTATTCAGGCGATATTATTCCCATTGGTCTGGGTGAGTGAAAAGATTACCAAGAGTATGAAGGGCGAGAAAGCAGCAGTTACTGTCAGCCGCACCGACATGGCAGCACTCGCTTCGCTTAGTCACCGAGAAGGTGTTTTAGATACCTCAGAAAGTACAGTGATGAAAAACCTACTCACTTTTCGGGACGTAAAGGTGAAGGATATCATGACGCCGCGTACGGTGATGGAGGCTGCACCAGCGTCGATGACCGTTAAAGCATTCTTGGACTCGCATGCAGAACTGCGCTTTAGCCGTATTCCAATCTTCAAAAAATCAAAAGACCAGATCGACTCGTATGTCTTGAAGGACGATATTCTCATTGCGGCCTACAGAGGCAAACAAGACGAACCGCTTTCCAGCTTGGGACGTCCGATGATGTGTATAGCCGATGATTTGGCGATCCCTACTCTGCTCGACAACCTCCTTGAAAAGCGAGAGCACATTGCCTTAGTCGTTGGGAACTTTGGAGGCACAGCTGGACTTGTCACTCAGGAAGACGTCATCGAGACCCTCCTAGGGCTTGAAATCGTCGATGAGACCGATGACACGACTGATATGCAGGCAGTAGCGCGTAAGATTCGTGTTGCACGAGCAAAACGTAGTGGACTTGCGATGGGTACAGACGCAGCCAAGACCATGAGTGGGACTACGCCCACAATGGGCTTGACGGGGGAGAGCGTTCCGCCAGCTGCGGAGTAAGCATTGGCCCCACAAATCTGAACTAACTTCCCGTCCAACCTATTCATTAGAAATGGACTATACCGCAGCCGAAAAAGCAGCCCTCCCTTCTCGAAAAGAATCCATAAAAAAGCTGCGGGAGACTTCGTTCGACCTCCTAATCATAGGTGGAGGAATAACTGGCGCGGGGATAGCACTTGATGCAGCATCTCGAGGTATAAACGTTGGCCTCATTGAGAAGGGCGACTATGCTTCAGGTACTAGTTCTAAGTCAACCAAGTTGATCCACGGCGGCCTCCGGTACCTCAAACAATTGGACCTTGGCCTTGTCAGAGAGGTAGGTCAAGAACGAGCGAATGTCCACCATCTCGCCCCACACCTCGTGCAGCCAGAAAAGATGTTTATCCCGATCATAAAGGATGGACAAATGGGTAAGATGACCACCAACATGGCGCTATTTGTCTACGACTACCTCGCAGATGTAGAAGATGAGGATAAGCGCAAAATGCTAGACCGAGAAGAGGCCATGGCAGCTGAACCGATGCTCAACGATGACTGGGTAACTGGAGGGGCCATCTATGCCGAATATCGCACAGATGATGCAAGACTTACCGTCGAAAATGTAAAGACCGCAAGTGCGATCGGAGCTGTTGCAGCCAACTATGTAATGGCTGATGATCTACGCTATGAAGATGGAAAAGCTGTAGGCGCTAAAGTTCACGATGTCTTGACAAATGAGACTTTTGACATCAAGGCTGAGGTAGTCGTAAGCGCTGCCGGACCTTGGGTTGACCTCATTCGCAAGAAGGACAATAGCCTCAACGACAAGCGAATTTTTCACGCAAAAGGCGTCCACTTGGTGGTTCCGCGTGAGCGCTTCCCAGTCCAACAAAGTATCTACTTCGACCTTCCGGATGGTCGGATGTGTTTCGCTATTCCACGTGATCGCTGTACCTATTTCGGTACTACAGATACTCCTTTCAAAAAGGATCCTGACAACGTTGATATTACGGCAGAGGACGTTGAGTATTTGCTCAATGGCGTCAACCGAATGTTTGAAGGGTTAAACCTGAAAGCAAATGAAATCGAAAGCTCTTGGGCAGGTCTACGCCCACTGATTTTTGAGGATGGTAAGTCGGCAAGCCAGATGAGTCGAAAAGATGAAATATTCGAATCTGAAAGTGGGCTGTTATCCATTGCTGGAGGCAAGTTGACTGGCTATCGAAAAATGAGCGAACGTATCGTCGACAAAGTCGTCGAACGGCTCGGTCGCGGGGGAGAAACCAAGACGCAGACCATTGCCCTTGGTGGTAATGGTTTTGAGAATTTCGATGCCGTTCTTGCATACTGCACCGAGATCGAGAATCTTCTCAATGAAATGAGTCTGCCGCAAAGTCGAGCGAGCTATCTCGTCCACTTGTATGGTAAACAAGTTGAAGAAATTCTTCAATTAACGCCACCAGAAGGCAATGCTGAGCTGCGTTTGGCAATTGGAGAACTCAAGTTCTCACTCGACCGTGAGCAAGTGATAACGCTTGAAGACTGGGCCATCAGGAGGACAGGAAGGATGTACTTCGACAAGACGATCCTCGATGAGCTTCTCCCTCAACTTTCTCCAGTTTTTGCAGAGTTAACGGGACAATCTGAAACGGACCAAGAGGCAGCGCTCAAGACCCTTCAAAAGCTATCCCAAAAGCACCACGATTTCGGGATACCTATTTCATCTTAGGCTCGTATACTAGAGTGTTTTGACCCAAGTCGTGATTTGGGTTTAACCTTGCTTCTCAGAAACACGCTATGGCTACCAAGAAATCTAAGACCTTCCAAACGCGCGACATTAGCCGTCGCGAGGCTGTCAATAGTGCCGATACAGACAAAATGACTCGGCATGAAGATGTCTATACGAAGTCTACATGTGGGGCTGTCAGCCAGGTTTTGGCTTCCGCTAAAACCTGGTATGCGTCTACCGACTCAGATTGGGTGGTTGAAGTAGCCAGCTTTCGCAAAAACGTTTTGCGCCTACGTTTTTCTCCGCATAAATACCTCGACGAAACACCAACTTATTCGCTTCCTGAAGGCACAAAGCAAAAAGGTAGAATCAACGTACGTGAGGATGCGAACCACTATCGCTTTAAGGTCGCTGGCGGAGAATTAGTTTTGGCGAAAGCTGATGGTAGTTTCTACAGCACCGACGTGAAAGGTCGCAAAACGCTATCTACCAAGGCAGGTCCTGAACTCATAACCAGCATCATGGCTGGAACCGTCGAGATCGGGGCAGACTTCCAAATGCTCAAAGAGGAAGCCTTTCACGGTCTTGGTGATAAGCCAGGAAACCTCGACATGCGCGGTCGCAAATATACCATGTGGAACACCGACGCCTTTGGCTACAGCGAAGGATCAGATGAAATTTATAAGTCTATTCCATTCGTTTTATCGGAGCGAGGAAATCGTCGACAAGGGCTTTTGTTTGACAATACACATCGGGCCACTTTTGATTTTGGAAAGGATTCAGAAAACACCTTTAGCTATCGTGCAGAAGGTGGTGAATTCACGCTCTTCTTCTTTTTTGGAGATGATCCTGTAAAGATATGTGCAGATTACTGCAAACTAACTGGCACTCCTCCGATGCCGCCCATGTGGGCCTTGGGATACCAGCAATGCCGCTGGAGTTATTATCCAGAACCACGCGTTCGCGAAGTCGTGCAAGATTTCCGCGACAAGAAAATCCCATGTGATGCGATATACCTAGACATCGATTATATGGAGGATTATAAATGCTTTACAGTAAGCAAATCTTTATTTCCTGACTTAAAGGAAATGATCAAAGATTTCCGCAAAGAAGGCATGCGAACTGTCGTAATGATCGATCCAGGAATTGCGGCAGAAGAAGGATACGATATATACGACTCAGGTACGGAGAAAGACGTTTGGTGTCGTCGCACCAACGGTGAAGTCGTCCGCGGACCAGTATGGCCCGAAGAATGCGTTTTTCCTGATTATACCGATCCAGATGTTCGTGATTGGTGGGGCAAACTATACAAAGAACTTTATAATAAAATGGGCGTCAGCGGATTCTGGAATGACATGAACGAGCCTGCTGTTTTCAGTGTCAATCGCGCTACATTCCCAGACGAAGTCATGCATAGCATGGACGGGTACCGCAGCACCCATGATCGAGCGCACAACATCTATGGATTGAAGATGACGGAGGCCAGTTTTGAGGGTCTGCGTAAACTTCAGCCGAAGGTCCGTCCGTTCCTGCTTACGCGTGCCACCTATGCGGGTGGGCAACGTTATGCAGCTGTTTGGACGGGAGACAATACTGCCAATTGGAGGCAACTTCAAGTAGCTAATCACCAATGCATACGCCTAAGTCTAAGTGGTTTTAGCTTGACTGGAAGTGACATTGGAGGGTTCAACCAAGACCCTGACGGTCAGCTATATACACGGTGGATGCAGTTGGCAATTTTCCATCCAGTGATGCGTACGCACTCCATGGGAAATAATGCTGATGGAGCCACTCAAACCGATCAAGAGGCGGTACAGAAAGCCATGGAAAAGAATCGTCGCGACCAAGAGCCTTGGAGCTACGGCGATCCGTTTACAGACCATTGCCGAGAAGCGATTAATTGGCGATATCGTCTGCTGCCTACGCTCTACACAGCGATGGAAAAACTGCACAGGAAAGGTACTCCGATCCTGACACCGAGCTACATGGACGACCCGAGTGATAAGGCTTTGGTAAATACAGATGCTTTCCGCTTTGGTAAGCATATTTTTGTTGATCCATGCTTACGCGAAAACCAGAAAAGTCAAACAACCTATTTTCCAAAAGGAAGCTGGTATCACCTGCAATCAGGAAAAGTATACAAGGGTGGTAAGAAGTCACGTCTAAAAACACCACTCGACTATCTCCCTGTGTTTGCACGTGGTGGATCGG
>CALDUE010000081.1 GCA_937923485.1 uncultured Saprospiraceae bacterium
CCTAGTAAGTTGTAAGTGCCCATCGCCGAGCAGCTCATTGAAGGTTGAAGTCAATTGGATCAGATCAGCAATGTGAATGGAGTCATCTATTATGGACGCTTTCAGGTTGCCGCGAAGCACGACCAAAAGACTATCGATTGATTGGCTGCCTTGGCCTCGATAGGCATAAGGGTGATACGTTTTTAGTGCTTCACTAAAGTCAATCAAGATCGTATCAGCCTCTGCTTCAGAAAATTCATAGCGCGCCTGCGCTGCGAGTTCTAAAGTGCTAAGGCAAAGCGCAAGGAAAAGTATGAGGGGAGAGATTCGCACAGCGGTAAATCTAACAACTATGATTCGCGCTTGGCTATTGCATTTATGCCATCGCGGATTTCTGCGAGAAGCTGAATATTTTTTGGCGTAGGCACCGAGGTATCCTTTTCATCTTCAGCTCGATCTTGGAGTCTCTTTACAATTTTGAGCACTATGAAAATGGTGAATGCAATGATGAAAAAATCAATGCCATTTTCGAGTACGAGCCCGTATTTGATAATTAGCCCCGAACCTTCGATGGCCTCGCCAGCATCGTTGAGTTTGGGGGCAAAAACTGTCCAAGTTTTATCACCCATGTCAATTCCTCCAGTGAGGTAGCCTAGTGGGGGAGAGATTAATCCTCTCACAAGCGCGTCAATAATTTTGTTGAAGGAGGCACCGATGACTACACCAATGGCCAGATCAACCATGTTTCCCTTGATGGCAAAAGCCTTGAAATCTTCCCAGAATTTTTTCATAGTGTCTGAATTAACGACACGCAGGTGCTCAGAAGTTCTATACGGGAGCCGTTTGTCGGAAATCTGCCTACGATTGTCGTGGATTCAGCTTCCGCTAAAACCTTATAGCATATATTTCCCTCAATGATGAACTGGTGGGAAACATTACCGCTTATAGAGCAGATTTTTGCAGGCATGGCCTTAGGCTTTGGCAGCCTGCTGTTTATCCTATTGATAGTCAGTTTGCTTGGAGGCGAAGCTGATCTCGACTTTGATACGGACATCGATATGGATGGCGGAGACGGTCAAGGAACGCTCTCTGTGAAAACCATACTATCCTTTCTCACTTTTTCAGGGTTCGGAGGCTGGGGAGCGCTTAGTTTAGGCGCACCAGTCTGGCTTGTGGTGGTCGTTGCACTCGGCGTAGGATATACGTGTATGTCTTTATTAGCCTTATTACTGGTCTATCTTATGCGACTTGGTCATGACGGAGGTCGCGATGTACAAGCTGTGCTGCAACAACGTGGCGAGGTCTACCTACTAATACCAGAGAAGCGACAAGGCAATGGCCTAATTCATGTGCGGATGGGCTCAAGATTGGTAGAATTGGAAGCGGTTACCAATGGACCTTCCATCGAAAGCGGCAAGCTCGCTCGGGTGGTTCAAATCCTTGGAGAGAACCGTGTCCTCGTCGAAGAAATGCCAAGTCTAAGCTCGTGAATACACCTGCAAAAATAGGCTATCCGTTGGTCGAATATTCTCCTACGGTCGTCTTGTCAACAGTCAAAATTATGTCATCGTCCCGTATTTTAAGGGACACATTCACCAAAACCTAAATCACCATGGAATTACCATTTTTGTTAGGAGGAGCAGCCCTGCTGGGTATTAGTTTCCTTCTTTTAATAATTTTCTTGTCCCGATATAAGCGCTGCCCTTCCGATAAAATCCTCGTGATTTACGGAAAGACTAACTCTGGATCTGCCAAGTGTCTTGCAGGTGGCGCCACCTTTGTCTGGCCCGTCGTTCAAGACTACGCTTACCTCGATTTACACCCGATTAGTATCGATGTGGATCTGCACGGAGCACTCTCTCGTCAGAATATCCGTGTCAATGTACCTTCTCGATTTACGGTAGCCATCTCAACAGAGCCTGGCGTTATGACCAACGCTGCAGAGCGTTTGCTCAACCGTAATGAAGATGAGATTCGTGACATGTCGAAGGACATCATCTTCGGTCAGCTTCGTCTGGTCGTTGCAACAATGGACATCGAGGAGATCAATGCTGACCGTGACAAGTTCTTGGCCAACGTTTACCACAACGTAGGCACCGAGCTTCGTAAGATTGGCCTAGAGCTAATCAACGTAAACGTTACGGACATCCAAGACGAGTCTGGATACATCGAGGCTCTTGGTAAGGAAGCTGCTGCACAGGCGATCAACGAGGCGAAAGTCCGCGTTGCTCAGCACGATCAGACAGGTTCTATCGGTCAAGCAGAAGCTCGCCAACTCCAGCGCGTAAAGGTCTCTGAAGCAGAGGCAGGTGCCGCATCCGGAGAGGCCGACGCTGCTCGACTACAACGTGTACGTATTGCTGAGGCCGATGCAGTCGCAACAGAAGGTGAGAACCTTTCTCGCATTAAGATTGCGCAATCTGATGCTGTTCGACGTGAGCAGGAAGCAGAGGCACTTCGCCGAGCAACTGCTGCGGAGAAAGTCCAGAATGCAAACTCACTCGCTGATGCTTATGAGGCAGAGCGTAAAGCCGAGCTGGCTCGTGCTGCCCGTGAGCGTGCCACCCTTGAAGCGAACGAAATCGTGAAGGCTGATATCGCGAAGCGTCAAGCGGAGATTAATGCAGAAGCTGAAGCGGAGAAGATTCGTCGTACAGCTAAAGGTGAGGCTGATGCCCTTCTTTCTATGAAGCAAGCAGAAGCACAGGGTAACCTTGAAATTCTCGCTAAGCAAGCCGAAGGTCTGAAAGCCATCGTCGATGCCGCTGGAGGAGATGCACGTGAAGCCGTGTTGATGCTTATCGCCGATAAGTTGCCTGAGCTCGTGAAGACACAAGTCGAAGCGATCAAAGGAATCAAGATCGACAAAGTCACAGTCTGGGAAGGCGGTGGCAGCGGTGGATCGAATGGCGAAGGCGTGGGTTCAACGGCCAATTTTGTCAGCGGACTATACAAGGCGGTCCCACCGCTTCGTGACCTGTTCGACATGGCAGGCATGAGCTTGCCGAGCTACCTAGGCGCTGTCGAAGATGTAGAAGGAGAAGTTGTTTCTAATGGAAAGAAGAAGCCTTCTAAGTCTAAATCGAAGCCTAGTCCTGCAGCAAACGGCAAGAGCGACGTTACGCCGCCACCCCTAGCGTAGCAGCTGAATTCTAATGCTAAGTCGCTGGTAGCCTAGGCCGCCAGCGGCTTTTCTTTTCCTAACTATGTTTGTTCTATGAGAAATTCAATACTAAGTCTAGTTCTGGTTGCGCTCTTCTCGCTCACGGCTTGTAACACAACTGATGAGCGTCTTCCATTGCTTTACGGTGATTGGCAAGGAGTCAGTTGGACTCGCAACGGTGCTCCTGCTTCTTCAGACCCAAGTCAGGTGAAGTTCACGTTCAACGAGGATTTCTCCTACACGGCTGCGCTAGGAAAGCAGCAAGAAGCAGGCGATTTTGTTTTTAGAGACAGTAAACTCTACACGACGGCTACTGGCGATCGAAAAGTGGAGAAGGTCGTAGGAATTCTAAAACTAGAAGGCGATTCACTCGTTTTTGACATGAACCGACAAGGAGATCCTGAAAAGTTGGTCTTGCTGAGAAAGTAGCTTGCCATCTCCTTTTAAGCCTTCAATACCCGTCCCATCAAAGAAAGGTCCCTTCAATTTCAGGCATGGGCCACTTTAGCTGCGCTTGCCATTGTATGGGGGAGTAGCTATATCCTGATCAAGAAAAGTCTGCTGGCCTTCGATCCGCTCCAGGTGGGATATCTCCGCTTGACCTTTGTAGGCTTAGCCTTCATTCCACTGGCCATTTCTAGGTGTAGAGGCCTTTCGGCAAAACAGTGGTTGACCTTGTTCGCAATCGGTCTATTTGGGACAGGTCTACCATCCTTTCTGTTCCCTTTCGCTCAACAAGAATTATCGAGTAGTCTAGCGGCAGCGCTATCCTCTTTGACTCCACTGATGACCTTGCTCGTCTCGGTTTTGCTATTCAGACTACCATTGCGTCGCTGGCAATTGGTCGGGATTTTGGTCGGTCTATGTGGAGCATTACTCTTGGTTGTTTCGAGATACGGCTGGTTTGGAGATGAGGGAGATGCTTGGCCTCACTTCTCGATTATGTTGGCTGTTGCTGCGACGATCTGCTATGCCTTGAGCAGCAACATCGTCAAGCGCTTTTTCTCTTCGGCCGATCCGCTCATGATGACGGCAGGCGCCATGGCTCCAATCGGACTGTTGGCTGGTTTGGCTTTACTCCTAAGTGGGGGAGTGTCTATCGATTTCGCGAATGAACCGGACTTGTTGACAGCTTATGTCTCTGTCAGCTTTTTAGGCCTCATAGGAACGGCTATGGCCAGTTGGCTTTTCTTTAGGTTAGTCCAACTCACCGATCCAGTTTTTGCCAGTACGGTAAGTTACCTCGTTCCCATCATCGCCCTCGGCTGGGGCTTGCTGGATGGGGAGGTCATCACTATTTTAATAGCTTTTGGTCTTGCGCTTATTCTCTTGGGAGTGAGTTTGGCTCGGCGTTGAATTTGAGCTTTACTTTATCCCAATGAGTCTCCAACGTCATCCTGCTCTCTACATCGCTGCGACTGCCAATCGAGGTCGAGGCGTATTCACTGCCGAGGCCATTGCCAAAGACAGTGTCATAGAGATTTGCCCAGTGATTGTTGTTCCAGCCAAGGACTTTGATCGCATTCACGAGTCGTTTTTGCACGACTACTACTTTCTCTGGCAAGGGGCGGGTGAGACTGCAATAGCGCTAGGATATGGGTCGCTATACAACCATGCAGAAGACAACAACGCGGACTATGAAATGGACTTTCCCAGTGAGACCATCAGTGTCAGAGCGCAACGCGACATAGACGCTGGTGAAGAGATTTGCATTGATTATACCGATGGGCAGGACAGGAGTACGCTGTGGTTCTAGTTGCACAACTTGCCGATCCTGAAAATCAAAAGATAGTGCGCCAGCGTGTGGCAATTCAAAATTGATCATTCATACCAAGAAGCATACATCACATATGCCTCTGCGATCCGATTTACCTCGCCTTTCATCATTTCTGGACTGAGCTTTTTGATTGGTTTTGCTGGGATGCCCGCGTAAATCCAGCCAGATTCGCAGTGCATGCCTTGAGTTACGATTGCGCCGGCAGCAATGAGGCATCCTGATTCAACGACCGCATGGTCCATCACGATAGCACCCATACCAATGAGCACATCATCGTGAATTGTGCAACCGTGGACGATTGCTCGATGCCCAATACTTACACGATTGCCAATAGTAAGAGCCGCTTTTTTATAGGTGCAGTGTAGTATTGCTCCATCTTGAACATTGACCTTGTCACCTAGCACAATGCTGTTGACGTCTCCCCGTACAACCGATTGGAACCAGAACGTACAGTTCTCACCTGTTGTAATGTCTCCTGTTAATACAGCAGTATCAAAAACCTTGGAACCTTTCCCAAGATTTGGACTTTTGCCTTGCACTTCTATAAGTTGTAACATCAAACAAAGTAAATGCTAACCTTTTCTTAGTCTAGCGACTAGGAAAGATGTTAACTTCGCATTATCAACCGATCTCACTGTGCCGAAAAGCTTTACTCTTTCTAAGTCTCAACTGTTTCTTTTTGTTCTTGTGGCACTACTCCTTTCGAGTTGCGCGCGTCACAAGCCTATGTACGCCAGTGATGAACTAAAGCCCAAAGAAGTCTCTCAACTTCCAGGGGAAATTCCTATTCACTCCGTTTACTTGACAGGCAGTTCTGGAGGGGCTACAGACCTAGATCAAGCTCCTGCCTTGAAGTTGCTGAAGGATGTTTTAGCGAAAGCTGACAAGTCTAGCACAATGGTCTTCATGGGAGACCAAGTCGATAAAAAAGGCTATCCAAAAAAAGACGACAATAGGGAGCAACATGAACTCATTGAAGAGCAGATCAAGACACAGCTAAGTGTGCTTGGAGATTACGAGGGTACCGTGGCAATGCTGCAAGGTGATCTTGAATGGAAATATGGCATTGATGAGGTAGAGAATTTTGAGGACTACGTCGATAAGCAGTACGGGAAGGATATCGTCTATCCGCAGAATGCCTGCGGAGACCCAGTCTTGCTGGAGATTTCTCCGGATATTGGACTGCTCATTATCAATAGTCAATGGTTTCTATCCGATTGGGATGATTACGAAGAACTTAATGAAGGATGCTTAGTGCAATCTCGCGCTGGGTTCAGATGGCTTTTGACCAACATGTCCAAAGGGCTAGCTTATAAGCACGTCGTAGTAGCCATGCACCACCCAACCATAAGTCGCGGACCTCGTGGTGGCGAACATGGATTTCCGGGACTTTTTAGAGACGGATACTTTGGCCCACTAGCCAACTGGTTTCGCTCCAAGCTTGGAACAAAGCAAGATCTCTACTCTCCAAAAATGGAGGCGTTGCGTACCGATTTAAAGAACATTTTTGATGAACACCCTGCACTTACCTTCGTAAGCGGCCATGAGCATCTTCTGCAATATGGAAACTACAAAGATCATCCCGTAGTAGGTAGTGGTACGGCTGTACGCAACGATCCTGGTAAAATAGGGCAGAGGACGACTTTCACGGCAGGTGTTCCTGGTTTTGCTGAGATACACTACTACGAGAGTGGCGAGGCTTGGGTAAAGTTTACAGAGGCCGACGGTTCGCCTTCTGGCAAAACCCTTTTCGAGGCAAAGCTTTACACCAAGCCTAAGGAATCTTACAATGGCGATTATAAATTGTATGAAAGCGATCAGGATTCTATCAGCTACGCGCCATTTGTTGGTTACCGCAAATTCGGTCCGATATTCAAATGGGCATTTGGAGAGAACAACCGAGAACTCTTTACGACTCCATATACCTATCCTATCTTCCGTCTCAACGAGTTTGCGGGTGGGGTAGAAATAACCAAACGTGGTGGCGGCGGTCAAACGAACTCCCTAAGGATAACAGATAAGCAGGGGCGTGATTATGTTTTGAGAAGTATCCGAAAAGATCCAAGACGACTTTTACCTGCATTCGCACGCGTCGGTCCGCTGATTACCCTGACTCAGGATATCTTCTTTACAGCAAATCCATTTGGTGCACTTACGGCTGCAGATATTGCCGAAGCTGTAGATATTCCTCATGCCTACCCTCGAATAGTTTACTTGCCCGCTCACCCACAACTTGGCGATCTCAACGATCTTTTTGCTGACGAACTTTATCTTCTTGAAGAGCGCCCTAACAATGAGTGGATTGAAGATGGTCTTTTTGGTAAACCAGAAAAGATTAAGGGGCGAGATGATATCCTCGAAAAAATTGCAAAAAGCTATAAAGATCAAGTAGACCAGCAGGCACTTATTCGTGCGCGCCTATTGGACGTCTTGCTAGGAGATTTTGATCGACACAATGATCAATGGCGCTTTGCAGAGTACAAAGACGAAAAAACAGGCATCAGCAAGTGGAGGGTTATCCCACGAGACCGCGATCAGGCGTTGCTTAAGATTGATGGTAAACTTGTCAAACTTGGGTCCCTAACGATTCCCGCAGTTCGAGAGATTCAAAACTTCGATGAGGATCAACCATGGATCGAAAGTTTCACTTTTCAAGCTCGAATGCTAGACCGTCGCTTCCTAAATGAATTGACCAAAGAAGATTGGATTAATGCGGCGAAAGAAACCCAGATAAAACTTACGGATAGTGAAATTGAAGCAGCTTTCGACAAATGGCCGAAAGAGGCACGAGAGGGGCGTAAAGAGGAATACACAAAAGCGTTCAAAGCGAGAAGAGACGCACTTGTAAAATATGCCGAGAAGATTTATGCGTACGAGGCAAAAGAGGTGTATGTGGTAGGTACAAATGCCGACGATTACTTTGATGTTATTCGCCATGAAGATGGAACGGTAACCGTTGATATTTATGACTACGAAGACAAGAAGAAAGGCGCCAAATATTACAGCCGAACATTCTACCCAAAAGAAACGAATAGTATTCAACTTTTTGGACTCCGTAACCACGACAAATTTTTTACTTCAGGAAACGCGAAGAACTCGAGCATTAAAGTGCGCATCATCCCTGGACCAGAGAAAGACGAGGTTGTCACCACTGATAATGCGAAGGCCATTCGTAAGCGCACTCGTGTATACGCTTGGCCAGGACAGGACGATTTAGAGCTCGGTAAAGAGACGGAAGCGCACATTACGCGATACTGGCGCTTCAACCGCTACGACTATAGAGATGTACTTTACGATTATGGGTTATGGCTACCATTGTTTGGATTCAATCCTGATGATGGTGTCCGTGTTGGCCTGACCTATCAAGAGAATTTCTACACGTTCCATAGACACTACAGACAAAATTTCGCTGCAGATTACGCTACATCAAGTGGTGGCGTCCGCCTGACGTATGACTTTAGTATTATCGATTTAGCACCACGGATAGATTTTAACGTGGCAACGCTTTATCAATCTCCTAACTTTGCTATTAACTTTTTTGGATTCGGTAATGAAACCACCGAGATTTCTCGCCAACGTCAGTTTTATCGGACTCGACAAGAGATTATCCGTCTGGCTCCATCTATTTTATTGAGAAATAAAAATCACGATGGTGGCCTAAGTTTCACTTTACTAGGCGAATCCATACGGACGGATAGAACTTCGGGCAGGTTTATAGAATCATTTTTCAGCTCCGAAAATCCAGTTTTTGATCGTGGTTATTTTGCAGAGGCCATCTTAGGGTATTCTTACGCAAATGTTGATCACCCAGGATTCCCAAGAGACGGGATGAAGTTCAATGTCGCTGCTAGTCTACGCCAGCGATTCCGACCAGAAAGAGCAACGCTCCCGTCTGCTGAAGGAAGTATGACGATCTACCAGCACCTTTGGAAAGGAGCGGCCTTCGTTACTAGAGTAGGTGCAGGTATCACATATGGTGATTTTTTCTTTTATGATGCGGAGCAATTAGGTGGAGAAAACTTACGCGGATATAGAAGACAGCGATTTATTGGTGAATCTCAATTCTACAACCAATTTGACCTCCGTCAAGAATTTGCAAAGCGAGCATTTAAAAGTCGTATTGGTGTATTTGCAAGCTATGATTACGGTAGAGTATGGAATAGTGAAAATAGTGACACTTGGCACTATAGCTACGGAGGAGGAGCTTATATCAGACCTTTGAGTCTATTCACCATGAGCTTTGGTTACTATATTCCTGAAGATGATCAAAGTGATTCGGTTTTGCGTATCGTTCTTGGTTTTGATTTCTAATAGTCAATCCCAGCAATTACAATCGATATTCTTTTCGTTGTTCATAAGATCTGTTGCCAGATCTTAATTTCGCACAACTTTATTTCTAGGTAGGTAAAACGCCCTTGAGTGTGGAATGAATGGTAGAGCGATAAGGTCTTGCACATTTAAGGATGTGTATCTTGACCTTTCTATTTTTGGCGACTTGTTTTCGCGAAAGCTTACCTTTCTACCCACTCGAAATGACTATTTCTCCCACCTTGAAGCCTGCTCAAGAAGCACTCAAGCATTACTTCGGATACGATTCTTTTCGTCCGATGCAGGGAGATATCATTGAGTCCATTCTTTCAGGAAGAGATACCGTTGTTCTGATGCCAACGGGTGGAGGGAAGTCGATCTGTTTTCAATTGCCAGCGCTAGTGATGCGAGGCACTGCACTTGTTGTAAGTCCGCTCATCAGTTTGATGAAAGATCAAGTTGAGGCCTTACGGCAAAACGGGATAAAAGCAGCCTACCTCAATTCTAGCCAAGACGGTTTAGAGCAACGTCAGGTAGAAGACGATCTCGCCAACGGCAGCCTAAAATTACTTTATGTAAGTCCCGAGAGACTTCTTTCAGGTGACACCATTCGTGTTCTTCAAAGAGCTCGAATCAACCTCATCGCCATCGATGAGGCGCATTGTATTTCAGCATGGGGCCATGACTTTCGCCCAGAGTACACTAAGCTAAGTTTGGTCAGAGACTCCCTCGGAGACATGCCAATGGTGGCCCTTACAGCAACGGCAGATAAGACAACACGAAGGGATATCGTAAAACAGCTAGATCTACAAGATCCGAATTTGTTTGTCTCTAGTTTTGATCGGCCCAACCTCAACCTAGAAGTTCGACCAGGCAGAGAGCGCATCAAACAGATTGTGGATTGGGCAAAGCGTCGACCTGATCAAAGTGGCATCGTTTACTGCTTGAGTAGAAAGAGTACAGAGATGCTTTCGCAAAAACTCAAGTCAAAAGGAATAAACGCGGAAGCCTATCATGCAGGGCTCCACGAAAGAGTGCGCTCAAGCGTACAAGAACGTTTTGTACGCGATGAACTTCCCGTGGTATGTGCTACGATTGCCTTTGGAATGGGAATCGATAAGAGTAATGTTCGCTGGGTTATTCATTACAATCTCCCCAAAAACCTAGAAGGGTTTTATCAAGAAATAGGACGAGCAGGCAGAGATGGTGGAGCTGCTGAAACGCTGCTATTCTACAGTTGGAATGATCGCAAAATTTTAGCGGACATTATCGCAGACAATAATCCTAAAACTGCCGAACTTCAAATCAGTAAGCTGGACCGGATGTATCAGTATGCTACTACGGTTCATTGCCGTCGTCGCTTGCTGCTCACTTATTTCGGAGACGATTTCCGCGAAAACTGTGGTCACTGCGACATTTGTCGCAATCCTCCCAAGCCATTTGACGGCACCCGCCTAGCACAAATGGCATTAAGTGGTGTAGCACGCACTGATCAACGAATTGGACAGCCAACGCTTGTGAGTATTCTTCGTGGTACGCAAAATCCTGAGATCGCCGTGATGGGGTATTCCGATATCAAGACCTTCGGAGCAGGGCGAGAAGTTAGCCTGCGGGATTGGCACTATTACATTGAGCAACTGATTCACCAAGGATTATTGGAAGTCGCACCAGACAAAAGAAATGCCTTGCACCTCACTCCAGTTGCGGAAGAGGTTCTGTTTGGAAAAAGGAACGTGGAATTGGTGAAGCGTGAAGTGAAAGAAGAGATGAAAGCTGCTTCTGCAAAGCCTGCATTGACAAGACATAAACTGACCGGGAAAAGTCAAGACTTGTTTCAGCGTTTACGCAAACTCCGTCTGTCAATGGCAAGAGAAATGGGCAAACCTCCGTATATCATTTTCAACGATACTACGCTCGAGGAGATGAGTATTCTTCAGCCAACAGACAGTGGTAGCATGAAGCTCATCAGTGGGGTAGGAGACCATAAGCTGAAGCAGTATGGAGATCCGTTTTTGAAGGAAATTAGAGATTTTATCTATGAAGGGTAGGTAATTGAAGCCTACAGCGAATGAGCCTGAGGCGCCTAGAGGTATTGTTGTTTTGCATTCGGCGAAGAGAAGCCTGTGGCGGCGGCGAAATGAACCTCGAACTCTGACCCAAAAAACATTCCTACTAGCAAAAACTTAAACCAGAAATTTAAGAAGTGCGCAGCACAACTACATTTCTGAAGAATCCAAACAAAAAAAGCCCTCAATTGCATTCGCAAACGAGGGCTTTTTCTTGAACTAGAAAAGCTTATCCCTTCGCAGCTGCGTAGCGCTTATTCACTTCATCCCAATTCACAACATTCCACCAAGCAGAGATGTAATCAGGTCGACGGTTTTGGTAGTTTAGGTAATACGCATGCTCCCATACGTCGATTCCCAGAATTCCTACATGGCCGTGGAGTGCAGGTGAATCTTGGTTTGGCATTCCGTGCAGGTGGAGGCCCTCTTCTTTGCTATACCCAAGCCAAGCCCAGCCAGATCCAAATTGTGTGGCTGCAGTTTTGGCGAAAGCCTCTTTGAAGGCATCGAAAGAACCCCACTTCTCGTTAATCGCATGCTTGATGGCACCAGTAGGCTCCCCTCCACCGTTTGGACTCATTGTCGCCCAGAAGATTGAGTGATTGATAAAGCCGCCGCCATTGTTGCGAACGGCAGTTTGCTTGTCTGCTGGAAGATCCTTCAAGTTTGCAAGGATATCTTCGATTGTTCTATTCTCCCAACCTGTGCCTTCTAAAGCTGCGTTGAGTTTTTTGGTGTAGCCAGCATGATGTTTATCATGATGGATTTCCATGGTGAGTGCGTCGATGTGCGGTTCGAGTGCATCTTTTGGATAAGGTAAGTCGGGGAGCTGAAAAGCCATGTTGTAGAAGTTTTCTTTGTGATACTAACCAATGGGAGTAGGCTAGGTTCAGCAATCTAGTAAAAGTGTCGATTGCTACGGTGAAAGTTAAGATGTCCTTGATGAAGCCAAGAAAAAAACGCGTCGGAAATATAAGATGCATCTTCTACAGCGTCGGCACAAATTGTACATTCGCGGCTACAAAGCCCGATGTCCATGAATACCCGCACAGAAAAAGATAGCATTGGAAACGTTGAAGTTCCTGCTGAAGCATATTACGGAGCACAGACCCAACGCTCAACGCAGAATTTCGCAATCGGCGGAGATCGCCAAAAGATGCCTATTGAAATCATTCGTGCCTTTGCGATTCTTAAGAAAGCTGCTGCTAAAACCAACCATGCCCTCGGTGTACTGGACGGTGAGAAAGCGGACCTAATTGCACAGGTAGCTGATGAGATCAGTGCTGGAAAACTTGACGATGCATTTCCACTTGTGGTTTGGCAGACAGGCTCAGGCACGCAGTCTAATATGAACGTCAATGAAGTGATTGCTAATCGTGGTCACGTGATAAAAGGCGGAAAACTAACGGACGAAAAGAAAATACTTCATCCCAACGATGATGTAAACAAGAGCCAAAGTTCTAACGATACGTTTCCGACGGCAATGCACATTGCTGCATTTACGATGATTCAAGAAACGACCTTACCCGGCTTGAAACAACTTCGCGACCGACTTGCTGAAAAGTCGGAAGCTTATATGGACGTTGTCAAAATCGGAAGGACTCACTTCATGGATGCTACACCTGTGACGGTGGGGCAAGAGTTGAGCGGATATGTAAGTCAGCTTGATCACGGTATCAAAGCGATTGACCATACCTTAGACCACCTTAGTGAAATTGCTTTAGGTGGTACAGCTGTAGGAACTGGCCTCAATACACCAGAAGGTTATGCAAAGCATGTCGCTGGTCAGATAGCGGAGTTGACGGGTATGCCATTCGTGACAGCGATTAACAAATTCGAGTCTCTTGCTGCGCATGATGCAATTGTAGAGACGCATGGTGCACTTAAGACGGTTGCTGTGAGCTTGATGAAGATCGGTAATGATATTCGCATGTTGGCTTCAGGTCCACGATCAGGAATTGGTGAACTTTCTATTCCAGCCAATGAGCCGGGATCGAGCATCATGCCTGGAAAAGTGAACCCAACGCAGGCGGAGGCACTAACGATGGTGGCCGCTCAAGTGCTTGGTAATGATGTCGCTATCAACGTTGGAGGAGCAACGGGGCATTTTGAGCTGAATGTATTTAAACCAATGATGGCCTATAATTTCTTGCATAGCGCTCGTCTAATTGGAGACGCGGCAGCAAGCTTTGAAGAGCACTGCGTAGCTGGTTTAGAACCTAATCGTGCGCGCATTAAGGAACATCTTAATAACTCACTTATGCTTGTTACTGCTTTGAACACCAAGATTGGTTACGACAACGCGGCCAAAATTGCCAAAAAAGCGCACGCAGAAGGAACGACACTCAAGCAGGCAGGAGTAGCGCTCGAGTTATTGACTGCCGAGGAATTTGATGCGTGGGTGAAGCCCGAGTCTATGATCGGTTAGGCAGTGCGCTG
>CALDUE010000082.1 GCA_937923485.1 uncultured Saprospiraceae bacterium
TCAGCTTGGAAGGCTGATGCTCTACCAACTGAGCTACTCCCGCTTAAATGTGGGGGTGATAGGAATCGAACCTATTCAGACGAATCACTGGATTTACAGTCCAGCCCGGCTCTCCAACTCCGGCGCACCCCCTAAAGTGTCTTGATTCGCAGTAGCAAAGAGCCGATGGACGGACTCGAACCGCCGACCAGCTGATTACAAATCAGCTGCTCTACCAACTGAGCTACATCGGCTTGTATGATTGGTAAAGGTTGGAAAACAGCCCTTTCAGACCATAATTTACCATTCAAAACGAACGCAAAACACTGTATGTCAAAGAATTACCTAAGCAAAAAAACGAGTCTACAAAAGCGAAGCCCCGCCTAGCTTTTTGCTAAGGCGGGGCAAAGATAGGCTTTTCTGTTTGCAGAACCACCCTTTACACAAAAAAATATTACTCTATTTTTTCAGTAGTTATGCTTCGTGCTACTTCAGCCTGCGTAAGTCCTTGATTATACGTGCGGACGAAGCTTTTCTTTAAATTTTTTCACCTGCCTTTCCATGGCGTTACTAGCCTTATCTACGGCTTCTTCGAAGGAAGACCCTCGTTCTTCACAGAATAAAGTATCTTGAGGAACATTGAGGCGCAACTGAACGATCGCAGGGTGCTTTGGATCTGCATCCTCTTTCATATAGACGTCTGCCTCAATGATGTGGTCGTAGAATTTAGCAAGCCTCTCGACTTTACGGATGGTTAATGGCTTGAGCTCAGGATTGAACACCCTCGGCATTGTTTCTATGTTGATTTGCATGGTATTAGGTTTAAAACAGGAAACCAGATTTTTGTCGTTTGGTTTACCTCAAAATGAATTTTATGCCCTGCGCCCGCCTTTTAATTGACGTTGCTTGTATCGCTTCAGTTGACGGCGCATTTTATCGGCCAATAAATCAACAGAAGCCTCGAAGCTGCGCTGACTTTCAGTTGCTACGAGCACCGCACCAGGCACATGGATTCTCACCTCAGCTATCTTGTCTTTGACTTGACCTGAGTTCTCCAGCTTTAATGTAACGCTACATCCAGTTATTCGATCAAATACGTTTGAAAGCTTTCCAAGCTTTGTTTCAATATAGGTAATGAGCTTTTGGTCCGCTTTGAATTGAGGAGCTACAGTCTGTACGGTCATGTGTTTGAGAATTTATAATTAGAGAAAAAAAGAGGTTGAAGCTCATCACACGCTATCCACTCCGTGGACTTGCTTTGGGATGAGCTTTTTGGTAAACTTCGATGAGTCGCTTGGGAGACGCATGTAGGTAGACCTGCGTAGAAGCAAGACTCGAATGCCCAAGCAATTCTTGTACCGCTCGTAAGTCGGCACCTCCATCCATGAGATGTGTAGCGAAGGCGTGACGCAAAAGGTGTGGGGAGCGCCCATCTGCCCAGGCGGCTCGTTCTAGGTGCTTGCGACAAAGGGTATAGACAGCTTTCGGATAAAAGGATTTGCCCCGATTGGTGAGGAACAAACTTTCTACGACTGTCTCTGGAAATGCTTCCTCGCGCTTTGAGAGGTAATGCTCTACCTGCGACTGCACGTGATCAGGAATTGGTAGTACCCGCGTTTTTGAACGCTTGCCAAGCACACGCAGCTCTTTTGCGCCGCGTGTGAAGTCACTCACGTTTAAGGAAAGTAATTCAGCTCGACGTAGGCCTAAACTATACAGTAGCAATAGTACCGTTAAGTCTCGCTGACCTGAGAAATCGTCAGAAAATTGATCGTTGCGGAGAAGCTGACCCAACTTCGGAGCGGATACAGCTGGGGGAAGCCTCTTGGGCAGTTTTGGACTTCTGAGCACAGCCGATGGATTCGTCTTTAGAAATCCATGTGTTTTAGCGAAAGCGAAAAAACCACGAATGGCCGCCAGCTTGCGTGCGAGGGTGCTATTGACGGCACCGTCTGAAGCCAAGGAGACTAGGTAGCTCCTCAAATGCGACGGCCTGACCGCATCAAATGCAGTCAGGCCGTAGTCCTCCTGTAAAAAGGAAGAAAGCTGATTTAGATCAGCTGTATATGCAATTACCGTGTGCTCAGCAAGCCTACGCTCGTAGACCAAGTGATCACGGAAGACGGCAATTGTTTTTTTCATAGAGTTTCGCTACCTGGGTAAGATAGTGAATGACTATGAAAACGGCAAACGCCTATTCAAGAAAACTAGGTCCCGTAGGTCTGCTTCTTGTAGATCGCCTTCAAAATTTCGTGGCGGCGCTCAACGCTTGGCTTTGTGAAGTACTTCTTAGCACGTAGTGAACGCATCAAGCCTGCACGCTCGAACTTACGTTTGTACTTCTTCAGCGCGCGGTCAATGCTCTCGCCTTCTTTAACATCAATGATTAGCATAGAGTCTCCTGTTAGGATTCAAATTTGGAAGCGCAAATGTAGGCAGGTTTTTCGGGATGGGCAATAGGAAAGTTCATCGCGTCGCATATTTCTGTTCTTCTGGTGTTTTACATGTATCGAATTAGACCTCTACCCTAGCCTTTACATGCTCTCAAGTACATAGAAATAGTGTTCTCCAGTCCGAAGTAGAGTGCATCCCCGATTAAAGCGTGTCCGATACTTACCTCTAGCACCTCTGGCACCTCTTTGACAAAAAATGAGAGGTTATCGCGGTCAAGGTCATGTCCGGCATTAATTCCAAGTCCAACTTCGAGCGCTTTTTTACCAGCTAGCACATAAGGTTCAACAGCTACTTCTCGGTTTTGGCGAAAGCCCGCAGCATAAGGCCCCGTGTAAAATTCAATTCGATCAGTTCCTGTTTTGGCGGCAGCTTCAACTTGGTCAAGATCGGGATCTAGAAAGATTGACAAACGAATACCCGCCTGCGAAAAAGTCTTGGATAGATCCTGCAAGCGAGACATTTCCTTTATCGCGTCCCATCCATGGTCCGAAGTCAGTTGACCGGGTGCATCGGGTACGAGTGTTACTTGTGCGGGTTTTGCATTGAGCACCATCTCAACAAAATCATCCGATGGATAGCCTTCAATGTTGAACTCAGTGGTGACGGTTTCCTTTAGTGGTAGAATGTCGCTTTGCTTCACATGACGCTCATCGGGCCGCGGGTGTACGGTGATACCTTGGGCACCAAATCGCTCACAATCGCGGGCGACTTGTAATAAGTTAGGAACACTTCCCCCGCGAGAATTGCGCAGCAGAGCCACTTTGTTGATGTTTACACTCAATCTGGTCATAGGACAATGTTCGTTTGACCGCAAATGTAAAAGTGTGCAGCCTGATCAATCAGAAAATCGACGTAGAATTTGGGTAACCTTTGCATTCGTGATTGCAGGAACCATCATTGCGCAGCTCGCAGTGGTTGGCGTTATCTTGCTAAACGGATATTCTTTAGAAGATCTTGGCAAAGGTGTGCCATCACTAGAACTTACTGCTGGTGTACTTGCGGCCGTTATTGGAGTCTCTCAGCTCTTCTCCTATTTAGTGCCCGGCATTGTCAGTGCGAAAACTCTTTATCCAGGTAGATGGCTACAGGAGCTAAACCTTGATAAAGCTCCAAATTTCCTGAAGTTGCTGATGGGCATCGCAGCGTTTGTATTTACGTTGTCCTTCACGGGTGTACTGGCTGCTATGAACGCGGCCGTTGAATTGCCTGACTGGGCTTCTTCTATCGAAGGGGACATCGCAGGCGTACTCGACACCTTGATCACCTCGTCTTCTTGGCCCACGTTTGTGATGGTGCTCTTTATAATAGGTGTGCTGCCGGCTTTGGGTGAAGAAATCATCTTTAGAGGTTTAATCCAGCCTGCGGTTATCCGGTCTACTGGCAGTTCTCATTTTGGCATTTGGGTCACTGCATTAATGTTTGGCTTGGTGCATATGCAGTTTGCGGGCTTACTTCCGCGTGTATTTCTTGGGGCCGTTCTTGGCTTCTTAGCCTATTACAGCCAGCGGCTTTGGATTCCAATCATCGCACACTGTCTTTTTAATGGACTGCAAGCGGTGGCCGTACGACTTTCATGGATGGATGTAGAGCAAGCAGCCGACGCAACGCAAGAGGTTGAGACTTGGCAGGTGCTTGCTACTATGGTCGTTGCAGCAGCTGCGCTTTTATTTTTCTTGCCGAAGTTGGTTCCAGTAGAAGGACTTCCTGGCGCTGAGCCGCCTGATAATGAGAAAGATGAACTGCTTGACCATTTAGAGCCTTAAGCCCTACTTTTTAACACGAAGGACGCGAGATTTTGTTGGATGGACCTCGAACCGATGTACTTGTCCTATTTTACCGCCGATGAGTGGAGTACGTACCAGAGCTATAAGTGCGGTGATTTTCGTAGCCCTCATCTTAGGTGGACTACTTGGTGGTCCGTATTCCTTCATGGCGCTATTCTCAATCGTTACAGCATTATCCCTGTACGAGTTTCTCAGCATGGTGCTAGATCGATACCAACGTCGTGATCGTGCGCGCATCGCACTGGGCATATCCTTTGGGCTTGCTCCTCACTTGATCGCATCAGCCGTGCTGTTTGATTGGCTTCCAAACCGTGACGAACTACTCTTCGCACTCATCTTAGCTTTTTTCCCTCTGCTTTTCCTGATGTTTATCTATGAACTTTTCGCTGCGGCCAAACGCCCCTTCGAAAATGTTGGGATGATGGTCATGGGCATGGTCTATATAGGAGCTCCTTTTGCTATGCTTGATTACATCGCTTATCAATCTGGTGAGTTTGACTGGCAGCTCGTATTAGGGATACTTTTGCTGACGTGGCTATCCGATACCGGTGCATATGTGGCGGGCAGCACCTTAGGTAAAACCAAATTGCTGCCAAGAATTAGCCCCAATAAAACGTGGGAAGGATTTGCTGGTGGAGCTATCCTTGTCTTGGTATCTTCTTGGCTGCTAGGCGAATACTTGCCCGTAATTAGACATCGGGACTGGATTGCTATTGCGGTAATTGTCATCATTTTCGGCAGTCTTGGAGATCTTATCGAGTCCATGCTGAAGCGTAGTATCTTTGTGAAGGATAGTGGAAAGCTACTTCCCGGGCATGGCGGACTACTTGATAGATTTGACGCGTTCATTTTTTTACTTCCATTCGTCTCCGCATACCTCATCTTTGTGCGCTGAGAACTTAGCCATCGTTCTGAGGTTACCCTATCGAACCCCTTTTTAATCCCTATGTGGAAGATCCATCCTGAAGGCCGCAAAATGCTTGTACTAGCATTGGTATTTTTCCTCGCCGTTGGTGTTGGGATGTATTTGCTTGCGCCAAAACTGATACTCCCTTTTAGCGCTCTTGCAGTTTTTCTACTGGGTTTTATTGGTTACTTCTTCAGAAATCCTAGCCGAGACGTACTCCTGACCAATAACAACGTCATCCTAGCCCCAGCTGACGGACGTGTCGTAGTTATCGAGGAAGCAGAAGAGAAGGAATATTTCAAGGATAAGCGACTACAAGTAAGCATCTTCATGTCACCGACTAACGTCCACGTGAATCGCTCTCCTATTGGCGGCATGGTCAATTACTTCCGCTACCACGAAGGAAAATATCTCGTTGCGTGGCACCCAAAGAGTTCCGAGCAGAATGAACGGACGACCTTGGTGATTGATAATGGAAGTTCAGAAATACTTTTACGACAAATCGCTGGCGCAATGGCCAAGCGTATCGTGAGCTATTTTGATGAGGGTCAACGCGTAGAACAGGGCGTTGACATCGGTTTCATCAAATTCGGAAGTCGAGTTGACCTTTTTCTTCCCCTTTCAGCAAGACTCGATATCGAGATTGGAGACAAGGTCAAAGGCAATGTTACTGTAATTGGCCGTCTGTAGACTGACGATGCGCTAATGGAGGTTTACTCTACGCGGATGTCTTAAGCGTTCTCAATTTTGGCTTTCGCCACCCTATTCCCTTATTTTTTTGATTAGTCACTTGCCCAACGTGGACTCATGCTTCTAGGAGCTGTGAGTGTAAGGGTTATGCCTCAAAAAAAGGCTCCTGTCCTTTGATCAGCGCACGAGTCTGGGGGGATTTCGCGAGCTAACTATCGGAGCAGGAGCACTAAACAGATTGAGAAAACTACGATGTAAACGTAGGCGCTTTATCTTGATAAAATTGGCTGTAACGTGGCTGCGACAAGACTCAATGAGTAAGCGGTAGCTCTGACCAAGAAAGCGGTAAACTAAATTATGCCCTCCACTGAATTGGCAAGGAAATTACTACGCGCGTCCCAGCTGCTGTGCCGTCAGTATCTACTAAATCGATGTACTCTACCGCTGTAGTTGTCTCTATTCCTCGATTGAGGAGCTCAAGTCTGTGCTTGGTAATGTCGGTCCCCATAGACTTATGAGCTGACTTGCGGACTTTCACCTGTTGGGCCGCATTCTTGCGACCTACCCCATTGTCTTGGATGGTGATGAGTAAGGTATCCTCATCACCTTCTGGCGAAGAGAAGGAAACTTGAATGTGGCCTTGCTTTACCAAGCGAATTCCATGCTCGAGCGCATTCTCAACATAAGGCTGAACCAACATGGCAGGTAAAGCGATGAGATCTTCCTCTATCTCATCGTCTACATGGAGCTCAAACGTAAACGGTTCCGTGTAGCGAAGCGCTTGATTGAGGTTTAGGTAGTTGTTAAGGAAGTCGATTTCCTCCTCTAAGGTGATCGATTCTCGCTCGCTATAATCAAGGCTTTGCCGCATGAGACGGGCGAAATGCGCCAGGTGCGTAGCAGCTTCAGTAGCTTTTTGATTTGTGATGAACTCCTGAATAGAGTTGAGCGCATTAAAAATGAAATGAGGATTCATCTGCGCGCGAAGGGCTTTCAACTGCAGGCGTGCAGCGCGTAACTTAAACAGTTCACTTTCGCGACGCCGTTCCTCTACCTCATTTCTAAGTTCTAATTCAGATAGACGCTCTGCGTTAGCTCTCGCATCTACGTTTTGCTGAATATCCTCAAACTTGAGACGAAAATGATAGGCATCTTCAAACATATCCCGAGAGGCGTAATATTCAGCTATGGCTTTACAAACACGCGCTAGCTGTGCCTCATCGTCTCCTATTTGTGCATGGTTGAGACTTCTGCCGAAAGCCTCGTTGGCCTCTGAAAAATTTTCTTGTTCGATTGCAAGAGCTGCTCGCCATAAATCTATTTGCGAGAGGTCTGGATGAGCTATTGGCCTTGCCGTAGCATAGTTGTGCTCCGCTTCATCAAAGTGCCGGTGTGCGAGCGCAAAATTCTTATCAATCATGGCGTAATAGCCCAGATTGGCGATCGCCGAGGCGCGGGCATGGCGATCATGCTCTCCAGCGGCTTGTTGAGAGAGGTCGAAATAATGAACAGCTTCTTCTCGCCTACTCGCGTTCATGTACGCTCTCCCAAGGTCTAGATAGTGATAAGGTAGCCGGCCGCGCATGTTGAACTTGGCGCACAGGTCGACCACGGCCTGGTAAGACTCTATGCTTCTCGCAGGTTCTTGACCTTGCATGTAAACTCTACCAAACCCGGCCGATAGAAGTGCTGCATAGTATGCATGCTTGATAAGTGTTTCTCCTGGAATCAGCTCTGGCTGTCGATCTCGTGCCTCGCCAAAACATCGAAGCGCGTGATCAAGCTCTGAAAGATTCAAATGAAGGAAGCCTTCTCGTACATATAACCACCATTGAAAGGGGCTATCAATTGCCACTGCCAGTTCTCTGGTCTCATCTAAAAGGGCCGCAGCGTTCGAGATTTGACCTAGGTTAAGCATCGGTCCGAGCAAGTCTGCAGCAATTTCCACTTGGACATCTACAGTGGCATCTATGCGAGCTTGGTCGAGTGCTTCTTTCAAAAAATCTTTAGCCTCCTCAAAGGCGTGCTCTTGATTAGCCACATTGCCAAGCATAAGTGCCCGTTTGATAAGGACAAGCGGTTCTACAGACTCTTCGACGGAAGCCTTTGCTTGGAGCAGCAGTCTACGCGCGTTCGTCGGTTCTGTATATACCTGCTCTCCTACCGTCTCCATAAATTGGGACAGTACTTCATCAGGGGAGGCATGGGAACGAACGACAGGGAACATGGTGCCAAGCTAATGTGGAAAACATCAAAGTACAACCAAAAAGAGGCCACCCGACAATGTCGAATGGCCTCTTTTTGAAGAAAACAAACTATTTACTGTGGCAACCAGCCACCGCAAGCTTTTAGCGCTGGTGGTACTTGACGTATGCCTTGACCACCTTTGATCTCCGTGATACGACTTGGCTCAATCGTACACAACTGCTGGCGCAATTGGTCTAGCGAGCGTTTGTCTGTAACTGGTTTTTGCTTCTTTAGGAACTTGAACATGGGTGGGTGTTTTCTCTCAGAGGTAAACGTATTACTTCTGACGCTAATGTATACATGAAAACAAGTATCAGGCCAATTGTGGAAAACTATTGTGAATTAGTCGTTTTTACCGCATTACCCCAGTGTTTACTGCTACTGGGCTGCCTGGCCTGATTGCTGACCTCTATTTTTCATTTCCGAAAATCGTTTATCCAAAGGCTTGTGCGCCTAATTTTTTCATGCGATCTGTGAATGCAGGACGTCTTCGGCGGCTTACGGTGATTTCTTTATCATCGTTCATAACTACATAACCTCCGTCACCTTTCACGAATTTCTTCATGTAATTGAGGTTTATGATATGACTCTTATGAACACGAAAGAAGTTATCTCCCTTGAGCAAGTCTTCGTAGTACTTGATGGTCTTTGAAACGGTGAATCGCTGACCTTCTGTGGTGTAGATGTGCGAATAATTGTCGTCGGCTTCAATCCGAAGAATGTCTTTGATCGCAAGGAAGTAAAGTCCATCGATCGCTGAAATGGTGATCTTATCGAACTTGTTCGAGCTCATACTTTGCTGAAACACGTCGAGACGTTCGTCTAATCGCTCGTTGTCTTGTGGCCGTATCCGCTCCACTGCTGCGGCTAACACATGAGGATCGATTGGCTTAAGGATGTAGCCGATGCTAGCGTATTCAAATGCTTTCACCGCAAACTGATCAAAAGCAGTGACGAAAATCACGTTAAACTTCAACGGCTTAATGCGATCTAAAAGATCGAAAATCTGACCGTCGGGCAGATTAATGTCTAAAAATGCGAGGCCAATTTGCTCTCCTACTTCAGCAATTAGCGATTCTGCATCTTCGAGAGTCCCTGCCTCGCCGATCACTTCTACCTGTGGACAGTGCAGTTTGAGCATGCTTTTAAGATTCGTGAGTCCACGCACCTCATCTTCTACGATTATCGCTTTGATCATTGTGTTTCTATTTGTCACGCCTAGGCGCAAAGTCTCTAATCAGCATACCGACGTTATAGGTGCTTCACGTTTTAGCGAAAGCGAAAAGCACTAATCACGATAGGAGTTAAGGGGTAAGGTAACGCATGTGTAAAACTTATCAAGGGTAAAAATTGAAGGAAAGGCTCTTATGTTCGCACTATGCGGCCTGAACATGCTCCACTTAAAGATGACTGGCGTCATAAATTGCACGAAGTAATCTTCGAGGCGGACACCCCAGCTGGGAAGTGGTTTGACATCATCTTGTTGGTGATGATCGTTTTCAGTGTAATCATTGTAATGCTAGAGAGTGTTCCAGGTTATCAAGAGGACCATGGAACTATGCTGGTGGTGCTTGAATGGTTATTCACAGCGGTTTTCACGGTAGAATATATTCTTAGACTACTCGCCGTGAAACGCCCAAGTGCCTACGCGCTTTCTTTCTTTGGAATCGTAGATTTACTAGCGCTGCTGCCTACGTATCTCAGTATTTTTGTATTCGGAACACAGGCCTTTATTGTTGTGCGCGCACTCAGGCTACTCCGAGTATTCAGGGTACTCAAACTTGGAAATTATCTTGATGAGAGTCAAATAATTACAAAATCTTTGGTAGCCAGCCAACGTAAGATTTCGGTTTTTCTCTTCGCCGTTCTCATGATTGTTCTCATTATCGGTGCGATTATGTACTTGATAGAAGGTGCAACCAATGAAGGCTTCAATAGTATTCCGTTGTCCGTTTACTGGGCCATTGTGACCCTGACCACCGTAGGCTTTGGTGATATCACGCCTCAAACTTCCCTAGGTCAATTTATCAGTGCCGTTGTTATGATTATTGGCTATGCAGTTATCGCAGTTCCTACGGGAATCGTTAGTGCTGAAATGGTAAGACAGGTTGATGATGAAAAAGGCGTTCAGAGAGGAACTCAATCTTGTCGTTTCTGCGGTGAAGAGACGCATCACATGGATGCCAAATTTTGTCAGAACTGCGGTCACGGACTTAATCCCATTACGCAAACTGAAGTTCCACCAATCGCCTAGCTGTCAACTTTAATAAACTCGGCAATCTTCATTGCGACTTTTTGGCCATCCATCGCTGCACTTAAAATCCCTCCAGCGAAACCAGCGCCTTCGCCACACGGATACAGTCCAGCGACGTCTTGATGCTGGAGGCTCTCCTTGTCTCGTGGGATGCGCACTGGCGAACTTGTACGACTTTCAATACCAACTACTTGTCCAGCATTACTCGTGTATCCTTTAATTTTCTTGGTGAGCTGTTTGAGTCCCTGACGGAGTCGTGCCGCAACCGGCGCTGGTAAAAGCTCGTGCATTGGTGCACTATAGACTCCTGGGATGTAGCTCGTCGGGTTGAGTTTTGACGAAAGTCGACCGGCAATAAAATCTTCAATAAGCTGAGCTGGTGCTTTTTGACTTCCATCTCCTGCTTCGAAAATTTTCTTTTCTGCTGCTTTCTGATATGCTAATCCTGCTAGGGCACCTTGGCCTGCAAATTCGGCCCAATCTTCTTCGTCTACTTCTGTGACGAATCCACTATTGGCGTAAGGACTATCGCGGCGAGAGAGTGACATTCCATTTACGACAAGTTCGCCTGGAGCGGTTGATGCTGGTACGATAAGGCCTCCTGGGCACATACAAAAGCTAAATACTCCAGTGTCTTCTACTTGTGTAGCGAGGCTATAGCTCGCTGCGGGCAAATTCTCGTGACGAGGATTTGACCCATACTGCTGATGATCGATTAGTACTTGCGGATGCTCAATGCGCACGCCAAGTGCGAAAGGTTTGGCTTCTAAGGTCCACTGCTTTCGCGAAAACAGTTCATAAATATCCCGAGCGCTATGGCCTGTAGCAAGGATGAGATATTGCACTTCAAGTGTTTCTCCATTGGCAAGTGTAAGTCCTGCTACCCTACCCTTTTCGGCTGAGATATCAGTTACATGCTGATCAAACCTAACCTCCCCTCCACACGCTTCGATGGTTGAGCGCATCGCTGCAATGATGTGTGGCAGCTTGTTGGAGCCGATGTGAGGATGTGCGTCTTGAAGAATGTCTTCCTGCGCGCCATGCTCGACCAAAACGTGCAATACTTTTCGAATTGAGCCACGCTTGTGCGCTCGCGTATAAAGTTTGCCGTCAGAGTATGTGCCCGCTCCACCTTCTCCAAAGCAGTAGTTGGAATGTGGATTCACGACTCCATCTTGCTGTATAGCTTTCAGGTCACGACGACGCGCGCGCACGTCCTTCCCTCTATCTAAAACGATCGGACGGAGACCTTGCTCCAAGCACTCTAATGCTGCAAAATATCCAGCTGGACCTGCTCCTACGATGTAGACTTCTGGTCGGCCTTTACCTGTAGAATACGACTTACGATACGGTGGAGGCTTAGGAAGTTCCTCATCTTTTGCAACTCCAACGCGTAAGCGATAGACCGCTGTTCTACCGCGTGCATCGATAGATTTACGGAGCACTCTATGTGAAAAAGGACGCTGGAGTTTTGCCGTCTTGGCTATGACGCGCTCAAGCGACGCAGGATCATTGATGTGATCGGGAGAGAGCTTGACTTCGACTTCTTTGTACATGCGCGTAAATGATTTACGCGGGTAAAGCTACCGCCCTTCGTCAGCTTCACGTGTAAAAGGTCCAGTTCCTTCACCTATAAATTTCTTAGGTAGGCGAACGTGTACAATTACTTCCTCGTTGGCTTGGCCGCTTTTGGTTTGAATGACTCTTCTTTCGGAGTCTTTGCTGGTGATTGCAAGAGAAGATCCATTCATGTTGCCGAGCACTTCATAGCGACCTTGTTCATCGACCATGAATTCAAAGAGGCTCTTGGATGCATTGTAAAGACGGATATTCGTCTCCACCAGAATGGTGTTGCCTTCCCAAGCCTCCACCGTTACATCACCTTCTATATCGATGGTAATTGTCTGTGCGCTGTCAGCTTCAAAGGTGTGGTGCACCGTTTTTGAAAATTGCGCGCAGAGGCTGCCGACAAAAAAGAGAAGCGCTGTAGAAAAAAGAAGTCGTAGCTGCATGTAGGTAGGTAACGTGAAAATTGGGCCGCAAATTGAAAACTATGCGTTAATAAAGTTAGAATCAAGCTCGTTAACGACCTCTTTTAATTTTACTAAGCGGGTGAGCAGGTCGCGCATCTTACTAAAAGGCAGCATATTAGCCCCATCACTGAGTGCTTTAGAAGGATCGGGATGAGTCTCGATAAAAAGTCCGTCTGCTCCGGTGGCAATGGCTGCACGAGCAATCGTCTCGATCAGTTCGGCCCTACCTCCGGTCACTCCATTGGGCTGATTAGGTTGTTGAAGGCTGTGCGTGCAATCCATCACTACTGCGTTGCCAGTGCTTTTCATAGTTGGAATTCCACGAAAATCGACTACTAGGTCTTGGTAACCGAAGGTGGTTCCACGCTCGGTGAGCCAGACTTCACTTCCTTGAACGCTCGCCACTTTTTCAGCTGCGAAGCGCATGGCTTCAGGACTAAGGAACTGTCCTTTTTTGACGTTTACTGGGAGCCCAGTCTCCCCTGCTGCGAGAAGCAGAGATGTCTGCCGGCAGAGGAACGCGGGAATTTGTAAGACGTCTACATATTTGGCCGCCATTGCCGCATCCTCATCTGCATGGATATCGGTTACAGTGGGAACATTGAAGCGTTGGCCAGTTTTGGCGAGAAGCTCAAGTGCCTGCTCATCACCAATACCTGTAAATGAACTCAATGCGGTACGATTGGCTTTACGAAAGCTGGACTTGAATACGAGCGGAATTTCGAGTTCGGCACAAAGTTCAACAAGCGGTTCGCAGGTAGCTACCAACACCTCTTCTGATTCAATTGCACAAGGGCCAGCGAGTAAGAAGAAGCGATCTGGGCGGACGTTGAAGAGGGGCATGTTGGAGCGTTGTGCGGTGAAGGTAATTAGTATTGTGTCCTGAAGAAATGAGCCATGGTGTTGAAAGCCTTCGCCGTTGATTTACTAGACATGCATGCGAACAGTTGTCTGCGCGTGGTAAACAGGTTTGGGCTCGCTCAAATCTGAGATGGAACCGAACGCAGCCTGACGGTCGTTTTGTTGTGTTTGCGGGTGTCTGGCAAAGTAATTTTTTCCTGTGAAGCAGCGGTTCGGCAGGACAAAGACAAGACAAGGGCAGGATAGATACACAAAAAGGCCGAGCACACGCAATGTGTACTCGGCCTTTTCGCGTTTTCGAAAGTCGATTCTAAAAGCGCACTTCTAATCCTGCCATAGCTATGGAAAGGTTGTTTCCAATCTCGGACATGAGGTGCACGTGAGGAAGAACTTCTACAGAGACGCCAAGGAAGCCAACAGTACTGATTTGGGTACGTGGTTCTCCAAAAGGATTTGCGCGATTCTCGAGGTAGCTTTCTTCACTTTCAATCTGTAAGCCTTCTGGAAACACATGGCGATATGAAGCTTTTGCTGTATTGACGCCTAGCTGTATTCCTCCATAGAGCTCAACTGGTCCCATGCGAACGAAAGAACCACTGAGGCGAGCACCGATGTGAGTCACATCCGTTGTTACAAAGCTTTGTACACCTTCGAAGTCAACGAATGCATCACTGGTACTTTCACTATTTGCATAGCCTAAACCAATCGCTACGCGTTCGTTGAGGTAGTATTGGAAAGCGCCTTGAACGACGGGGCCTTCTTGTGTTCCTCCTTTCAAAAAAGTAGGTACAAGTCCAATTCCCGCAGAAACCACAAAACGATCTTTGCGCGGAACAATCTTACGTGGCGGAGCTTCAAGGTCACGAGATTCTGACTGTGCATTTGCATTGAAGGCAAACAAGGTCAGTAGTGCGAATGCGAAGAGTGTATAAAGTATTCTCATCTGTACGTTGTTCAGACGTGTTGTCGAGAGAGACAACGACGTTCACTTCATCCCGAGAGGAATGATTCTTAACGTACATGTAGGCAAAGCCTAGGCCAGAAAAAAGTTGAATGCTCGGTGCTTACTCCAGCACCCACGCATTTGGATCGAATTGTTTGCGCATTTGGTGCTTCAATTCTTCAACTTCAGCCTCGGTGGTTACCGCGAAGGTTACGCCCACTCGGGTATATTCTCCCGGCTGATCAACGTATGGAATGAACCCTGCTGCAGCGACTTTCTCTGTGAGTCTGGCCGCATTGGCTGCGTTGGTAAAGCTTCCAAGAACAATGACAACGTCGATCTCTGACAAGGTAAATAAGTGGTCATCGTCGATTCCTCCTGCTAAAGCTGCTGGATCAAAGGCAGGTACCTGCTCTTGACCATCTTGGGTGTTAACTTCTGGTTCCGAATCGAATTCGATGGGCATGTCATCGATTGCACCTGAAAGGGCATCGTCAAATTCTTCAGTATTGTCTTCGTCTGACGAGATAGAATTATCATAACCCGCTGACTCTCCCGCAATAAGATCGTTCGCGTCTGCTTCTTCGATACGCTCTGTGGACAAATCTGCGGTCGTAACTTCCTCACGTGGTGAGCGATTTAGTCGATCTTGATTTACCGTTACCGCCTTTCCTCGGGACTCATCTAAAGTAGGTCTTTTTGTAAAAAAGTTTATGGCCATGATTCCCAGCAAGACGATCGCTGCTGCAGAAACATATGGGACTAGTCTGCTAACCAAAGACCTTTTGGTTTTGGCGGAAGCTGTGTCTGAATTAATCGTATCAATTTCGACAACTGGAGCAACTGGACGATCAGGTAGTGCGCGCCTAGAAATAGGTTCGAGGGCTACCGTCTGGCTTGCAGAATAGGCAACCTTAAGTGCTTCTTCGTTAGCCTTGAACGAACACTTGCTCGACAAGCGGTCTGGGACGAGCGACCCTAAATCCCCGATGACGATAAAATCTCCGGTGGTCAGAGCATCTAGCCAGTTCCCTTCGATTTCGTTCGCCTCAGCTTTGGTAGCGCCTGTACTGACGAGAAATTCGGCAAATGTTTGCGCACTTGGATCCACTTCATCGCTCCACCTGACTTCTAATCTAGGTGCTTCAACTCTACGTGCGCTGTGGTCTATGCGCGCAGAGACATACACGCCTTCAATGGTACCAAAACCAGGGAGTGTAAAGTGCTGACCGTCAACGAGAGCGGCAGCGGCGAGTGAACGTGAAAAAGCATCCATGAGCTGCAAATCTATGTATTACCAGATTTCATGGATACGCAGGCTTTGCACATTGGGTTACGCGGGCGTTAGGAACTTTGAGTGAGATACGAGATTTGAGACGTGAGATCTGAGACGTGAGATCTGAGACGTGAGATTTGAGACGTGAGACGTGAGACGTGAGACGTGAGACGTGAGATTTGAGATTTGAGATTTGAGACGTGAGATTTGAGATTAATCATATCGATTCTCAATTAGACAATTGAATTACTATCGCCAGCGCGCAATCCGTTTCTTTGCACCATGAGTAGCACTCCCCTATTGAAACGAGAAACCTCAGCCCAACTTTTCGAAGAGGCAAAACACCTATTCCCAGGAGGAGTTAACTCACCTGTCCGAGCATTTAAAAGTGTGAGCGGTCCGCCAGTTTTTGTAGACCGTGCGGATGGCTGTCACCTTTATGATGTAGACGGAAATAAATTTATAGACTTCTGCTGCTCATGGGGTCCGATGCTACTTGGGCATAACAATCCAGCCGTACGAGAAGCCGTCATTGCAGCAGTTGAAAAAGGTACTAGTTTCGGAACACCAACGGCCTCTGGAAATGCATTGGGGAAGATTATTTTGGACAACAATCCTTACATTGATCGGATGCGCTTCGTGAGTTCGGGTACCGAGGCTGTCATGTCTGCCATACGCTTGGCAAGAGGCTATACCAAACGCGATTATATCATTAAATTCGAAGGTTGCTATCACGGCCACGTTGATTCGCTCCTGGTAAAAGCAGGTAGCGGATTGATCACTTTTGGGGAGAGTAGCTCTGCAGGAGTACCTGCAAGTTTTGTGGAGAAGACTATCGTCTTACCCCTTGGTGATTCAGAAGCACTCCACAATACTTTTGAAGAGATGGGCGATCAAATTGCGGCGGTAATCATTGAGCCGATACCTGCGAATAACGGCCTACTTCTGCAAGATAAAAGCTTCCTTGAGTGCCTGCGTTTGCATTGCTACGGACATGGCGCGCTGCTCATTTTTGATGAGGTGATTTCTGGGTTTCGAGTTGGCTTTACTGGAGCTGCTGGACATTATGGAATTCAGCCAGACATCATCACCTACGGCAAGATCATCGGCGGTGGTATGCCAGTAGGTGC
>CALDUE010000083.1 GCA_937923485.1 uncultured Saprospiraceae bacterium
GTTTTCGAAGGTTTGTTCCTTCCAAAGCTTTTTATGGTCTACGTCATGATAGATTTTCCAGACGCCACTCCTCTTTCCATTCTTGAAGAAGGCATCAATACAAAATCCATTTTCTTCGATATCGCAGATTACCCAAGGCCCTTCGCGGACGCCGTCTACCATCTGGCCTGAAGCTGCCAGATGACCTTGAGGATGATACCATCTGGTCTCCCCTGTTTGCTTACCTGCCGCAAATTCCGCTTCTTCGGAGAAGGTTCCATCTTGCTCCCATGCTTTGTGGACTCCTTCTTTGAGTCCCGCTGCATAGTAGCCTTCGTTTTTAGGTTGCCCATTGGCATAAAAGGTTTTCCAAAGCCCCACTTTTTGACCAGCTCGCATTTGATTTATCTCGCTTGAATCTGACGAGACGTTCTGAACTTTTTTTGGATAGGACTGACTAGAGCAGCTTGTGGTTGCGAAGAAACAAGCTATTAAAAAAACTAGTAGATAGTAGGAATACTTCATGCGAATGAAAGAATAATGAGTACGTTGTGCCATATCTAGAAAATCATCAAAAACTACTTTCTAGATATTCCTTCAAAATTACTCGTTTCTTTTTGGGGATAGATCTACTTGCTGCCGCAATTTTAAGCAATCTTTTATCTTTCTCCTTGGCAAAGACGACGCGAAAAAGCTCTTCAACACTAAGGGTTTCTGTCGGACGCTCGATGAGTTCGAATACATCTCCAATGTTCACCTGGCCTTCTTCGAGAAGACTCAAATAGGTGCCGCCGAAACCGTGCTGAATGAATTGCTTAAGGATCTTTTGTGTTCCAAATTTGTGACCAAGCTTATAGCAAGGTTCGCGATATTGAGAGACTTGTACGGTGGCTTCGCCGATTTTGTAGATGTCTCCAAGGTAGACTTTACTTTCATCAAAACCCTCTACTGTTAAGTTCTCTCCAAACATACCCCAGGTCCATTCTAGGTCAGGATACAATTTTTGCCAGTAGGGGTACTGCTCTGCAGAGAACATGTAGCAGGCCTTATAGTATCCGCCATGATTGAGCCGATTAGAGATCTCATCATCTATGACATCATTCTTGGTTAGGTAAATCGGCTTACCCGTAGGTTTTTTGAAGATGCCTGTTTGCTCTTCCTGGCCCATCCACATAAAGGTGGTTGGCTCCGGCGAAGTATTGGTGGAGATGACTTTCATGCTACTCTTTCTTCACTGCATTGTGTGTCTTCAGCCATTCTTCACCTTTCTTGTCTCGGAAAAAGTCCATCCACATATAGTACATTTTATCACCTTCCGCGACATCTACGGAGTGACTTGACCCTAAAGGAATATGTAAGATAGAGTAGGCAGGAAACGCAACGGAAGCATCGTCAGCATGTACGATGACGTCGTTGTCTGTAAGTCCCAAAAAGAGCTGCTCTAGCATTCCGTGCTCATGCGCTCCCACATGGTCAGGGCCTGGTGCTTCTACCGTGCCCATGGCAATTCTGGGAATGATTTTGTTAGGTAGCACGGTTCGACTAACCGTATTTGGACTTTTGATCGGCTCCGTATACGCTTCACAATCAACGAACTTGGCATAGTAAGGTGTTTGTGTATTCTCCTTTGGGAAAGAAGCCAAATCTAACTTGTCCTGCTCGGTCAGTTCACTCCTTATGCGGATGAAATTAAGCGTATCGTTTCCGTTAGACTTTATGGTAACCTTCTTAAGCGCATTGGGCAGGAAAATCGTTTCCGGTACGATTTCTTAGCTTTTATCCGCTGCTTGTACTGTTCCATTTCCCTTGATAAACAGGTAAATGTTGCGATGTTGCTCATCCATTTCTTCTTCCTTAAAGGAATTTCCAGAAATGGTGATGTGGTCAACAGTAATTCCAGTGATTTCATTTTCCAGTACCGTTTTAGCATACACTTGTGTATGCTCGGGAAGTTGCATAGAGAGGAATTCAATTGGAATTTCGTTATCGCTAAACTTAAAGGCTAGCGTACCGGCAATTGCGAGCAGAAGGAAAATTGATTTCTTTAACATAATGCATCAGGAGTTGTGATGTCGGGCTGTTCTGTGAGTATCAGCCCGCGATCGAGGCAGATACCTTCTCGCACAAGATACTGATTTCGCCACTGAGGTTAATATAGACCTCAAACCCAGAAGGCAAACGCCTAGTGATAGAGTTGCTTAGAGCTCTACTTTCTCAAGTGTTATCCGTACAAGTTTACTGGTTGGCGTATTGCTCTTATCTGCCACAGAGTCAATAGGAACAAGCACATTGGTCTCGGGGAAGTACGTCGCGGCACATCGTTCTGGGACATTAAATGGAACGACCAAAAACCTTGGTGCATGTCTTTTTACACCTTTAAATTCGCTCCATATATCAACGACATCGCCCTTTTGTAGTCCATGATTAGCCATGTCCTTTTCGTTGAGCATGATCACTCTACGTTCGTTGAGGATGCCTCGATAGCGGTCATTAAGTCCGTAGATGGTAGTATTAAATTGATCATGGGAGCGAACGGTTGTCATCATCAATTCCCCATCTTTTAGTTTGTTGTCGGGCAGCCCATTTACAGTGAATCTTGCTTTGTTGCCTGGCAAATCAAAGGCTCCACTTCTCGCGCCATTAGGTAAATAGAAGCCACTTGGATTTCGAACGCGCTTATTATAATCGTCGAATCCTGGAATAACGGCCTCAATTTTATCTCTGATGAGATCGTAGTCATTTGTAAGCGCATCCCAATCAACTTTCGGATTTGGTTTTAAGGTTGCCTTTGCTAAGCCTGCGATGATGGAAGGCTCGCTCATCATTTGTTCCGAAAGGGGTTCGAGTGTGCCTGTACTAGAGTGTACCACGCCCATTGAGTTTTCTACCGAAACAAACTGTCGCTCACCATTTTTGATGTCCTCATCGGTACGACCGAGGCTAGGCAAGATGAGCGCGCGCTGGCCTGTTACTACATGCGAACGGTTAAGTTTGGTAGATACATGAACCGTCAATCTACAATTGCGAAGCGCTTCGGCCGTGTATACGGTGTCTGGCGTAGCCGATACAAAGTTTCCTCCCATAGCAAAGAAGATCATGCCTTTGCGTTGGTGCATTCGCTTAATTGAATCCACAACATCAACACCATGTTCTCTTGGACTTTTGATGCCAAACTCTTCATCTAGGCTATCGAGGAATTCATCTGACATCTTCTCCCAGATGCCCATCGTGCGGTCACCTTGTACGTTACTGTGTCCGCGCACGGGACAGGTGCCAGCACCGGTTTTGGCGATGCTCCCTTTGAGCAGAAGCAGATTGACGATTTCTTGTATAGTGGCGACACCATTTTTATGCTGCGTAATTCCCATGGCCCAGCAGATGATGATCTTTTTCTGGCCAGAAAGTAGCGCAACTGCTTCCTCAATCTGATAGAGTGTAATCCCGCATTCCTTGGCGAGTTGTCGAGGGTCTTGCTCGGCGATATCTGCAAGTAATTTATCTACGCCTACTGTACGATTTTCAATAAACTCCCAATCGAATTCACTCCCTTTTTCTTCCTGTTCTCGCTTCCATAGAAGATGCAGAATAGCTTTTAGTAGCGCGACATCTCCGTTAATTTTTAACTGCAGATAAAGGTCGGTGAGTTCGGTACCAAGACTGAGCATATCACTAGGACTCTGCGGATCCTTGAAGCGAATAAGACCAGTTTCTCGCAGCGGGTTGATGCTGATAATCTTGGCGCCGTTGTTCTTAGCATCCTTTAATGCGCTCAACATCCGAGGATGATTGGTGCCTGGATTCTGGCCCATCACCACGATAACGTCTGCATGGTTGAAGTCTTCAAGCTTCACCGATCCTTTGCCAATTCCGACTGTTTTGGAGAGTGCCGCACCACTACTTTCATGACACATGTTACTGCAGTCAGGAAGGTTGTTGGTGCCGTACATGCGCACAAAGAGCTGATAAAGAAAGGCAGTCTCATTGGCTGTTCGACCAGACGTATAAAACACCGCATCATTTGGTGTTTCAAGGGCATGCAGTTCTTCAGAGATGACCTTGAAAGCCGTGTCCCAGTCAATAGGCGTGTAATGCGTCTCTCCTTCTTCGAGGATCATCGGATGTGTTATCCGACCGCGTTTTCCAATCCAATAGTCACTTTGCTTACCGATAAACTCGACTGAATGCTCTGCAAAAAATGCAGGGTTTACTTCCTTCGTCGTAGCTTCTTCAGCGATGGCTTTGCCGCCGTTTTCGCAATATTCTCCAATCGAAGATCGATCACCTTGGGGGTCAGGCCATGCACACCCTGGACAATCAACGCCACATTTTTGATTCAATCGAAACATCACTTTAGCGGCGCGCTTAGGATCCATCTCGTCGAGTAAGTGCCTCGCTGTACTCAAGACCGCGGTGGCACCCGCTGCGATCGTTTTCGGCTTGGTCAACTTTAACCCAGTGAAGGTTTCCGAAGTGAGCTCACTTTTGTGTATGCCTTTATTTTTTTTCATCAAGTAGGTATGCTAGCAGTGCGTGTTCGGGTTGATGAACATGTCAGATTCATCTTCTTCTTTTCGTTCAGACAAGCATTGGAAATCCTTCTCGACCAATAGGCGAAATGGACTTCCGTCAGCTAAGGTGATTTTGTGATCAATGCTTACTTCATTATCATCTAACCATGATTTACCAGCGCTGTTCGCCACTGCGGCGAATACGGTATTGCCTGAGAAAGACGCTGAGTATGTTTCGTCATCAGACCAAGTCAGGACATAGTTCATTTTTTCCGTCCCAGGGAAGTTGATCGTACACTCAACTTTCTTTTCTGCGGCAAAAGTTTTTAGTTCAGTCTTAGTAATTCTCAGCCTCAGGGAGTTGTCACGAATGCGCAGTTTCATACTTAATTTTTTCTGGTGAGGAATATATGTTGAAGCAGTTGTTCTTAGCGAATCCAAGCAGCGTAATATTAAAATTCTGTGCTGTCTCAACGGCCAAACTGCTCGGGGCTCCTACAGCTGCAACTACAGGCACGCGGGCCATCAAGGCTTTTTGAATCAGCTCAAAACAGCTGCGTCCACTCAACATAATGACATGCTGTTTTAGCGGAAGCGAACCCTCTATTAAAGCAGTACCGATGATCTTGTCTAGTGCATTGTGTCTGCCAATATCCTCACGTAAATGGAGCAACTCGCCGTGCTGATCGAAGAGTGCCGCGGCATGTAGCGAACCGGTATGGTCGAATATCCCTTGAGACGCTCGCATCTTCTGATCGAGGGTGTGCAGGACGCTCGCAGAAATTTGAAAGTCTCTTGTAATCGGTGCTTCGCACATGCTTTCAAGGCTCTCGATGCTTGCTTTGCCGCATATACCACAGCTGCTGTTGGTGTAGAAATGACGTGCAAA
>CALDUE010000084.1 GCA_937923485.1 uncultured Saprospiraceae bacterium
ACTTCATGTATGATCAGCGATTTTCTAGAAATTTTAGAAGCTCAGCTGAAGGATATGAAGTTTAGCGATCGACGTACAGTAAAATCGATTTGAGTTCATTCTGTGTCAAACCATCGAATCCTGGCTTCTCTACCTCTCCAAACTCATTATGTAGAGATACCATTCTCGGATCCAGTTCTTTTGACAAATACTGGTGTGGACTCTTCACATATTCAAAGTACCGTGAGGTATCATTTCCAAACCTTGAGATTGACCCAGAAAGCGCAGGACCTGTCAAATTATCTATCATATTCTTATTATGACATGAGGCGCAAAGATTAGCAAATACATTCTTGCCAATGTTGTAATTAATCGAGTCATTCCCGGCTGTAATTGAATACAGGCTACTCGTACCGCAACCCCACTGTGCGTCAGATAATTCATCCGCAGGCTCAGCGGGTATAAAAATACCATAGAATAATATCGACGTTACTACAGCTAAAAGCAATAAGACGACACCTAAAAATAAACTTACGTTGCTCATTTGAACTAACTTTCGCTAAAGTATCAGTTCAAGGTAGGCGAAAATCCCCTATACCACTGCAGCGCGAGGTTCCACCACCTCAACAACGTTGACATCGATAATTTTTTCAGCGTCAACAAGTAGGAGATGAGAATCCTGAGAAAGATTGGTTACCTCGATGTGCTTACCTGCTTTTTCATAGCGCTCGGTAAGGCGGTTCAATGCTTCAATCGCACTCATATCTACGATCCTGCTTTCGGCAAAATCAATCACCACATGGTCTGGATCGCCGAGTACATCAAACTTGTCGGTAAAGATTTGTACTGACCCAAAAAATAGCGGACCGTAGATTTCGTAATGCTTCGCTCCGTGCTCATCGATGCGCTTGCGGGCACGAATACGCTTGGCATTGTCCCATGCAAAAACAAGTGCAGAAATGATTACGCCGACGATAACGGCAAGTGCGAGGTTGTGCAGGAATACAGTTACCAGCGTCACGAGTACCATCACGAGGATATCACTCTTCGGCATCTTATTGATTGTACTAAAGCTTGCCCACTCAAAGGTGCCGATGGCAACCATGATCATCAAACCCGTCAATGCGGCCATGGGAACCATCTCAATCAAGCTCGATCCAAACATGATAAAGCTTAGCAGCAACAGAGATGCTACGATGCCCGACAAACGCGCTCGCGCTCCTGAAGAAATGTTGATTAGACTTTGACCGATCATCGCGCAGCCACCCATTCCGCTGAAAAACCCAGAGAGTGTATTCGCCAATCCCTGTGCTACGGCTTCACGGTTGCCTTGACCTCGCGTCTCCGTAATTTCATCAATGATGTTGAGCGTAAGTAGACTCTCGATAAGTCCAACTCCCGCGACTACGGCCGCATAAGGAAAGATGAGTTTGAGCGTTTCTAGCGTAAAGGGAACGTTGGGAATATGGAATGGCGGAAAGCCTCCACTGATACCCGCTGGGCCTGCCATGTCGCCTACTGAACTTGTTTCAATACCAAAGGCTACTACGATTCCCCAGACGGTTAGGATTGCAGCAAGGGCCGCAGGCACCACTTTTGTAATTTTTGGAAGCCCCCAAATGATGAGCATCGATAGGCCAACAAGCCCGCAGAAGATGAGCATGTTTTGGCCAGTCATCCAACTTCCATCGGCGTTTTGAAATTGGACGAGTTGGCTCATGAAAATCACTATCGCCAGTCCATTTACAAAGCCAAAGATAGCTGGGTGAGGCACCAAGCGCATCAACTTACCGAGCTTTAAAAACCCGGCTGCCATTTGCATGATTCCGGCAAGAATCACCGTAGCAAAAATGTACTCGACACCATGTGATTGGGCTAGGGCGACGATGACTACCGCTACCGCTCCCGTAGCACCAGAGATCATTCCAGGTCGACCGCCAAGAACGGAGGTCACTAAGCCCATTACAAAAGCTGCGTACAAACCTGTAATCGGAGAGAGTCCTGCGATTAACGCGAAGGCCACCGCCTCGGGAACAAGTGCAAGAGCTACGGTTAATCCCGAGAGGATTTCCGTTTTATAATCGACTACTTGCCTGAAGTCGAATAGGTTAAGAAGCTTTTGCATGGGGTAAAAATCTAGAAAAGAGTACGCGGGGTGCGAGAGCCTTTTGGGACTTACGTGAAAACGGGCGCAAAGGTACGTGTATATTTCACACGAACTGACACGATCAGCTGTGCCTTGAACGTCATATTTAAGTGGCCTTAGCGGAAATAATCGCTGTCTACGATCGACCCTGAATGGGCAGGGCTCATGCGATGAACAAGCCGTTTTGAGGTTGGTGGTGTCTCTCCTTCAATCAACCAGTTAAGGATTGCATTGCTTGTTTTTGCTTCGGTAAAGCCGTGTCCCGCACCAACTGCTTCAAAGAGGTGGGCGCCTGGAAAATGCTCTGCAAGGCGCACCGCATTAGAAAATGCGGTAACCTCGTCCTTGGGGTCGTGTGCAATTAAAGCTTCGATGTGTCCAAGTTTTAGACTCATTTGCGCAGGATCGTAGGTTTCAATTTTACCTCCTGTACGCCGCTCTACTGCTTTTGCAAGAGATTGGTATTGGCTTTCGCTAAAACCTATGGCACCTGCAAACTGTCGAAAAATGTACTCTACATCGCTGAAGCCTGCGAGTAAGGCCAAACGTTTTGGGTGTAAGCTTCGATCAGCGCCTGAAAGCATCCCTACAGCCAAGCCGGCTCCAAAAGAATGGGCGAGTAAAAGTTCTGGTCTGCCGAAATGCTGAAGCACTTTCGTGAGTAGCCGCACCATCGTTGGGTAGTCGCATTCGGCGCGTTGGCTGCGTCCATGGCCTTGGTAGTCAATGCCAACGAAACGATAGCCGGCCTCGATCAAGGCGGGAGCAAAATGTCGCCAACGTCCAGCATTATATGCCCAACCATAAGCACTAAAAACGTAAGGCGCAGACGGGTCGCCCCACTCATAAACAGCAACGGACTTGCCTTCGAATTCGAGTTTGGTTTGGCGAGCAGTATCTAGAAATATTGCTTGCTTTGGCTGGATGTTTACTGGTGGAGGTAAAACGAATCTTTTCAATGCAACTTCACCCAGTCGATCCGCACCAAGCAAGCCATTCAGTTTGCACCAATAGCCAAACAGTTTGAGTTGGGTTGTTCGATTCATGCTGTATGAATTTCAGGGGGTTGAACGGGGAAGGTAGGTCAGTCCTGTGGATTGACAATCCGCAGGACGACCTAGAAAAATCCTTTATACCTCTCCTGCACATAATTACCTGGCCAAGCTGCCCATGACTTTGCTAGTCCACATACAGTTGGATTTTGTAAAGTGTACTTGATGAACTGATATAGCGCTTCGTCATCCTTTATAATCGAGTCGTAACTCTCTTCTTCCCAAAACGCTTGCCCAGTCAACCCCAATATCTTATTACACTGCCTAGCTGTGTGACGCTTGAAATGCTGTAACACCTTTCCCATATGCCATGCTGGATGAATATGCCGAACAACTAAGTGCACATGATTTGGCATAAGTGTATAGGCAATAACTTCCCAATGTGTACCATCTCGGTAGTCTAATGCTTCTTGAATAGCAAGACGAACTTCCTCATTGTGATGCAAATGAAATGGCCCATTCAACGATCTACGATCTGAGACTCCTTCCATTGCTTGGCGAAAACCTATGCGCTCTTCCGCAGTTGCTTCCCAGTACACTTTAGGTGGAATGTCAATTCCATACTTTTCGACAACGGCCTGTACCTTCTTTACCGCTGGTCGGGTTATGCTTCCTGCTAATCGAAATCCTATCATAAAGGTACCTCCACCTGGATAGATATGTGGACGCCGACGTTTTGTGCGGAAGCTTGGCAAGGTCGAAATAAGAGGTTGTAAGGATATCATAAGTCGAATATAACACATTTTGTGTTATTAATACTTAGCGTCGTGCGGATTGTTGAGGTCCTGCGGATTGTTGAGGTCCTGCGGATTATCAATCCGCAGGACGGCGTCCATCACCGCGCCCAGCCAAGCGCCTCCTTCACCTACGGTCAAGTCGGCAAGCTCTCGCTTTTGCTCCAACATCATGTCAATACGCTCCTCAAACGTACCCGTGCAAATGAGGCGATGAACCTGCACATTGCGTTTCTGCCCGATGCGAAAAGCCCGATCCGTTGCTTGACTTTCCACGGCTGGATTCCACCACAAGTCATAATGAATCACATGATTGGCAGCGGTGAGGTTGAGTCCCGTCCCACCAGCTTTTATGCTGAGAATTAAAATCGGAGGACCATCTTCCTGCATACCTCGCACCATCTCATCGCGCTCTGACCTCGACAATCCGCCATGAAGAAATGGAGGCGTCCATCCTAATTGTGCTTGGATCATTTCTGCAATTAGTTCTCCCATTTCACGATACTGAGTGAAAATGAGCACACGTTCATTGACGTCTAACGCGGCTTCAACTAGTTCGAGCATTCGACGTGCTTTTCCACTTGCTTGCGAGGTTGTTGTTCCACGTTTCAAATAGTGAAACGGATGATTACACACCTGCTTTACCGCAGTCATAAACTTGAGGATACGTCCTCTTTTCTCATGCGCCTCAGCTGCTGCTAATTCCTGCATTTGCGTATCTACAACTTGTTGGTAGAGCGCAGCTTGCTCAGGAGCGAGTGAGCAAAATTCGTTTTGAGTAATTTTTTCAGGTAAATCTCTTATAACAGATTTATCCGTCTTTAAGCGCCGAAGAATAAAAGGAGCAGTAATCTTTCGAAATTTACTCAATTGTTCTTGGTCACGATCCTGTTCAATGGGCTTTGCATAAATCGCTTCAAACTGTTCGAGCGGACCGAGATAGCCCGGATTGGCAAAGTTAAGTACTGACCAATATTCTGATAAGCGATTCTCAACGGGTGTTCCGCTTAAAGCAATTCTTATGGGTGCTTCAAGTTTTATAATTGCTTCGGTTTGCGCCGCACTCGGATTCTTGATTTGCTGCGCTTCGTCGATGATGAGGGCTCCCCATGGTTTTTGCGAAAGCATATCCACATCAGATCGCACAGTTCCATAACTTGTGAGCACTAGGTCTGCGCCAGCGAAGTCTGCGGCCTTGCGACTACTGCCATGAAAGATCGCTACTTTCAAGTTTGGAGCGAATCGGGTTATTTCTCGGCGCCAATTCGTAATCAAGCTTGTTGGTAAAACAATGAGTGCTGGAGCATCCTCCCATCCTTTCGATACTCGATAATGCTCGAGTAGTGCGATAGTCTGCAAGGTCTTCCCTAGCCCCATGTCATCGGCAAGCAGACTGCCTAAACCTGCGTCAGCATTGCGAAGTAGCCAAGCGAAACCTATTGCTTGGTAAGGACGAAGGATAGCTTTAAGACCTTCGAGTTTACCTTCAACTGCTTGCGGTTCTTGTATTAAGTTTTGCCGAAAGGCGGAAACTTCTTCTGACAACTGAAGTGGAGCGCCTTGCCAAGTCTCACTCAAAACTGCTTGGATAATTACAGGCGCAGAAGGCTGCGGCGGTTTTGCTAAGCGATCAAGTAAGCGCCTTGTCTGTGCAGACTCTAACCAAACGTATCCGTCTCGTAGACGCACAATTCCCTCAAAATTCTCCGCAAGCTGAGAGAACTCTTCGGCAGAGAGTTGTTCCTCACCGACGGATACTTGCCAATCAAATTGCACCAAGGCTTTCAATCCAAGAAGTCCTGAAGCCTTTTTCTCTTCAGCTCCTGCTTCCGTTGCATTTACAATGGCAGTTAACTTTGGACGAGCAACCTGATCCAAACCTCGAGGTAACATCAATTGTGCTCCAATCAACTTTAGAGCAGGCAGCACATCATTTACAAAACTTGCAAAATCGCCTCCTCTCAGCTGAATATAAGCTGTATTAAAAGGAGAAATTAGAAATTGAGATAAAGGTGTGTGTAGTTCAGCCAATAGGCCCACATCACGTAGCGCATTTAATCTCAATGAGATTCCAAGAGCACCGCTTAAAACTTCCGTAATTGGTCGAGGATCGGGTGTAGTTGCATCTTCTGAGATGAGTAAAAGTCGAATATTGAAAGTGCCAACTAAATCTTCAAGCTCTTCTACTTGAATAATGATGCGATGTGCAGTAGTACGTTGACTTAAACGAGCGAGCCATAATTGGAGTGCGAGGACCAATTGAGCATCTCCCGTGTTGGCAAGATCAACTGGTCGGCCCAAGAAAAGCAATTGCACGCTCGGGAATTCAGCTTTCGCGAAAACAGCTTCCACGCCTGCAAGCATCATCGGTCTGAGGAACACACCGAGGAGCGTGTGAACGGCATCACTTTCTACTGGAAAACGGTAATCATATTTCACTTCCTCAAGCGGGACAATCGCTCCCTCCATCTCAGCCTCTATCTCGCGACCTAGCCGTGCTCGATATTCTTCATCTGATTCCTCACGTGAAGCAACCTCTCGATAACGAACATATCGTTCCAACGCTCGTCCCGTCTGAAATTGAGCAAGCAAGGCAGCCACTTCAGGAGACTGTGCAGCAGCTTGCCAACGAACCCGATAGGTGCTGCTATTGAGCTGTAAAAACAATGGGACAACTGCTTGGTGCTGCACGAATTGGCGAGCTAGTGAATAGGCTTTCGCCAAAACTGGTAAACGATCCCCAACTCGTTCTGCAAAAGCTATAAGCTCGACTTCTTTATGAATGATAAGAAGCGTTTCTCCTGACTGGTTGAAGATTTCAGCCTCCGCGAAACCACCTCCCGCATCAAGCGTGATCCGAAAATCAGCAACTTCCCAAGGCTGAAAGGAGTAAGTTCCAAATTGTGTGATCCGCGGAGTGTCTTCATCATTTTCGGTAGAATAGTCCGCCCAAAAAGCACTTGCCTTCGCTAGATAGTTTTGGTAGAGGTCTGCCAAATTTCCTCCCTGAAAAAAGCTTGGTTTCTGCGGCAGAAGTTGCCTCCATAATTTACTGTAATCCGTCTCCGAATGGAATGAAATCTCGAAATTTGAGTTTGACGGTTTCTTGGTTTTGTCGGTTGTTGGAAACATCCGACACTTTTTATCTTCCAATTTCGACGCTGTCAATCCATCTAGCTCCGCAAGAGATTTTAGCTGCTCAGCCAAGTCGAGTCCTCGAAGCCTAAATAGCAGCATCGGTTCCTCATCTATATGATAAGCGAGTTGATAAAGCAAGGCTGCAATGTGCTTACATGGCGCTGCCTTATCGGGACAGCTACACGACATACCCACCTCATTGAACGTCCTTGGAAACAATTGAATGTTAGCGGATGAAAGCCCCGTTTCGAAGCCCTCTGGCAGACGGCCGCTCAAGAGTTCATCTAGCCAACTTGGTCGACGTGCAACCTCAGTCAACAGTGTGGTAATCTGCTGATTTGTAAAGGGTTTTAGCGAAAGCTGAACAGTATATAAAGCATGCCGAGAACCCTTGACCTTTGCACTGAGCTGACCTGCTTCGGCAAGCACGATTCCATCGACGGCGCCCTGCTGCGCGTAGGTGAGTCCGCGGCCTAAACGCCCTTGCTCATCGGCATATTGGAGAGGCTGTAACCAAGCTTGTCCCCACCGGGTGTGTCCGACAGCTCGGCGACGATCTGACAATCCACGAGCACCTTTTCTGACAAGGGCACGATTGACGAAGGGGTTTGACATGCTGCAAAGAACGCAAAGAAAGACAGGGGATGAAGCCCGGCTAGTTACTACCTCGTTCCAATCTCTTAGTAGGGATTACCTTCCGCACCAAATCCATAATACATGTCTGATAAAATCTTCGACACCAGTAATTTAAAAGGCGACATCACGGGCGGTCTCGTCGCGGGAGTTGTAGCCCTTCCATTGGCGCTGGCTTTCGGTGTCCAGTCTGGATTAGGTGCTACGGCCGGACTTTACGGAGCAATTGCTGTAGGAATTTTCGCCGCTATTTTTGGAGGTACCGCAACTCAGGCAAGTGGACCGACAGGACCGATGACTGTGGTTTCAGCGGCTTTGGTTGCTGGGGCGATTGAACTTACCGGAAGCCTCGAAGCGGGCATGGGAATCATCCTACTCGCGTTTTTCTTTGGCGGAGCTTTCCAAGTACTCTTTGGGTTCTTAAATATTGCGGGTTACGTCAAGTATTTCCCTTATCCAGTGGTCTCTGGTTTCATGAGTGGGGTCGGACTCATCATTGTGCTGTTACAAATATTTCCTTTTGCGGGTTTGCCTTCTTCCAAGTCCACAATTGACGTCATTTCAAATCTGCCAGCGCTAGCAGGGGCGAATATTTATGCGTTAATTCTTGGATCAATTACAATTGCGATTTATTTACTTTTTCCAAAGCTTACAAAAGCAGTTCCTAGTGCCTTAGTTGCATTAATTGGAGCAACTTTAATTGCATATTTTGCTGGTTGGGATGTGCCCGTTATTGGTGAAATTCCTTCTGGATTGCCTGCGCTGCAAATTGGAGAGATGTGGCCGATCGATATGAGTGCAATAGGCCTCATTGTCGAGTATGCTTTGGTCCTGGCTGTACTCGGAAGTATTGACTCCTTACTTACCTCGGTTATCGCTGACAACATGACGAAGACGAAACACAACTCCAACCGAGAGTTGGTGGGTCAAGGTATTGGGAATATGCTTGCGGCTCTCATTGGCGGTATACCAGGAGCAGGGGCCACGAAAGGAACCGTCATCAATATTAATGCAGGAGGTCGTACGCGGATATCAGGTGCCGTTCATGGTTTATTCTTGCTCACGATTCTACTTGGACTGGGATCGCTTGCCGCACATATTCCGCTCTGCGTTCTTGCAGGGTTGCTCTTACCCATTGGCGCTAAGATTATCGACTTTAAGGGGTTGAAACACTTGACGAAAGTTCCCAAGGCAGACGCATCGGTTCTTGTAATTGTATTATTGATTACAACTTTTGGAAGCTTGATCAATGCAGTAGGAATAGGGGTTGCGCTTGCTGCCTTGCTATTTATGAAGAAGTCTGCAGACCTTGGTGAGCGGAAAATGGATGTCAATACGATCTCAGAATTGGAGGATGTCAATCCTTGGCAAGACGAGCTTCCTTTCTATGAAAAATACAAGGATCAGGTTGTCATTAAGCACTTGTACGGTCCGCTATTTTTCGGTTTCACATCGTATTTAAAGGATGAATTTGGTCGACTACCACATGATATTAAGGCGTTGATTATCCGTATGGATCGCGTGCCTTCCATTGATCAATCTGGGCTTTATGCTTTGGAGGAAACGATTTTTGATTTGCGTGAGCGCAATGTTGAGGTTTTACTCGTTGGGCTTCAGGAACAGCCAAAAGACATGCTAGAAAAGATTGACATTATTCCTGATTTGGTGCCAGAGCATGACTTGTTTTCTACTGTGGATGATGCATTTGGGTATTTGAAGACTCGGCTAGAGGGTATTGGGGCTTGAGTAAATTAAGATTTGAAGAGGGCGGGATGAAGTTGATAGCAAATAGACGATTTGCTACAAACTGGGGCCTTACGCAACACCATCGTGGCAAATAGACGATTTGCTACAAAATAGACCCTGCGAAACGCTACCATAGCAAATAGACGATTTGCTACAAAATAAACCCTACGAAACGCTACCATAGCAAATAGACGATTTGCTACAGACTGGGGCCTTACACAACACCATCATAGCAAATAGACGATTTGCTACAAACTGGCGCCGCGCAACGCCACCGTGGCAAATCAGCCCTCATGTCTACTGTCAAGCTGGTTATGCTGCTTCCCTTAGTGTTTCTGAAAATTTCATTCCAGCCAACATCAATTCAAGCCAG
>CALDUE010000085.1 GCA_937923485.1 uncultured Saprospiraceae bacterium
ATCCCAAATCCCAAATCCCAAATCCCACATCTCAACAAAATTTTACCCCTTTGATACTACCATGTCCATTGGGCAGACTCCTTGACTTATTTTCGTGCCATGCCCGCAACAAAACCAAAAGCATCCGCTAAATCTCCTTTAGCAAAACCAGTTCTCAAAAAAGGCTTTGAGCTCATGTCGACGGCCAAATCGTTGACTGAATTGTATGAGGCAAATTTCAAAGAAGTAAGTCAGTACGTTCACGCTACCTCACGCGGACACGAGGCCATTCAGCTTGCAGCGGGGATGCAATTACAGCCACAGGATTACGTCTATCCATACTATCGTGATGATTCGATTCTATTGGGTATTGGCGTCACACCAGAGGAGCTGATGCTTCAGCTTTTGGGTAAGCAGACCGATCCATTTTCTGCAGGGCGGACCTATTACTCGCACCCAAGTCTTCGTCGCGAAGGCATGCCAAAGATTCCCCATCAAAGTTCGGCGACGGGTATGCAAGCAATCCCAGCAGCAGGTGCAGCAATGGGCTTGCGTTATAAGCAGCTTCAAGGACTACAGGAGAAGGGAACAGAAAACCCCATCGTAGTTTGCTCGCTTGGCGATGCTTCAGTTACCGAAGGGGAGGTCGCCGAGGCTTTTCAAATGGCAGTGCTCAAAAAGCTGCCAATTCTTTTCTTGGTACAGAACAACGAATGGGACATTTCAGCGCATTCTGATGAAGTACGTGCAATGGATGCAGTCGAGTATGCGGCTGGTTTTGTCGGCCTTTCGGCAAAACGAATTGACGGGACAGATTTCGTCAAGAGCTACAAGACTATCGGCGATATCTACAAGAAACTTCGCGCAGGTGAAGGACCGTGGTTATTGCAAGCAGATGTACCCTTACTCAACCACCACACTTCAGGCGTACGCTCAGATTTTTACCGTCAAGCAGAACTTGAAGCGGAACGTCCACGTGATCCATTCCCAAAGTTATGGGAGGTGCTGCGTGCGGCTGGTTTTAGCGAAAGCGAACTTAAGAAAACAGAAAAGAAAAGTCAAGACTTGGTGCAAGCGCACTTAGAAAAGGCCCGGCAAGCACCTGACCCAACGGCTGAGACCCTGTTTGATCATGTCTTCGCACCTACGCCTATCACCGAGGAGCGTGGTGTACGTGAGCCAGCGGGCGGAACAACGAGCAACATGGTCGACTCGGCCCTGCATGCCGTCGGAGAAATTTTAGAAGAATATCCAGAGTCCTTGCTGTACGGGCAAGACGTCGGAGCAAGGCTTGGAGGTGTATTCCGCGAGGCAGCGCTCCTAGGACGCACGCACGGTGACGAACGCGTATTCAATACGCCAATCGTCGAAGCCTTCATCATCGGCAGCACCGCAGGCATGAGTGCCGTTGGAGCTAAGCCGATCGTGGAGGTCCAGTTTGCCGATTACATCTGGCCAGGACTTAATCAGCTCTTTACCGAGGTAAGTCGGAGTTGCTACCTGTCTGCGGGAAAATGGCCTGTACAAAGCCTCATTCGTGTTCCAATCGGAGCCTACAAGCATGGCGGTCCGTATCACTCCAGCAGTGTCGAAAGTGTGCTGACGGCCATTCGTGGAATAAAGATCGCCTATCCAAGTTGTGCTGCCGATATCAAAGGATTGCTACGCGCTGGTTTTGAGGATCCAAATCCAGTCGTCATGCTCGAACACAAAGGCTTGTATTGGAGCAAACTTCCAGGCACCAAAGCGGCCATGGGTATTGAACCTGAGCGCGGTTACGCTTTGCCCTTTGGCGTAGCACGAACGGTGCTCGAAGCTGAGGTAACCGAAGAAGCAAGCCTCGGAATCATCACCTACGGCATGGGCGTATACTGGTCGCTCGAAGCGGCCAAAAAGCATGAAGGCAAGGTTGAAATCTTAGACCTGCGCACGCTTTCTCCGATTGATGAGGAAGCGATATATGCCTTGGCGCGCAAGCATCATCGAATTCTTGTTGTGACCGAAGAACCTGTGAGGCATTCCTTCGCGCAAGCACTCGCGGGGCGCATACAGGAAACCTGTTTCACGCACCTCGATGCCCCTGTGCGAACCTTGGGAAGTGAAGAGATACCTGCGACTCCGCTCAACTGGAATCAAGAGCAGGCTTACTTGCCGAATAAGGATAAAGTAGCTGCGGCGATTAATAGCATGCTGGCATACTAATCAGCTGCTGGCAATTCCTACCTTGCGGCAATGAAACCGCAAACGTCATCTCTATTTGATCAGCTTAATGATGCTGCTGAATACCTGCGCTCGCATACGGATTTTAAGCCAAAAACAGGCTTAATTCTCGGGACAGGACTTGGCGGTTTGGTTGATAAAATCGAGCTGCACAAAAAGTGGGACTACGCTACTATTCCACACTTCCCAGAAAGTACGGTTCAGGGGCATGAAGGATCACTGCTCATGGGTCACCTCGCTGGCGAAGCTGTGATTGTGTTGAACGGCAGATTCCACTACTACGAAGGGTATTCTGCCAAGGAACTCACCTTCCCGACGCGCTTACTGTGTCACCTTGGTATCGAGCGAATATTCATTTCGAATGTTGCAGGAAGCGTGAACCCGCAATATCAGGCTGGACATGTGGTGATCGTGAAGGATCACATCAACATGCAGCCTGACAATCCGCTCCGAGGGCCTAACGATGACCGCATAGGCATTCGCTTCCCAGATCTCACCAATGCATACGATCGTAAGCTGCGCGAACTTGCTAGTAGCACGATGAGCAAAATGAAAATGATTGCGCATCAAGGGGTCTATGTCGGACTTCAAGGTCCGAACTTGGAGACTGCTGCCGAGTATAAGATGCTTAGAACTATTGGCGGTGATTTGGTAGGGATGAGCACCGTTCAAGAGGTGTTGGTCACAAATCACATGCGTGTACCCGTCCTCGTTACCAGTCTTGTGAGCAATGAGTGCCACGACGTAGGGAATCTATGCGAGACGACCGTTGAGCAAGTCCTTGAAGTTGCCAAAACAGGCGGAGAGAAACTGCAGGAGCTATGGTTGGCAATGCTTGGCAGCTTTGCTGATGAGAACCTATAGAACTCTCAGATACCTACTGGACCGTCAGATCGACCATACAAGCTAATTGGACGTAGATACGATATTTCACTGTCAGTTTAGTAACTCGTAAGATCTGATGGTTCGTCATTACAACGAAAAGAAACCTTTGAAACCCTCTCCCTCCCAAGCTTTTACCCGAGCCAAAGACCAAGCAAGCATCGCCGCCAAGCAAGCTGGAAGCAAAGCTTCTCGCCTCAGCGTTGTGCGACTTGTCTCGTTTTTTCTGCTCGTCGCACTTGCAATCTTAGCGGGTGTAGAGGTGCATGCATTTGCTGGGATACTTGTAGTGGTTCTAGGGCTCATTGGTTTCAATCAACTTGTTGGCAGGCAGCAGAAACTTGACGCGCAAAAACTACTTTTTGAGCGCATCGTACAGTTGAACGAGCGAGAACTTTTAGCTTTAGACTACGACTTCTCTCAAGTAGACGGAGGTGAGCAATATGCCGACTTTTCTCATCCCTACACAGGTGATTTAGATGTCTTTGGTTCCAAGTCGGTATTCCAATTGACCAACCAGACAAGCTCGCTTGTTGGCCAACATGCGCTTGCGTCTTTTATGCAAACACCTTTGCAAGACATCATGCAATTGGAGTCACGTCAGAAGGCGATTCAAGAACTAAGTCCATTAGTGGACTGGCGACAGCGATTTCTTGCGCATGGAGCTGAA
>CALDUE010000086.1 GCA_937923485.1 uncultured Saprospiraceae bacterium
GGATTGAATGCACCGACAAGTTTCTCCATGTACTCCGCGTAGTTGCCACTCTCGACGAGGTAATCTAGGAAGCGAGAAACAGGCAGGTTGGTGATCGCATAAAGCTCGTTGAACTCGATGTCGTACTTACGGGACAACTGACGCTTGAATTCTGCTTCTAGCGTCTTTTGATCGCCTGGTAAGTATGCGCCAGAAGGGTTGAAGACCAAGTCAAGCTTGAGTCCTGTACCTGGCATCCCGTAGCCGACTTCATTGAGCATCTGGAGCGCCTTGATTGAATCCTCAAACACACCATCACCACGCTGAGAGTCTGTCTTCTTCGCAGAGAAGTACGGTAGACTTGAAACGACGTGCACCTTGTGCTTCTTAAAGAACTCTGGAAGGTCGTGGTACTTCTTGTTGGCCCTGATGATGGTCAGGTTGCAACGGTTGATGACCTCCTTGCCGAGCTTGGTACACTCTTCCACAAACCAGCGGAAGTGTGCATTCATTTCAGGTGCACCACCAGTGATGTCTACAAGACGAATCGTTGGCGTAGCCGCGATGATCTCAAGACAACGCTCTAGCGTAGGGCGATCCATGTTCTCTACGCGCTTGTCCGGTCCTGCATCCACGTGACAGTGCGCGCAGGTCTGGTTACAGAGCTTTCCAATGTTGAGCTGGAATACTTCAACCTTCGTTGCGGTAAGAGGGGCATAGCCCATCGTGCCGAGCTTTTTGCCAAACGGCTCAAACTTAGCGTCATCGATGTCTTTGCCTGAGAGTACTTGTAATTGCACCATTGTATCCGACATGTCGGATCCGCGTGCGGTAAGTGATTTTGTGCGTTGCTTAATTGCCATGGTGTAGTAGGGTAAGATGGTAGAGGTTAATTAGGTTCAATCTTCATTAGTCAGAAGGATTCCTAAATAACCAAACGTTGTCTGGGGTGTATTTGAAAAAGAAGCATTCTCCAAATCTCTTTGTGTAGACTTCAAGTGCTGGTAAGAACACAACGATAGCTTTTAAAAGATTTTCTTGTTTGCTTTCGTAAGAAGATAATAGGATGACCTTTTTAGGGTGATGACTGATGACCCAACTATTTTCAAAATCCTTGTCTCTTGTTATTACAATAGTTTCATGGGCATCTGCCCATTCGCTTATTTTGAGATCACTTGTTCTATCTGGGAAAAGATCAGAGGCGTGAACAGACTCGTGTCCAGCTTGTGCAAGTTTTCGTGAGATTCGCTTATCTATGTTTATGTCACAGATAAACTTCATGATTTGGATATGTTTAGATCTACATAACCAAACTCAGCTTGTCTAGCAGCATACTGAAGACATGCTACAAAATCTTCGCGCTCCAAAAAGGGGAAACCTTCTTCGATTAACTCATCCCAATCATCTCCAGAGGCTATCATTCCTAAAACAACATAGACTGGCATCCGTAGTCCTCTAACCACTGGAACACCTCCACAAACGCCCGGCACCCGTACTATCCTATCAATCGGATTGGCGTAGTACGGCACCTTTGGTTCTTTCGTTTGGTCAGCCATCATTAATTAGTTTAATGCAAGTTACATCCCAAGCTTCTCAGCTTGTTTGATCATTTGAACACTCGAAATCAACGTTGAGCCTGCTTTGATAGCAGCAGCAACATGCACCGCTTCCATCATTTGCTCCTCGTCGGCTCCGTTTTCGAGACAGTTGGTGGTAAACGAATCGACACACCACGGGCATGCGATGGAGTGACTTACCGCCAAAGCAATCAGGGCTTTTTCGCGCGCCGTCAATGCGGTCTCTCCATAGGTGGCATTCTCATACCACTCGAAAAACTGCTTACCCATCTCAGGCTGGTGCTCGTTTATTCGACCGAATTTCTTGAGATCCTTCGGATCGAAATATTGCTTTTCCATACGTTTTTTCTTTTCGCCCGTTGGCGTCGTCGGTTCGCTAGGCGCACCGCTTGCTTCTCTTTTAAGTTGAGCTGCGTCTAGCGCAAAACCTGTCCACCGTGCCTCACGCTCCAGCATGATTTCGGTGTTGTCCCACAGCCCATTGTCGAGCGTGAGTGCATAGGACTTAGGCAGCGGATTGTCGAGCATCTTTCGTCTCGCCGCTTTGTAATCGTATTCAAGCCCATGGAAGTTAACGTCCAACGAGCCTTCTTTTGTATTCAAGGTCGCACACCAAACACGTTGTGTGCCATCGTTGGCAGGCATACCGAGCGCTCCTGAGTTGAGCCAAAGTTTATCTTGAACCTCGTGTGCGAAAGGAAGACCTGAGTGACCACTCACTATCATGTCAGCCCCTGTTTTGGCGAAAGCTGGTGCCTTTGATTCCTTCCAACTAGAACTACGCCACACAAATTCAGACGTTGCCTCGTAGTTGCCATGAAGTACCAAAACTTTACGACCGGGTTCTTCCCTTTGGGGAGTGAGTGGGGCGGTCGTCAAGTTTTGATCGTCATTAAGATTTGAAGGTGAGGAAGGAGCCAGTTCAAAAGTGAGATACTCAGGAAGAGACTTCATGTACTCGACCGCTGCCGGACTCGAGTT
>CALDUE010000087.1 GCA_937923485.1 uncultured Saprospiraceae bacterium
GAGGAAGCCCCATAGCAAGGGCTGCGTCTTAGCTGTGGAGCTTAGTCTGTGAAGTACTGCTTCCACTCAACGTCTTTGTACGTGTCGATAAGGAGAATTCCGAGTGCGGCAAATAAGAAAGCCGCGAGCGTAGATCCAACAACAATTAGCGATCGGACAGGTCGGGATTTTCGGTCGGGAACGTAGGCGATATCGAGCAAGTGAATAACAGGTCCGTTACTAGAGCCCATTGTTTCAAATTGACGAAGACGCTCTAGGTCGTAGGCAAGCTGTTTACTTAAAATGTCGAGTTCGGTTTGGAGCGATTCGACAGTACCGCTTACGGCCGCAAAGGTGTTGAGCTGGTCGAGAAGCTGTATGCGTGTACTTCTTTGCGCCTCAATACGAGCCTCCATGACTTTCAGGCTATCTCTCAGACGTGATCCAACCCGAAGATTTTTTAGTCGACTGAGTTTAACACTGTCCGAGGTAAGGTTACGTTCTGTAAGACCGAGAAGGCCAGACAGCGATTCTCTTTGAGATTGGACATCAACAATGCCGTAGAGGTTTGTAAGAACCTGTAATGAATCTTGAACCTCACCGAGGCGCTTCTTCTTCATTGCGATGGAATTGTTGTACATGTTGGCCATGTCAGCCTGTCCATTGCTGGTTACTCCTCTGATGACGCTCGATACTTGATCTCTCGCGGCATTGGCCATGTTGGCCGCACGGATAGGCTCTTCGTCTTCTACGGCAATTTCAACCGCGTCGTACTGTGTTCGTTTTACTGAATAGAGGTCTGAAAGTGCCTCTCTAACGTCGTTTCGTGCTCGTCTACTTTCTGGATCGATGTCATAGACTTCCATCAAGTTGAACGAGTCAATCAAGAAGCTCAACGTCTCCTCTGATGTTGCAATCCCCATCAATCGCTCAATATCGTTGCCTGTCCCATAAACAGAGACTTCCTTGTCTCCAAACAACTTTGAAGGGTTGGTCAAGTCAGGACTGGCAGCCAGAAAGGTTGTACTAGCCTTGTAGTAAACAGGAAGAAGAAGCGATACGATGATGCTGAGCACAGCCGCAGCAGCTGTAATGCCCAAGAGAAGTTTTCGCCTTTTGAGTAAAAGCCCGATGACATCGAGCAGGTTTTCGCGTTGCCGCATGGAAGAGTATTAACGTGCTACAAACATAGTCCGATGTTGGTAGGGATTTAAGAAACTCAGAGCTGAATCTCCATATTGCCAGCAAAGCTATGAATACTTGATTCCGAAAGTCAAACTGCTCTCCTTACATTGACTATCTCTTGAACGTTTATGATTCAGCAACGCGGCTTTTGAGCAATGCAAAAATATCAGCAAGCAAACCCGTAGCGAATCCAAGCGCGAGGCAAGCGGAAATTTGTAAAAGTAGGGCGAGCACAAGACCGAAGCCCACTAGATGAATTCCATAGCCAACGAGTAGGCATCCAATCAAATAGAGCGGTAGAGACCACCAGCGACCCGAGGACGGTTCATTTTTCAAAATACGTAAGCTAAGCCACCATTGTAAGCTAACTACCAAGCCTTGAGTTGCCACCGTCGCAATGGCTGCACCGAGGGCACCATGCGTAGGAATGAGCAAGTAGTTGAGGACAATGTTGAGCACTAGCCCAGCAAAGAACATCCAATTGATGGCAGCGATTTTTTGGTGTGAAAGCAAAAAACTTCCGTAGACGTAGGTCAGTCCGATACTCACAGAGGCCCAAATAAGCCATTGCAAAACGACACTCCAGTCACTTGTCGAATCTTTATACAACAAGGCCATGATTTCATCTGCATTGAACATGGTAAACACAGCAACCCCAACACTAAATGCCGCCATGTAGCCTGCGGCTTGTTGGAGGAGAGGTCTTGCAGGAGCTTTCGCTTCAACCAACTTGCTCAACATTGGGATAAGTAGGGTGGCAAACATGTATCCCACCATATTTACGCCATCGAGTAGGCGAAACGACGCCGCATATACCCCAGTAGTATGGTAGCCTTCCTCTAGCATTTGCTCAAGCATCACCATGTCTATCCTCGTAAATACGGTGCTGAGTAGCAAGCCTAAACCATAGGGTAGTGATTGTTTGAGAAGACTTCCGACTTCAAGACTATCGGTGGACCACCATCTTTGCCCCTCAGATAGATAGGTTCCTGAAATGGCTACTCCGATGGTTATGAGCAGCGCGATAATTTGGGCGACGAAGAATAGCTCAATGGTAACCCAGTCATGCCACGCAGGATTGAGAAGAAGTGATCCGACGACGAGGATGAGCAGCAGTCGATCAACAACGCTTACTACACTATTAAATTGATAACTTCCTTGCGCGCCAAGGTTGGTGCGCAGTAACTGCAGAATGCTCAAACAGGCATGGTAGACAACTGCCAGTGAGACCAGTTGGAGTTCTCTCACGTTGGCATCTAAGAAGTAAGCTGCCGCCAAAACCACAAGCGCGTAGACTAGCGAGAGGGCAAGTTTTAGCGAAAGCATAAGAGGCAGACGCTGACGAAGTAATTCAGGTGTTTTTGCTAAGGTGACAGCATTGTAGTTCTGTAATCCGAGGTCGTAAATCACACCAAACAGAAAGGCAAAACTGAACCAGGTCATGTACATGCCGTACTCATCCGTCCCGACGGCATTTTGTACGCCCAGATCAATACCAAATAGATACAGTGGCTTGACGATCGCATTGATCGCTAGCAACAAAATCAAATTTGAAGCAAATACTCGACGCATACTGGTAATGAGCCGCTAACCTAAGCCGTAGTAAGGCAGTAAATGAACCTGTCGCTTCAGATGCACTATTCGTATCGAAGAGACTCGATTGGGTCGAGCCGCGAAGCCTTGTAAGCAGGATAAAGTCCACTGAAAAGGCCTGTGAGAAAGCAGACGAAAAAGCTGCCGACCACCCAATTCCAAGGCACAACAAATGAGCCACCCGTGAAGAGGATGAGGACATTGCCAACCAAAATGCCGATGATGATCCCAACCACTCCTCCAATTTGAGTGATTACGATCGCTTCGGTCAAAAACTGATACATGATGCTTGAACGTGAAGCCCCAAGTGCTTTGGCAATTCCAATCTCACGGGTTCGCTCGGTAACGCTAACAAGCATGATATTCATCAATCCTATTGCCGCGCCGAACAAGGTCATCGCACCAATAGCCATTGCCCCAACTTGAAGCATGAAGGTGTTTTCACGTAAGTCGTCCAAAAGCGAATCGCTCGTCACGATCTCAAAATCGTTGTCTTCGGTCGCTTTGAGTTCTCTCGCAATACGCATAGCGCCAGTCGCTGCCGAAACAGCTTGATCAAGGTCTGCAGCCGTAGACAGCTGAATGTAGACGTAGTATTGAGTTTTGGCCGTCCCGTAGGCACGACGTGCCGTTTGAATTGGCATCAAGACCATATTGTCGGCGTCATCACCTTGGCTTTGGCCCTTACTCTCAAATACGCCGATAACTTCGAGGCGCAAAGGTCCGACGGAAATGGTTTTGCCTAGCGCTCTCTCGTTTTTCCCATCGAAGAGCGTTTTGACGAGATCTGCTCCGATAACAGCCACCATGCTGCCTCGTTCCACCTCAATGCTTGAAAAACTGCGGCCATCTTCAATCTCAAAAGCTTTGACACGGACGTAGTCCGCATCAGCCCCGTGGAGTTTAGTAATGGGGTTAGTCTCTTTACCGTTTGCAGATACGATCCCGCTTCTAGAAATTTGCATTTCTAGCGCAACTGTTCCAGACTTTTGGTAGAGCTCCTCGAAGGTCTTTGCTTCCTTGTAACTAATCGCATCAGCTGCTTTTTCTGACCTACCATTTCGGCGTCCTCTAAGGTTGGCATTTTTGGCCCTAATTTCAATGCTGTTTGCGCCAAGCGTAGAGAAATTCTCGTTTAGGCTATAAATCGCGGAGTTGATTGCGGTGATCATGCCTATCACAGCCATGATTCCGAAGGCGATGATCATCAACGTGAGTATGCTACGCACCCAATTGGCGCGCAATGCTGAAAAAGCCTGACGAATGGTTTCGATACCCATGAAATTCGAAAGTACGTCGTAGATTGAGGTCCTTCGTGTACTTTCGATCAACGTAGCCACCCTTTCGATGAGCGCTAATTCTTCCTCTGAGCTATTGCTCCACTACTTGGTAGATTGAAGAGAGGTTTCGCCCCAAGCCATCAAAGTCAAGGCCATAGCCGATCACAAATGCGTTTGGAATCTCAAAGCCACTAAAGTCTGGTTTATAAGGCACCACTCGGGCTTCGGGCTTGTCGAGAAGAACAACACTCGTAACCCGCGCGGCGCCACGTTTTAGCAGTTCTTCGGTCAGTGCGACTAGTGTACGTCCGCTGTCAACGATGTCTTCAACGAGCACGACGTGTCTGCCAGTTACGGAAAGATCATCGGGCCACTCTATTTCAACCTTGCCTGAACTCTTCATGCCGCTGTAACTGCGCGTACGCAGGTAAGCAACTTCAACACTAAAGTCAAAAGCTCTGATAAGGTCAGAATGAAACAGGATCGCTCCATTTAATATCCCAAGGGCAAGTGGTGTCTCGAGGCCAACCACGGCATTGAGCTCTGCGGCGAGCTCTTTGGTGCGCTCAAGAATCCGTTTGTCCGAAATAAAGGGGTGGAATAGCCTTCCGTGTAGCTCTACTGGTTGAGACATCGATCGCGAAGCTAGTCGAGATATTTTCTCAATTTCTTCTCATGCAATAATTTTTTTGCCTAAGAGCAAGACGATAGATCAACGAGCGTAGAGATGGACTAAGGAATTGATGACTTTATCTATGTATGCCTCGACGCTTTAACTACTGCGATAATCCCTCGTGTCAACAGTGAGTAGCCACTCCACAATCTCTCGTGCATCAGGTCGCCAACACCGAAATTGGCTTTTTCTAAGCATATAGCATAACGGTCTTGCAGCAAAACCTTCAAATTCACCGTTGGTACCCCCGATTTTGTAAGGCTGGGCAGATAATACCATTGTGAGATTCAGAATAGTATGCTGTGAGTTGATGAATTTGTGCAATAAAGTTGGACACTAAATGTAAATAGCTAGGATAATTGGGGCTTAGTGTATTAAGTACGTCAAGGTCTTCCTTGAAAGGTGTTTTATCTTCAATTTTGGTGAATTCACGACTTTTCCAAAGTAGTTTTGACATTCCAATGAAACGGATTCTTGCCTACTTCTTGAAGTAGGCTACTCAAGATTTTTGGTTTTATTTGGTTAGGGCTGAGGTAGATCGTTATTAAACGGTCTACCTCTTTTTTTGGGGTAAGAAGAGTTGATCAATAGTTTGCTCTAAGCCTCTCTTGAAAAACTGAAGTCTACTCTCCAATCACAGGTGGTTAATTCATGCTCTTTTGCTTATCTTAGAGCATCAGTCTGAAAACAAAAGATAACGGTTTGACGTACGAAGAATGTGCGTATCCTTGCTTTAAAGGGTCTAAGATTTGATGTTGTAAAACACTGCCAAGTTCAAAGAAAATGTGACCATTGATCACAATTTCCGTCTAACCAAACGAAATCATGCTTCTCTCTCTACACCTTGCGCTTCAAGCTCTCGGATTCTCCGACATGGAGGATTCTGAATTGGTTGAAATGTACCTTGTTTCTCGAGGAGATAGATATTTCGGGGAGCTGTATCGTCGATACAGTCCTAAAGTTTACGGGAAGTGTATCACGATGCTCAACAACGAAGCCGAGGCTGCAGATGCAGTTCAGGATATTTTCGAAAAAGTGTTGATGCGGATTGGAAGCTTCCGTCAAGATTCGAAATTCGGAACTTGGTTATTTACAATCACAAATAATTACTGCATAGACCTTTTAAGAAAACGGAAAAGACTTCGAGGAAAAGTTGGAGATATGCCGGAAACGGATATCGAAGATGTGGTTGAAGAATCTGATTGGTTACAAGATCAATCTCCCCTAGCGATTCGACACATACTTGACAACCTCTCTGAGCTAGATCGCGCCGCGCTTGTCCTCATGTACATGGACGAGATGTCGGTCAAGGAAATTGCTGTTCAAATGGGACTGCAAGAATCTGCTACAAAAATGCGACTCAAGCGAGCACGTCAACGTGCCAAGAAGATCTATGACGTCTGGAATTCAGGTCATAAAGCCTACGCATAGTGAGCAAGGAAGTTAAACCGCCAAAAAGGGAGTCAGGCTGGGACCTCCTTAGGCAAGAAAACGAGGAGAAGCACAAACCAGACTTCAATCCTATTAGAGGTGCAATTCGTCGTAACGAATTCCTAGGTTCGCTCGTGGAGCTATTTGTCTCCGCAATCGTAGGCGTAAGCAAATTTAATCTTGGAGCCAAAGAGTCCGACCCCAATCAGAAATCAGACTTAAAAGAATAGTCTAAAGTCAATCTCACCCCCCAAAATGGAAGCACTACAACAACTCATATCAAATTTAATCGCGTTCGTTCCCAGCCTGTTTGGGGCGATGCTCATCCTATTGGTTGGTTATATCCTTGCCAGGCTACTTACAACAATGGTCAAAAAATTGTTGAAGGTTATTGGGATAGATAAATTGGGAGAAAGGTTGCAGTCCATAGATGTCGTCGCTGATTCTGACATACAGATCAGTTTGTCGACGCTGATGTCCCAAGTACTTTACTACTTTTTGATGCTCGTGGTTTTAGTCGCAGCTACAGATATTCTAGGAATGCCTGTGGTAAGTAACCTCGTAAGTTCGGCCATCGCATACATTCCAGACTTGATAGCTGCGATCATTATCTTGATAGTAGGTGTCATCTTCGCTGATGTGCTCAAAGGTTTTGTGGTCGTTACCTGTCGATCATTTGCCATTCCCGCTGCAGGGATGGTCGGCTCTATTGTTTTTTGGTTTGTGTTGGTTTCAGTACTGATTAGTGCTTTAAGTCAGGCACAAATTGAAACAAGCTTCATCATTGCAAACCTTTCAATTCTGCTTGGTGCACTTGCGTTTGCTTTTGCATTAGCCTATGGCCTTGCGGCAAAACCACTCTTAGGTGGTTTCCTAGCTCAGTTTTATAACCGAGGAAAAATAAATCCAGGTGACACTATTCGCATCGAAGGAAATGAGGGCATCGTTCTCTCTATCGATCGAGCAAGTTTCACCCTCAAAGTAGATGAGCAACTTCTCATTGTTCCTCTCAGCAAACTTCAATCAGAAACAGTTCTCGTAATTGCTCGAGCTCCAGGGAGCGATATTTTCCTAGAGCAACGTTCAAGATCGTAACAATTCATTTGCACTTGTATAGTGATTTATCGCAATACATTTGCTAACCCCAACTAAACTTACACTAGTAACACCCACAAAAACTAGAGGTGTTCCTGAGACTAAACTCAACAGCATGAAACTGAATACTTTTCTACTATGCCTTGCGGCAGTATTTGCCTTCTCACTTACCTCCTATGCACAGGATGATGCTGAAGAAGTGCAACCGGAAGGCTGGTCATATGGTGCGAGCTTTGGAGCCGACCTTGGACAGCTTTTGCAATTCAACCCACGTATTGGTTCTGGTGAAAACCGAGTCGGTGTAGGACTTAACCTGCAAACGTTTGCTCGTTTGAAGCGAGGTCTCATGAACTGGGACAACGATGCATCACTCAACATGGCACTCCAGCGTTTGGGAGGCGGAATCGTCGCACCAAATTCAACGATCACTGTGCCATGGCAAAAGTCTGCAGACGAACTTCGCTTTGCCTCACAATGGGGTATGAAGTTCAACGCAGATAGCCCTTGGGGTTACGGTGCGCAGTCTACCTTCCTTACGCAGCTCACACCTACCTATGCAGACGCAGCTGGCCGTAACCTGCTCAAGCAGATCGACGCAACCAACGCTGGTGTACCAATCGCGCAATTCTTAAGTTCAGGAACTTTTACCTTAAGTCCAGGTATCACTTACCGTCCAGATGATCACTTTGATGCATTGCTCTCTCCTGCATCTTTCAAGACCATTTTCGTTCTTGATGATGACATCGCTGCTCTTCCTCTTTATGATTTCCTCGATCCAGATAATGAAGGAGACAAGGCACTACGTCAGTTTGGTGCTACACTCGTAGCGAACTACACGAATACTTACCTAACAGACGATCGTCTCTTGTTCAAGAGTTCACTAAGTCTATTTAGTAACTACCTCAACAATCCACAAAACATTGATGTCGACTGGCGTAATGAGGTAGGATTCGAGATCTTCAAAGGACTTACGCTTACCCTGAACACTATCCTTCTTTATGATGACGATATTCAAGTTCAAGTCACTGACTACGACCAGGTAGGTGGTGTAAGACTAAATCCTGACGGAACGAAGGATCTTGGAAAGCGTGCTTCTATTACACAGCAGTTGCTTCTTAAGTATGCTGTTGTTTTCTAGGACAGTTTAGCTTTCGCTAAAACCTAAAACGCCCCGCTAGATCTCACGATCAGGCGGGGCGTTTTTAATGTGGTAGTTACGAGCAACTACTTTCTATTCAAGTCCCCGTCGCGATTCGCCAAGTTCCAAGCAATCAGGAAAGCATTGCGACCGACGAGCTCCATCTTGTCGTAGTCAAGTTTATCTGGCGTATCTGTAGTTCTGTGGTAATCTGGATGTACTCCAGAGAAAAAGAACACAGAAGGAACGCCATTTTTAGCAAAATTGTAGTGATCACTTCGATAGTAAAAACGATTTGGATCATCATCTGCGTCGAACGTATAGTCTAAGTCGAGCTTAGCATATTGGTCATTCATTGAACGTGTCACCGCATCGAGGTCTGGGCTAATGCGTCCAGCTCCAATCACATAGATGTACGCACTTGAATCAGCGTGCGCTTCATCATAGCGGCCGATCATGTCGATGTTGATGTCTGCTACGGTATTCTCCATTGGGAAAATCGGGTTAGCAGCATAGAACTCACTACCGAGGAGGCCTTTCTCTTCACCGCTCACGAAAAGTGTAAGTACAGAGCGACGAGGCCCTTCGCCATTTGCTGCCGCCGAGGCCATTGCCTGGCTAATTTCAAGGACCGTACTGGTCCCAGAAGCATTGTCATCAGCACCGTTAAACACGTCGTCGTTTCGCTTGCCAAGATGGTCGTAGTGTGCTGAAATCACCACTACTTCATCAGCTAATTGAGGGTCACTACCTCTGATGTAGCCCAACACGTTCGACCCATCGAGAAAGAAGTTGCGTGGCTTCAATTCAAGCTCGAGCATAGGGTTAAGCATGGTGGGCTTAGAGACTCCTTTTTTCGCCATTCGCTTGCGCACTTTGACAACTTGCTTGGTGTCCTTGCCAATCAGATCGCGGAACACTTTTGGGGATATATGCAGAACGGTTGGGAGGTCTGAACGTTCGGCTTTGTTGGGGTCAGCCAGTTTCAAACTGTTGTCAATTATCTTGTTGCGAACTTGTGCAATTTGGCGTTGAAGTTCAGGCTCTACAACCATGAGTACAGCTACGCCGCGCTTTTGTGCAGCGATACGTTTTAGCGAAAGCTCCGAAGACCAGTCACTCGTATCAGCGGTGCCTGTAACTTGGGAGATACCCTTTTTGCCGAAAGGCTCTCCAGCCAGCACAACAATTACTTTTCCGCGCAAATCTCCAGCGTCTTTGTAATCAGAGTACTTATCCGTGTCGATTCCGTAGCCAAGGAAAACAACATCAGCCATATCGGACTCAAATTCAGATGCCTCACTTGGGAATCCGTAGAAGTCACGAAGGTGCTTGTATGCGGTGCCTGTTATAGAAAAGCGCACCTTGTCCCATGAAGATCTTTCAAAGGCGATTTTCTGTTCGTAGGAATCATTGTTCACGATGCGAGGCAGATTCAATTTCGCCATCTCTTCAGAAAGATAATTTGCGGCCATGATCTGCCCCGCAGTACCCGTCTCACGGCCTTGCAGGCTGTCGGAGGCGAGTATGAAAGCATGGGTGCGAAGCTCGGCTGCGGTTATCGTTTCTGCCCACTTCTTACCAGTGCTCAAGCCCATGGTGTCGATGGGCCGCGTAACTATTTGCTCAGTTTCTGCTTGCGCCAAAACAATCTGCCCGACAAGACTGAGGAGGACGACATAAATCAATCTGTTCATAGATGGCGAAGCTAACGCTTGCATCCATGAATAAAAGTCAGGGAAGAATCAGAGATTGACCAGTAGAAAATGGCCTAGGAACAGGTAATTTTGTTGACGCGTCGTGCATGTCTGCCACCTTCAAATTCGGTATTTAAAAAGGCATCAAGAATGGCCATTGCATCCTCAGTAGTAGTGAATCGCTCAGCTAAACTGAGGATATTGGCATTGTTGTGCTGCCTCGCTAAGGCGCCAATTTCGGGAGTCCAACAAAGTGCACAACGTATGTCTTGGTGTTTGTTGGCAGTCATGGAAGCACCCTGACCACTACCGCAAACAACCACTCCCATTGGGAACTTCCCGGCTTCAACAGCGCTGGCAACTGGATGTACGAAATCAGGGTAATCGACAGATTCCTCACTGTGCGTTCCAACATCTTCAACCTGAATACCAAGTTCAATGAGACGAGTTTTTACTTCTTCTTTCAACTGAAAGCCAGCATGATCAGATCCGATAATGATTGAACTTGGTAGAGGCATGGGTAGCAGGTTTAAAGGTAATTAAGATGGGCCTTGACCGCTCGGTACAGGTGCCGCTGCTCCTTCTCCAAGTATCGAATTAATCTTGTTTGTGAAAGCAGGGTCGCCCAAGCTTGCTGCAGCCTGTTGAATAGCGCCTATCGTTGCGCGTGCCTGTTGTGCATCCGATCCTAGTGGTTTTCCTTGTTGAAGTAGTAAAGGATCTTGGGTAGCATAAAAGTCTTCCCATTCAGCAATCGATTCAGCAAGTGTTTCGATGTGCACTTTTGCTTCCTCATTGTTACCAGTAGCTAAGAGCACTTGAATAGGCGAAAGCGTATTGTAATCGAATGGGAAATTCATGTGAGGGAACGCCTCGAAGTAAAGTCTCGCAAGTTCTCCAGCACGCTCCTTATCGTTCTTATCTTGTAAGGCCATCATGGTGCGTAGCATCACGAATTGCATCGATTGCACACTAGGTGTGTAACTCGGATCTACAAATAGATCTTCTGTGTCAAAGTTGCCGAACTTGTATTTCTCTGTGATGTTTGAGAAAACACGATCTACATCTACACGTCCAGCGCCCATCGGTCCAAACTGAGTCTCAGAACGAGATTTGAACGGAGTAAGACGAAGCGCTAGTCCTTCAAGTCGCATGTAATCGCGAAGGCCGAGGAGCTTCGTTTGAGGAACGGTAACAGCGAAATAAATCGGACGCTCCCAGAGGTTACTTCCAAGAATGTCAATTACTGCAAGATCATCTTTAAGGATGTAGGACTTGCCCGCAAGATTAATGTCTACACGACTGATCTGAGCAGAATCGGGAAGATCGTCGACCAATTTGTATTGACGTGCAGCCTGCTCTGTAACTGGAATCACCACGGTTTGCGTAGGAAAGTCGGTTGCCAGTTTACGTCCGCCTTCGAGCGCTACGGGGTGGTCTTCAGCTACATATGCAAGCACCTGCTGAATTCCCATCGGCGTTTTATTTGGCCTGACAGGGATTTGATTTCTCAAATACCCGCGCATTTTATCGCTTGGAATAGTCAACTTGATGCGCTCGGAATTATTGACTTTGCGGCGAAGCAAGTCGATATACCAATCCACGGCAATCAAACTCAAGTTGATTACACGCACGTCGGTACGGACGCCTTCCACCTCTTGGGCATACCACAGCGGGTAAGTATCATTATCACCATAGGTGAAGATGATCGCGTTTTCGGCTAGCGAATTGAGGAAGTTGGATGCATAGTCGCGAGATGCCTCATGCTCCATGCGAGAGTGATCATCAAACCCTTGGAAGCCCATAAGCGCTGGCGCAGAAAGCACGACCGCGCCTGCAATCACAGCAGGGACAAGTCCTTCCATCTTGGCGCGTCTGCGCAGGAGATCAAATATCCCGAGCACGCCCATCCCAATCCAGATACAGTACATAAAGATTGCACCAGCCTGCACGTAGTCACGTTCACGCGGCTCGTTCGGTGGCTGATTGGTATAGAGAATGATTCCGATTCCGGTAATAACGAATAGTGCCAGTACAGCCATAAAGTCCTCTGGTCGACGACGTAAATGGAAGAATACACCGATCAAACCAAAAATGAATGGCAAGGCGAGATAGGCATTACGACCTTCATCATTGCGCTCTTCTGGAGGAAGTTGGCTGAGGTCAACTCCGAGAATCATCTCGTCAATAAAATCTATTCCCGTAATCCAATTACCAGAGCGAGGATCGTTGTCGTAATAGCCCTGGGCGTGGTTTTGACGACCAGAGAAGTTCCACATAAAATAGCGCCAATACATCCAATCAAGCTGGTAACGAACGAAGAACGCTAGGTTGTCCGACATGGAAAGCCGGCCTTGTTTTCCGCCCATCCAGTAATTGCGATAAACAGCTGGGCGGCCCTGTGTACCATCGCTCATCCTTGGAAAGAGTAGCTTGTCTTTGTCTGCGTAAACTGGAGATAGTTTCTCATCAATCACTTCATAGCGATCACCTACCACTCCGTAACGGTCGTCTGAGTCATACTTTATAGGACGAGCTTCGAAGTGTGGACCATAGAGCAATGGACGATCTCCATACTGCTCACGATTGAGGTAATACTGAAGGCGCATGGCATCGGTAGGCGCATTCATGTTGATTGGTGTAGATGCGTTTGCACGTATTACTACAACACCAACGACACTGAAACCAATAACCAGCATGAGCACTGACATGGTGAGTAGCTCAATACTTCTGCTTTTAAGTTTTCCCGCAAGGAAGAACCCACCAAAGATCATTGCTCCGAAAATGATCATGACTGGGATAAGTCCAGTATGGAAAGGCAAGCCTAGCCCATTGACCATGATGATCTCCATCTCTGCCCATAAGGCAGGGATACCTTTGATGACCGCTGCCTGTGCAAACAGGAGAATAATCACACCGCCAATCGCCGCGGTAAGACCTCCAGCACATCGCCTTAAGGTTAGGCTTGCGTTTGCTCCCAAAGCTTTGGCTCCTAGGTAAGCGAAACCGATTGCCGCTCCACCGAAAAAGGAGATGTTAAAGATGCTTTTTTGGCCGAACGCTACAAGCGCCACAACAGCAGCGAGAAAGGCGATGACAAAGGCGGTAATCGCTCCAATCTTTGTTGCGAGACCAGTAGATTCTGGATACTTCTTGTAGAAGTAAAACATGGCAAGCGCAGGGAAGGTGAGCAAGCTCAAAAGGTGAACTCCAACAGAGAGGCCCGTGGCAAAGACGGCAAAGACAATCCAGCGATCAGCTGTGGCCGTATTGGGTAGATCATACCATTTCACCATTGCCCAGAAGGTCATCGCCGTGAAAAGGGTAGACATGGCGTATACCTCACCTTCGACCGCACTAAACCAAATCGAAGTAGCAAAGCCCATTGCGAGGCCAGCACATAAAGCTGCCATGCCAATGGCAATGCCTTCGCCCACTGTTGCTTCTTTGTCACGACCAACTAAGGCAAGTTTTCCTAAGATGCCCGTCACTTGAGCGATAAACAATGCAGCGAATGAGCTACTGATTGCCGAGAGGAAGTTCACAGCCCAAGCAATAACGCTTGGATCATCAGAGAAAAGACTGGCGACCCATGCGAACATGCGTCCGACAATCAAAAAGAGCGGTGCTCCAGGAGGGTGGACAACCTGAAGCTTATCTGCTCCAAGGATAAACTCTCCAACATCCCACAAGCTGCCCACGCGCTCAACGCTGAACCAGTATACAATCAGGGTGATGATAAAGACCAGCCAAGAGGCGTTGCGGACGTGACTTCGGTGACTATTCATACGCGTAACATGCATTGTGCGCCTCAAAATCGTGTAAATCCACGACTCCAAAACAGGCGACAAAGGTATTTTTTTCTAGCGCCTTCTCACACTTAGCTTGAATTACAGTATTTCGACTATTCAAGGAGGTGTTCAAACGCGCTGTAATACTAGTAAAGACGAGGGTTTTGTCGAAAGGATGCATAGAATAAGTTCAAATTAGAATCTACTTAGCATCTTGCGAATGCTAACCGCCAGCCTTCAAACGCGCTGCATCTGTTTAGATGAGCGTACTTTCCAGCGCTCACAGTCTGTTTTCTATGTGCTACTCTGCTAAATTTCCTACTCTGGTATTTTCCTCGCTCGTGCTGCTTTGCTTCCTGGCATCTTGCAGCAGTGGTGAAGGGGCACCTGCCGGACTAAGTTCAAAGCCGCTTGCATACGGCAATGTGAACAGGGTCAACATCGTCATCGACGACGCGCTGCTCAAGGGGCCTGTGGCCGATTCCTTGGATTATTACTACCAGCAGGCGTATCCGCTGATGCCGCAACCTGAGGCAGTGTACGACTTGAATATTATTGATGCTGGCGACTTGGATGTGCTTCCTGCCCGCAAAGAGCTTCGTACTTACGTCATTCTTGCAGATCTCAACGACGAGACAAGCGAGACCACCAGGTTGGTAACTGCTGACCTAGGAGAGGAGAAGATGTTGGCCGCGCGCGAAGATTATCGCAAAGGGACAAGTATTGTGACTAACCGCTGGGCATCCGATCAGCTCATCATCTACCTGTTTGCTGAAGGTCCCGATGAACTCGCAAAACTTGTGGCTCAGAGTTATCCCGCAGCAAGTGCTAGAATCACGTCTGCAGATCGGGACATGTTACTCGCGAACACCTATCAGTCTGGCCACAACGAGGTGATCGCAGATTCGATTAAAAGGCTAGTCGGAATCTCCATCGATATTCCTGTGGACTATAAAGTTGCCAGAGCGGAGAAGAACTTTGTGTGGATGCGTCGAGATCTCGGTGTTGTCACTCAAAATATTCTTATTACATCTGTTCCTTATGTGGGCGAAGATCAAATCTCTGTCGATAGCGCCGTAGCGTATAGAAATGCAATCGGCGAGATGGCCGTGCGAAGTGATACCGAAGGCTCTTATATGACGACCAATGATCGCGACTTGCCTGTACTACCTTTTGTATCTACCATTGATGGGAAGTACGCGTTTGAAGCGCGAGGCATCTGGGAGATGACGGACGACTTTCTAGGAGGTCCATTTTTCACCTACCTGCTGCCTGCCCCCGAGCAAAAGAAGCTCTTTGTTATCGACGTATTCACTTTCGCGCCGAGTAAAGGCAAGCGCAACTATATGCAGCAACTTGAGGTCATTGCTCAGTCTGCAAAGTGGTAAGCGAAATAAAAAAGCCCGTAATGCTTGCACATTATGGGCTTTTTAGCTGAGCGTATTGTAGAGTAGAATCTAAATCATAGTCTACGAAGCGTCTCTTCTGAGAGTCCTGTATAACGAGCTACTGTATTTGAGCAGCAACCGTTTTCAAGCATTTGAGCAGCTACTTTAAGCGATTTTTGCTCACGTTCTTGACGTTCAGTGGTGGTTTCTCGTGGTGTAGTAAGGCGCTGATTCAGCAGGGCCGACGTATTCTGGGTACGCATGATGAAAGAAGTTTGAGTTTTAAAATTTGTGTTAGGGCACAAAACGTTACTGTGAGAACGGATGTCAAAGATAGTGGTTTAGACAATGCCGTGACTTTACTGCAACGTACTGTGATTAGACGGATATTGCTTAGCGTCGTCACATTATGCATCTTCGTCCCATGAGATTTAGCCCTTTTGTATTAGTCATATTTGCTTGTTTATTGGGGTTCTGTGCGGATAGTGGTTCCTCACCTTCCGGTAAAACCAGCTATACAAATGCCAGCAGAGGATTACCATATGACAGGTATTTCCATAAGCTCGCAGAGGAGGGAAAGTTCAGTGGAAGCGTCTTAGTTGCACTTCCAGATACGGTTTTTGAGCAGAGCTACCGATTGAAAGGCGCTCCAGAACGCATGAATGCCTCTTCAAATTATCGCTACCCCATAGGTGAAATAGCGCATATTCTGATTCGAGCAGCCTACTTCAGGATGGCAGATCAGGGTCGTATTATGCTTAATGGTCCAGTCAAGGACTACCTCCCTAACCTTCCCCAGAGTGAGACCATTAACTATCGCATGATACTCGATCACAGAGCTGGATTGCCTGAAGTTTTGCCGAAAGGACAATCATTGAGCGACTTAACGTACAGAAGTCAACCAGGAATAGAGGAGCACTATTCTCAACTAGGCTACGAGATGCTCGCCGCTGTTTTGGCTGAGCGAATGGGTACAACCGTTGCAGAAGCTATACGGATTTTGGTGCTTGAGCCAGCAACCATGACACGAACAGGTGTATTGGATCGGACCAATGCTCCTGGGAGTTTTGCCGCGGGATTTAGTGATGCAGGAGGGTCATTGGCAGAAGTGCAACTCTCTGAATTTCCAAGCACCATCATCCCCGAGTATTACTCAAATATCACGGACCTATTCTATCTGGCGCAGTGGATGCCTGAGAGTGCTTTCTTGAAAGGAGAGCTGAAGCAACCAGGTGTGCGCCCGGGCTATCGTAGCTATTTCTACTCTAGTTTAGAGAGTGGTGAGACACGTGTGGTATTGAGCAACTTCGGAGGAAATGATTTAGGTGCACTTGTACGGGGTGTAGCAAATACGAGACTGTAGTTAATTTTTAGTGAGACTTTCTAGAAGAAACTGGAAAAGATTTACAGTTTGATTGCAGAGCTTTTTAAGTTAAGAGGCTGTGGGTAAGTGTCTTAGCCTGGCTTGTTGGAAAGCAGTTTAAAGCGGCGGTTTGCGGCCTCTTTTTTACATTGGAAAAAAGTAAATACGTGGCATTGTTATTGGAGATTATCCTTATACGTCCTTGACGTGATTATCCCCCACAGTTTAATTGTAGCAATAAGCAAGCATAGCGTGTGCTCTTGTTGCGAAAAGTGGAATGGGAAAATGAAAAATAACTCAACAGAAGAGTATACCAAATGCTTTTTCGTGAAGTCTTTTAAAGGACTTCTCCAAACTTTTTGGCTGGTTTGCTTCTCAATCAGCATCGGACTTAGTCAGAATACGGGTATAGGGGTTATTAATCCATCAACCACACTTGATGTCAATGGGACAGCGCTTTTTCGTAATGGAAACACTTTTTCGTCTTCTGCCAATAATCAAATTCAATTTGGTCTAGGAGGACAGAATACGCTGATGCATGCTATAAAATCAAGACATAATGGGAGTGATTCCTTTGGCAACGCCATTGATTTCTATCTTTTTGATGCTGGGATAGATGCTAGTGCAACTGTTGGAACACAGCATGTAATGTCTCTAGATGGATATGCAGGAGGACGTGTAGGAATAGGCACTACAGTACCCTCATCTACGCTGGATGTAGCTGGTCGTACAACAACTGGAGATTTCACTATGACCAATGGTGGTGCTTCAGGAAGAGTCTTACAATCAGATGCAAGCGGAAATGCATCATGGGTCAACCCATCAACTATATTTTCTGGCAGTGACGACCAAAACATCCAAAATCTTGCTTTTTCAGGTACGACACTTACGGTGGGTATTGAGAATGGAAGTTCTCAGACGGTCAGTTTAGCGGCCTTGGCAGATAATCAAAGCATTCGAAATCTAGGACTTTCAGGGACAACGCTCACAGTAGGTATAGAAGATGGAAGCTCTCAAACGGTGAGTTTAGCTTCGTTGAGAGATAATCTAGGCAATCATAGACTCACCCAGAATCTGCAAACAAGAGGTTCTTGGATTAGTACGTTTGGAGGGGCGGAAGGGCTTTTTGTAGAAAGTGGAGGCAATGTTGGAATAGGGATTGGAGACCCGACAGCAGATCTACATGTGGCTGGGACAGCACGAATTACTTCTATGGCTGCCCGTGCTACTGACGACTTTGTAGTGACATCTGATGCGAGTGGTAATCTGAGGCGAGTGAGTCGGGCCAGTTTCCCCCTTACTTTTGGAGATAATCTCGGTGATCATCAGTTAGATCAAAATTTACAAACTAGAAATCAATGGTTGTCTAACGACGGTGATGCAGAGGGAATGATGATTAGTGCCTCAAATGGTCATGTAGGAGTGAATATATCGCCATCTGCTCCTATGACCATAAGAGCAAGTGGTAACAATAATGCATTTCAAAATGGTGTATACGTCTATAATCCCGATGCTGTTGGTGATGATGGCGATGCAATGATTGCAGCACGTACACAAGGGTCCGATGGAGGAGATCCAGTATTAGCCTTGGGGATTTTAGGTGGACAATCTTGGAGCATCGGTGTCGACAATAGCGACAGCGATAAGTTCAAATTTTCGAATACTTTCAATAATGTAGCATCAGTTGTTAGAATGACGATGACTAATCAAGGAAGGGTAGGTATCGGTACCACTGATCCTGAATCAACCCTGCATGTTGTTGGTAATAATGCGACTCTAGTTTTTGGTCGAAGTGGTGCTACCTTAATGGAGGTAACTCGCTCTAACATAGGTGTCGGTAGTAGTGGCTATAGCTACATCGGCACAGCTGTAACTACAGGAAATGCAGCATCCATTGGTTTCTTTAACCTAGGCAATAATAACCCAGATTCTAGATTGGAGTTCGGTTTTAGAGGAGATGAAAGACTAATGATCATTGAGCGTAATGGCAGAGTTGGTATTGGAACAACCAATCCAGATTATGACCTTCAGGTTATAGGCAGTATTCACTCAACAACTTCTTCCACCTCTTCAGATTCACTCTTAAAACAGAAAATCTTCCCATTAGAAAAGAATATGGAATTGCTCTCAAAGCTTAAACCAGTCAGTTATTTTTGGAAAGATTCTCTACAGACGAATCAAGGATATGGGCCAGGCCTCCAGTATGGTCTAATCGCGCAGCAAGTTCAACGTGTAATACCGGAGGCAGTTGTAGGTGAACAAGGCAATGGTCTCGGTATTGACTACAACAAGCTAACACCCGTAGTTATAGGTGCTTTAAAAGAATTGAATGATCGAATAAGTGCATTGGAAACAACCAATCAAGTGCTCAAAAATGAAAATCTACAATTAAAGTCGGTGCTTAAAGAGGTGTCTGCCCTTCGTGAAGAAATAAATCAAGTCAAGCAGTTGCCAGGGCGTTAGATGAATGATTTTTGGATTGTATTAGGTGATAATATTTAATTGCTTAATTTATTATTAATTGGCACGTTGCTATTTGGAAATTTATTTGTTTTTAACCTTTAAATTATATATTTTTTAATTTGAATTCGGGTTGGCTGGTATGCATTTTGCATGATAAACATTGTTAATATATTCTACAGCTTCCCCCTTCTGTAGTGTCAATGGTTGTACTTCGAATGTTTGAATTGCAACTCCGATCACTCATCTATGAAGCTCCATCACCTTCTCTTCGTCTTTATTCTTTGCGGTACAAATTCAGTACTCGCCCAATTTTCAGGAATAGGTGTTGTTTCTCCAACACATACGTTGCATGTAGTTCCTACGGGGACTGCTGACCCTGTACGCATCGAAGGATTAAATTTAGGTAGCTCGTCAGAAACACACATTATTGTTGTAGACCCTACAACAGGCATATTAAAGACTATAGCAAGGTCTTCTATATCCGATAGCCAAGAGTTGACATATAATTCTCTCACGAATGTACTTAGCCTTGAAAACGGAGGTACTCCAATTGATTTAAGCGGCCTAGCGGTCAACATCTACAACGCCGATGGAATATTAACTGGCAATCGCGCGGTAACACAAGGCGCGTTTGACTTGAATTTTGATTCGAACACACTAGTTGTTAGCGGTAATGATGATCGTGTAGGCATTGGTACAATGTCGCCCGTAGTGAGTCTCGATGTTGCTGGTTCTGCTCGCATTGCTGGAAATGGTACTGCAAATGCGCAAGGTTTACAACTAACATGGAATGACGCCAATGTAGGAGGTGCCATTCAAGGAATTAGTGGCTTCCTAAACCATAGAGGATTAGGGCCAGGCGGATTCGTGTGGAGTCAAACAAGAGATAATGTAACCTTTGACGAATTCATGAGAATTAATTCGGCAGGAAATCTAGGTGTTGGAACAAGCAGCCCAGATGCTCGGCTTGACGTCGAAGGTGGTACTGTGCGATTTAGTGACTATGGTAACAATACGATTACCGGATCTGCAACAAGTCTACTTGGTGTTGAAGCTGATGGAGATTTGGTGGAGGTAAACACTTCCACTTTATCTGAAAATATTTATAATACTGATGGGACGTTGACGGGAAACCGCGCAGTTGCGCAAGGCAACTTTGACTTGAATTTTGATGCGAACACACTTGTTGTTAGTGGTGCTGATGATCGTGTAGGCATTGGTACTGCATCTCCTGCCGTTGCCCTTGATGTTATTGGTGAAGCTAGATTTCAAAATGGTAATGGAATTAACGAATTTCTTGATTCGCAAATCGAATTTGGATGGGCACCGAATGGACAGTACAGGCACGCTATTAAGACTCGTCATAACGCTAGTGGAGATAATCAAAATGCATTTGATTTCTATGTGTGGAATCGAGGCGTTGATGCGCCAAGTGCAACGCCATCAAAACATGTGCTTACAATAGATGGAGACAATAATGGCGAAGTTGGTATTGGCACAACAAATCCAAATTCAGAGCTCCAAGTAATTGGTCGAACCCACACAACGAATTTTACCATGACCAACGGTGCTGCCAACGGTCGAATCCTTCAGTCGGATGCAACAGGTAATGCAAGTTGGGTAGCACCTGCTACGCTGTTTACGGATACTGATACGGACAATCAAAGTATTCGCAACCTTGCTTTTTCAGGTACTACGCTTACTGTCGGTATTGAAGATGGTAGTTCTCAATCGGTTAGTTTAGCCGCGTTATCTGACAATCAAAGTATTCGCAACCTTGCTTTTTCAGGTACTACGCTTACTGTCGGTATTGAAGACGGTAGTTCACAAACAGTAAGTCTAGCTTCACTTAGAGATAATTTAGGCAACCATAGATTGACTCAAAACCTTCAGACTAGAAATTCATGGATAAGTACGTTTGGTGGAGCGGAAGGTATTTTTGTAGAACCTGGTGGTAATGTTGGTATTGGTATAAATAATCCAACAGCAGATTTACATGTTGCTGGAACTGCTAGAATCAATAGTCTAGCAACACGTAGCACGGATACTTACTTTGTGACAGCAGATGCGAGCGGCAACCTGAGAAGAGTAAGCTGGGCAGCCGCCCAAACAGCTTTAGGTGATGACCTCGGCAACCATACCGCAACAACCACCCTTCTGATGGGGACTCAGGATGTAAGTTTTACTTCAGGTGAGGCTAATTTTGGAGCTACTACTCGTCAAATGCTTAATTTGTGGAACAGTAGTTATGGTATAGGTGTACAAAGCAGTACTCAATATTTCCGTACGGGAAATCACTTTGCTTGGTATAGAGGAGGAGGCCATAACAACGGGACTTTTAACGCAGGTGGCGGAGTAGTTGCAATGACACTTGATAATACAAATAAGCTCAATGTAAACGGTGAAGTAGAGTTCGATAACACACTCAGAGGAAACGGAAAAGTCGCTCTAACCACTAATGATACTTGGCTAAGATTGAATAATTTCAATCAATTTACGAGTGGAATTTATTCTCCTGGACGTTTGCGGATTGACGGGGGCGTAATTTTTAATGAGCCAGGCGGAAATGTTGACTTAAGAGTAGAGGGAGATCGAGATGTAAACCTTTTGCGTGTTGATGCTTCAAGTGATCGAATAGGTATAGGTATTGGAAATCCTAGAGAGAAGCTATCTGTTCGAGATTTAAATAATTCTTCAAATTTTAGTGGGAATCAACAGGTTGATATTTCTTCTCTAACTTTTCGAACAGCTGATTTTAACCTTGTAACCCCAGATTTTAACAAGGCTATGGGAGGTCTAGGACTTTATGCTAGTTTTTCATCTGATTTCGATCAGCGCAAGCTTGGAGGTGTTTATGGACAGGTGGGTAGTAACCAAAGCGGCCATCTTATTTTTACAACCTTGCAAGCAGGTGTTGAGTCAGAACGAATGACAATCACCGAAAATGGAAACGTTGGAATCGCAACAAATTCACCTTTTCAACGGCTACATGTGGCAGGAAATATTTTTGCAACTGGTACAATTTCATCCTCAGACAGTACGCTAAAAACAAATATTGAGCGATACGAAATTGGTGCATTAGCTCAAATACAGGCTCTTAATCCCGTTACCTATAACTGGAAAGCTTCGGCGCAAGAAAGCGGTGGGTATAGCAATGATAATCAGATCGGCTTCCTAGCCCAAGAGGTAAAGGAAATAATCCCAGAAGCTGTTTCAGGTGAGGAGGGAAAAGGAATGGGTATCGACTATAATAAGTTAGTTCCTGTTGTCGTGAAGGCAATGCAAGAACAACAAGAAACCATCGATGCGCAGCAAGCTCAGATTGACAAACTAGAAGCTGAATTACAAGCGATAAAGACAATTTTGAAAAAGTAGATTGGCTAAGGTCTAATATCGCTTGGTATTACTAAACGGAATATTCATCACTAGTGATTTACATTTACGTCAACGCTAAGGGATTGGATATTAAGTGATCGCACCTAGCGACTGCAACGCCCCGCGCAAGCGCCTGGATCTAGACAGTCGAATAAGAATAGCGTGGGTCAAACGCGGAAAATTAGAGCCTAGAAAACTCACCTAAAGAGTGAGTTGAACCATAGATCGGAGCTAACGATTTATGACCCCACGAAACGGATTGCAATTCGCTGTCAGGGCCGAAGGTCCTGTGCGTGCAAAGCACGCCGAGAAAGGGCTTTAGCCCTTCGAGAAATAAAACGCGGCATCCAATCTTCGACTACACACCTCCCACAAAAAAGCCCCTCCTCACTTCCGTGAAAAGGGGCTTTTTTCTATCTCGGCAGACCGCGGGAGCGGTCCACAACAATAAGAGCGTAGCTCTTAGATAAGTGGAGCGATTACGAGAGCAACCACACTCATCAACTTCAACAAGATGTTCAAGCTCGGTCCAGAAGTATCCTTGAACGGATCACCTACCGTATCACCAACAACTGCTGCCTTGTGCGGCTCAGATC